>CAYGXD010000122.1:0-10857 GCA_964353705.1 uncultured Eubacteriales bacterium | reverse complement strand
GGCATTGAAGAACATCGCTTCCCATTCCCTGTGGTTGGAATAGGTGAGCTCCAGGAAGTCGGCGTCTTTCAGTGCGCCTTCATTCAGGGCCCAGGTATCATTCGCTTCGCCCAACGTGATGAAGCTCCCTAGAAGCTTGCTCAGGTAAACCGAATAAATAAAGGGATGGGAGATGGGGAGGGCCGGTTTCTCGGGATCGATGTTCAAGGGGGTCATGTACATCTCGAAATGGGGATCGATCTCGGAAACCAGGAATTTGGCGATGGCCTTCACTTTCATCCCCAGTCCGGGCTTAAAAGTGATCCGGGTCCAAGGCGAGAACTCGCCGACCTTGAGGCGGAGGCGCTCTCCGGAGATTTCCACCCTGACCTCGTTCTTCTTCTTATCGATCAGAAGCTGCATGGGCAGCTTGATCTCTTCGGCCTTCTTGAGCAGGGAATTTTCCGGGCCCGAAAGGTATGTCCGGACGCGGCCGTCCTTGACCTCAACCGGAATGACGACGCCGCCCTCCCGTTTTTTGTGTTTGGCTTCGTCCGTCGTGTAAAAGGTGAAAGTGCCCTGACTTCCCTTGAGGTCGGGCGCACACATGCCGGAGAGAAGGTGGCCGGAGAATTTCTCCGGGGGGAAGGTGATCGGCACGCGGAGGACGGTGCTGAATATGCCGGCATCCCCGAGGATTTTCCAGAAGGGTACGCTCTTCCTCATTCCTCGGATCTCCGGCTTGGAAAGAGGGATCGTATACTTCCCCAGAGACAGGACTTTTTTGGGACGGCCGATATAGGCCGACGACAGAGAAGGAAGGTAGGTCTTTGGGTCACGGCTGAGGAAATCAAAGATGTTGTGTTTGGACGGCTCGGAGCCGGTCATGAAGGAAGACCAAGCGACCGGCGAGATAGCCGGCGTCGTCGTCTGGAGGCGCGCATAGGTCCCTTCCTTCCTGAGACTGGAGAGATGGGGGAGTTTTCCCTCGCTCATGAATTTCTCGGCCAGCGTGGGCTCGAGACCGTCCAGCCCGACGATGACCACCTTGTCGACGAGCGCGCCGCTGATTGTTCTTCGCCCCTTGATCATCCGGATGAGCAGCCGGAAGGGCCAGGAAAGGAAGGAGAAAACGGCCAGGAAGAAAGTGAGGAAGAGGACGAGGAACGAGGAGAGGAAAGCGAACCCGGCGCCCGGTCCGATGTAGGCCAGCGCCGGCACGGCGATCCCTAAAACCAGGATTAATAACAGAATGACGGCCGGCTTCTGAGGGAGTTGGATTTTCATGTGATGTGACTCAAAATGACGGTAGATAGCTGACGGATCATCAAGTCGTCGCCGACCTTTTGCTCAGACCAGAAGAAGGCATCATCCCAGGTGTGCATCCCTTCCAGGTCGGTTCGTCCGAAGACGTCCTTTTTCTTGACCGACCCCTTGAGGTCGAAACCGGGCTCGGAAAGGACGAGGAGGTCGGGGCCGGAGGCCGAGAGAGGGCCGGTATAGACGGTGTCTGCATCGAATACCCTGCGGATGGTCCTTCGACCCTGGAATTCGAGTGTTTGGAGCTTCTGAGCAATCTCTGCTTTCAGGGCTTTCCGGGCGCTCTCATCCACGGCGCCTTTGGGAAAACGGCCCCGGGTGTTGAGGTAGATCCGGTTGGGGTCGAGGGCAAAGGCCACGCTTCCTTCGGCGATCTCTTCGAGCCCCTGCGGCGCATCTCCGGCCAAGCGCAGGTAACCTTCTTTCTGAAGCCAGGCGTTGAGATAGACTTCCTGGTCGATCTGACAGAAGCCATGGTCGGAGAGAAGGTAGAGGCCGGCGACACCTCCGGTCAGGCGGCGGTAGGCGAGGACGAGGCGGCCGATGATCCCATCCACCAGGCGATAAAAATCGAGGAAGCGCTCATGGTCGCTGTGATCCCGGTCGGCATAGGCGTTCCAGAGGAAGTGGTGGAGACGGTCCGTCCCGGTGATGACGAATTCAAAAAAGTCCCAATCTTCGTTCCAAAAATGATCCAGAGCCCGCTCCCGTCCGTCCGTTGTCCTCTTTAGCTCAGACCAGAAAAAAGCATGGTCTTGGCGGGATTTCAGGCTATCGATGTCGATCTGATATCCGATCCGGTCCAGAACGGCTTTTTGCGAGAGCGGATAAACGGCTTTGGCCAGGTCAAGGGCGACGAACCCGGAGACCAGAACCCCGTTGAGGGGTCTCGCCGGATAGGTCGACGGCTGGTTGAGGATGATGGACCGCTTCCCGCTTTTACCGAGGACGTCCCAAAGAGTTTCTCCCTTCATGTCGAGGAAGTTGGGGAAGCGCAGAGCATACGACCCGGGCTTCAGGTCGGTGAACCCAAAGATCCCATGCGACCCGGAGTCCGTCCCGGTCATGAAATCCGTCCAGGACACGGCCGAGATCTCAGGAAGGCTTGCCTTCATCCTATGGAGATGGCCGGTCTTAAGAAGATCCGCCAGCGAGGGCATGATTCCCCGGTCGGCCAGCTCGAGGACGAGAGAGTAGGGAACTCCATCCAGCCCGATCACGCAGCTCCGGGTTTTTTTCGTCTTCTTTTGAAATAGCGCCATGGAAGCCGGATATTATATCATAATCCGCGCCTAACTGCGCCGGGAAATTCCAAGAGCGTTTTGGAGAACAAAGGGTTATTAGTCTCTGGTCTGGCTGCGGAAAGCGTACACTCCACTGCCCACCTGGAACAGCGCGTACCCGTTTTCATTTTTCAGGAAAATGATACCGGGGACCCGGCCGGCTGCACCGCCGTCTTTCCAGATCACCGCCCCGCCTTCCTCGATGACATCGACCCTCTCATCGAGCGGAAAATGGACGACGGCCTCGGCGCCGACGGGAACGCGCAGGGAGAGCTCGAACAGGTGCTCCTCTCGACGCCAGGATACCCCGGCCTTTCCCCTTATGGTCCTCACCTCGGCGGACGCATCGGTGAGCCCGGCGAATAGAGGCGGCCGTATCGTGATTTTTTCCCAAGCCGGTGCATCGCACCTCAGGCCGGCGACAACCCGGTAGAACCAGGCGTCAATGCTCCCCAGCATGATGTGATTGTGGGAATTCATCCCGGCGCCTGTCAAGTTCTCCCATCTCTCCCAAAGTGTCGTGGCCCCTTGTTCGACCATGTATCCCCAGCCCGGATAGGTCCGCTGGGCGGCCACCCGGAACGCTGTTTGTCCATAGCCGGCTTCGGTCAAGACATCGAGCAAATATCGGGCTCCCAGGATGCCCGTATCCGGGTGCAAGTCCCATTCTTTGACCACGCTCTCGAGCAGACGTTCCAAGACAAGCCCCTTTTTTTCTACGGGGACCATGTCCAGCGCCAGAGGCAATATATTCGAGGTCTGGCTCGGACTCCTGTCGGCCGGTCCGGCCCGCAGGGCGGCGTACTGGTCACCGCGGAGGAAGTGGATGTTAAAGGCGGCCTTGATTTCCCCGGCCAGCCGTGTGTAACCGCGGACATCGTCGGCCCTCCCGAGGACCTCGGCAAACCGGGAGAGGAGAACGGCCGCCCGATAATAGCTCCATGTCGAGGTCAATTCCAAAGGCGTCTTCTTGGGGGCCACCTCTCCCGGTGAACACCAATCGCCGTACTTGCCCAGCTGGGTGATGATCCGGCCGGGCGCATTCCTGGTCAGATGGTCAACGTACTTCTTCATGCCGGCGAAATGTTTTTGAAGGATCCGTTCATCGCCGTAATAAAAAAAGAGAAGCCAGGCGATCTCGAGATAGGCGACTCCCCAGCAGGGGTCCGCCGGACAAAGCCGGTCGATATACGGAGGGACGGCATCAGGCAGGCTGCCGTCCTCTTCCTGGGCCAGCCGGATATCCTCCAGGAACTGACTGTAAAAGGCCGCCATGTCAAAATTGAGGATCGCTTCCTCGGCCGAGAGATGGGCATCCCCCAACCAGCCAAGGCGCTCATCGCGCTGAGGGCAGTCGGTCGGGATGCTCATCAAGTTGGAGAGCTGCCCCCAGCGGATGTTCTGATGGATGCGATTGAGCAACTCGTGCGAGCAGCGAAAATCGCCGGCAGTCGCGACATCGCTGTGAACAAAGCAGGCTTCCAAGCTGTCCAGGGTCAGCTCCCCGGGGAAACCGCTGACCTCGGCATAGCGGAAGCCATGATAGGTGAACCGGGGTTCAAAGACCTCTTCTCCCTGGCCTTTGAGGATGAAAACGTCCGTGGCTTCGGCATTTTGGTTGGTAAGAACGTTGAGATTTCCATCCGCCTGGATGAGTTCGGCGTGCCGGATTCTGATTTCCCGTCCCCGCCGGCCTCTGACCTTGAGTCTGACCCAGCCCGAAAAATTCTGCCCGAAATCGACAACGTGAACGTCCGGACGTGGGCTCCACAATCGCCGGGGCGCTAGCCTTTCCGTCACCCGGATGGGCGGCATAAGCTGGGATGCCAGATTTGACCCCTTGACCGCTTCCGCATACGGCCAGGATGAATCGTCAAACCCAGGCTCGTCCCAGCCGTCCTGGTCAAGCCGGGAATCGACGCGTTCTCCCAGATAGAGGCCGTTTTCAAGGAGAGCTCCATAGCCCGTCCTCCATGTTTCGTCCGTGACGACGCGTTCGACGAGTTCATTTTCCCGCTCCAGATGGACTTGGAGGATGAGGCGCGGCTTGCCGTATCCATAGGCTTTGATATGGCGGCCATTTCCGAGGATGACGGCCAGGGCGTTCTTTTCCCTTATTTCAGAGGTTATGTCGAAGACGGAATAGAGCGCCACTTTGTGGTAATCGGTCTGCCCCGGGTCGAGCCCATGATCACCCACCTTCCGGCCATTGAGGTGCAGCTCATAGAATCCCAGCCCGCAGACAAAGACTCTGGCCCGACGGATTTTTCCTATGACCTCGAATTCCTTGCGGAGGTAAATTCCGAGGCTCTGGACAAAATCACCTGTGGCGATGCCCATGGTGATGCTGCCCCGGGAAGAGAACTCGGCTGTATGGCGAGAGCTGATCCACTTGGCTTTCCAGTCCCGCTCCTGGAGAAGGCCCATCTCGAACCTAGCCGGATCGCTCCAGGGGCTGACGTTTCCTTCCCCATCCCACCAGCGGACCTTCCAAAAATAGCCCTTTCCGCTCCACAAAGGAACCCCATTGTAGGCGATCCCCCAGGCCCTGCCCGATTCCACCCGGCCGCTGTCCCAATAGTCTCCGATCTCCCTTTCCAGGAAAGCCGGCTCCGGCGAGACGATGACCTGGTAAGCGGCTTGACGCGTGGATCGTTCGCCAGACTCGAGGATCCAGGAAAGCCGCGGTGAGGCGGTCATGAGGCCCAGGGGATTTACCAAGTACTCGCACCGCAGGAAAGAAGGGGGAACCGGTCGCATTGTCTAGCGCCTGCTGAGGACGGCTCTCTCATATTCTTGAATCTTCCCGGGCCATTCGCCGTCGAGAGGAACGTCCTGCTCAAGGCAATAGCGGTCCCAGACCGCCCCGCCGGGAAGTGTCTTGGCATCTTCTCCGATGGCCAGACGGCGGAAATAATCGCCGCCGGCCTCGGCCTCCCTGAGTTTCTCTTGAGGTTGGAGGAGCGCCAGCAGGAAGGCCTTGAGGACGGCTCTCGCCCCGATGACCCAGGCCCCCACGCGGTTTATCGAGGCATCGAAAAAGTCCAGGGCAAGATGAACCCGATCCAGGGCTTTTCCCCGGACCACCTCCTCGGCCAACCGGCGGATTTCTTCGTCCAGGATGACGACATGGTCGGAATCCCAGCGGACCGGCCGGCTGAGATGAAGGAGAAGTTCGTCGAAAAACTGGAGCAGGGCCGAGATCTTATCGGCCACGGACTCGGTGGGATGGAAGTGTCCCAAGTCGAGACAGATGATCTTTCTTTGGGCGAGCGCATAGCCCAGGTAAAATTCGTGAGAACCGACGACGTACTCCTCACTGCCGATCCCGAAGAGCTTGCTCTCCAAGGAATCTTTCATGACGGACGGGCTATAATCGGTCGTAAAGATCTCATCGAGGGATTCCTTGAGGAGAAGTCGGGGGGTCCAGCGGTCGAAGGGCAGGTCCTTAAACCCGTCGGGTATCCAGAGATTATGGAGGACAGGAGCCTTGAGCTCGCGTCCAAGAAAAGCCGAGATCCGGCGGCAGCGCCTGACATGTTCAACCCAGAATCTCCGCGTTTCTTTATCGGGGCTGCTCAGGGTAAAACCCTGAGCCGCCCGCGGATGGGCAAAACACGTGGCGTTGAAATCGAGCTTGAGCTTTTCGGTTTTTGCCCAGCTCAGCCAGCCCCGGAAATGTTCGGGCTCGATTTCGTTTCGGGCGACCGGCTTGCCGCCGAACTCGCCGTAGATGGCATGGAGGTTGACACGGTGGCGGCCTGGGATCAGGGAACAGGCTGTCTTGAGGTCCTGGCGAAGCTCGTCCACAGTCCTGGCCCGCCCGGGATAATTGCCTGTCGCCTGAATTCCCCCCGAGAAGGCCGGCTCTTTTGTCTTTTCAAAACCCCGGACATCATCTCCCTGCCAGCAGGGGAGGGAGACCGTAATTGTCCTCAAGGCCGCCAGGGCGGCGTCGGCATCAACACCATGTTCGGCATATCTCTCCCGGCTCCAGGCAAACGCTTTTTCTACGGCCGAGGCGTCCATCCTGCCACCTCCTTGGTTTCCGTTCATGGATTCATAACTCCGCGACCTCCCGGAACCGGACATAGGCCCCGTCCCACTCGGCCGCACGTTCGGGCTCATAGACGCTGATTTCAACTGAATCGCGGACGATCGCCCGGATTTCTTCCACAGAACCAACCCGTTCCATGGCCAGTGCCTGGATCATTATATTCCCGATGGCGGTTGCCTCGGACGGGCCCGAAAGGACCGGCAGGTTGGTGGCATCCGCCGTGAACTGGCAAAGCCGTCCGTTGCGACTTCCGCCTCCGATGACATGGATCCGTTCGATGGGCCTCTCCGTGAGCCGCCTGAGCTCGTCGAGCGTCCAGCGATATTTCATGGCCAGGCTTTCCAGGATGCAACGCACAGTCGAGCCCAGGGATTGCGGGGGATTCTGGCCGGTGCGCAGGCAGTAATTGCGGATGGCTTCGGGCATGCTCGGCGGGTTTAAAAAATCCGGGGAGTCGGGGTCGACAAAGGCCTCGAACGAGGACGCCTCGGCCGCCGCCCGGATCAACTCATTATAATCAAGAGCCTGGCGCGAGGACCATTCCTTCCGGCACTGCTGCAGAAGCCAGAGGCCGGCGATGTTCTTAAGGAAACGGATGCGCCCGGCGATTCCGCCTTCGTTGGTGAAGTTCGCGGCAAGAGCGGCGGGGTTGATAAGCGGCGAGCGCAATTCGACGCCCATCAGGGACCAAGTCCCTGAGCTGATGTAGGCCCAATCTTCTCCAGCCGCGGGCACGGCGGCAATGGCCGCCGCAGTATCGTGGCTGGCCGTCGCAATAACCGGCGTTTCCCTGAGTCCGGTTTCGCTCGAAACAGAGGCGCTCAGTGACCCGCAAAGGGTTCCGGGCGAAACGATCTCCTGCATGAGCCGGGGCGGGACCCCGGCCGCGGAGAGAAGCTTCCCGTCCCACTTTCGGGTTCGAGGGTCGAGGAGCTGAGAGGTGGAGGCGATGGTGAGCTCGGTGGCCTTCCGCCCGGACAGGAGATAGCTGAACAGGTCGGGCATGAACAAAAGGGAGCCCGCCTGTTCGACCAATCCCGGCTTGCGCTTGCCCGCGGCGAAAAGCTGAAAGAGGGTGTTGAACGGCAGGAACTGAATTCCGGTGCGCTCATAGACTTCGCTCCGGGGCAGGAGCTCGAAAAATTCTTCCATCGCTCCCCGGGTGAGAGAATCGCGGTAGGAAAACGGCAGCCCCAGGATGGTTCCATCAGGACCCAGGAGCCCGAAGTCGACACCCCAAGTATCGACGGCCAGGCTCAACAGCCGGGTTCCGGCTTCAGCCAGGCCGGCTCTGATCCCTCTTTTTATCTCCTCGAAGAGGCCGTAGATATTCCAATGGAGGTGTCCGAGGACTTCGACCGGGGCGTTGGGAAAGCGGGTGAGCTCCCGGATTAGCAATCTTTCTTTCTCCAGCCGGCCGAGGATGGTCCGGCCGCTTTCAGCCCCTAGATCAAAAGCCAGGAAGAAGCCCGTCTCCATGCCCTCACCTTATATAACCTTTCCCCTTCCAGTTCAAGCACCGGCACTTTTATGACGCAGGCCCCGCCTTTCCATGCCCTCTTTGAAAACCGGGCCGGAATATTCTAATATGATGGAGGCCGAAGCGACCATGGAATTCGAAGACAGGTTGAAATTGCTCAAGAAGGAGCGTTCCTCCCGGACGCGTGCGGAATCGATAAACAAAACCTGGCTGAAGATCAACGAAAGGGCCGGCGCCTCGACTAAAGAGAAGCTGGAAAAGCTGATCACCCTGACGAGGACAGAAAGAAGAGAGAAAGCGCCCGCCCAGACCCCCGAGCCCCTGAAACAGAGGCCTCTTGAGGTTTTTGAAAATAACTACAACCTCCACAGTCGGTACGGGAAGATCCCCATCTCGGCCGGGCTTAAGATCAGCGGCGAAGTCCTGGCTCTTCTCAGCCGGGACAGGAACTTCGCGGAACGCGACCTTTCCACGGCGCTTTTTCTGGACCTGGAGACGACCGGGCTTTCCGGCGGAGTCGGTGTCGTCCCGTTCCTGGTCGGGCTGGCCTATTTCCAGGAGGATCGGTTCCGGGTCAGCCAATTCTTTCTCGGCGACCTCGCCGAAGAGGAACCTTTCATCAGAGAGCTTGAGCGGTTTTTCAATCAGATGGCGTTCCGGTCCGTGGTGACCTTCAACGGCAAGGCATTCGACCTCCCCCTCCTGGAGACCCGTTTCATCCTGCACCGGACGGCCTTGCCTCTCAGCGGCCTTCCCCATCTCGATTTCCTGTTTTCCGCGCGGAGCCTCTGGAGCCACAAGCATGAAAGCTGCCGGCTGAATCACCTGGCTCAGCAGATACTGGAAGCCGATCGGCAGGAAGACATCCCCTCGGCCGAAATCCCCCAGCGCTACTTCGAGTTCCTGAGGACGGGTGAGTTCTCGCTGGTTGAGCCCATCCTCTACCACAACCAGGAAGACCTGCTTTCTCTCCTCGGAGTGGTCATCAGCGGCGCGGCCATGTTCAGCGATGAAGAGGAGGGGAGGATCGACCCGGAGGCCGACGCCATGGACCTGTACGGAGCGGCCAGGCTGCTGGAACGCACGGGCGAAAACGAGAGATCGGCCCGGTTCATGCGCCGGGCGCTCGAGGGGCAGCTCTCGGGGGAAGTCGCCGCCCTGGCCCGGATGAAGCTGGCCGCCCATTTCAAAAAGAACCGGGATTGGGAGAGGGCCATCAGCCTTTGGCAGGAGATGACGCCGCTCAATCGTCTGACGTGCTATCGCGAGCTGGCCATTTACTACGAGCACAGAGAACGGGACTATGAGAAAGCCAGGCAGGCTGCCGAAGAAGGCCTGACCGCGGCGGCCGGCGCCTCCAGGAGCCTGGAGAGAGATTTCTCTCACCGTCTGGAACGGATCACGCATAAACTCGGCAGGGAGAAAAAAAGGAAAGGGGCGGGATGAACGAGGAATTCAACCGGTTCCAGATCTACCTCCGCTCCCGCCGGCTCAAAATGACGCGGGCCAGGGAGCTGGTTTTCCGGGAGATCCTTTCCGCGCCGGGCGTTCATCCGAATGCCGACGACATCCGCCGGCGGCTGCGGGCCAAGAAAAGCGAGATCGGCCTGGCTACGATCTACAGGACCTTGAACCTCCTGGTCGGCAGCGGCCTCGTCACCGCCGTCGATCTGGGGGAGGGCCATAGCCATTTTGAGCCGGAAAGGAACGATACCGCCCATGGCCATCTCATCTGCCTCTCCTGCGGCCGGGTCCAGGAGTTCGCTCAGACCGGCATCCAGGAGGCCATCCATAGGATCGGGCAGGAAAAGGGATACCGCTTGGACAAATTCTCGCTCCAAGTCTTCGGCTTCTGCCGGGAGTGCGACGCCAAGCGGAAATAGCTAAGGCTCCGGTCCCCTCCTCGCGAAGCCGCCTAGTTGCCAACCGGGCGGGCCATCCTTTTTCTCATCACCCGCTTGACGGCTTCCATGGCCAGAAAGACAAAACCTGAAAAACCGAGGATCATTCCGATCATCGGAAGGGTCGGTTGAAGGATCCCGAACGAATTCCGGATGGTGGGAAATTGGATAAGGACCGCAACCAGGATGACCTGGGAAAGGATGGCCAGGATGAGCGCCCGGTGCGGTGGCACCTTAAAGACGCTGAAGCGCAGGCTCCGGAAATTAAGGGCGATGACCAGCTCGATGATGATGAAGAGAAAGAAGATCTCCGTCCTGGCCCGGGCGATATCGGCGAAGTCGTGAAAAAAGAGAAAGTAGAAGAACGGCGTCTCGATGAACAAGGCAATCAGGATAAAGGCCTTGACATCGGCAGAAAAAACGCTTTCTCGCGGATTCCTCGGCGGGCGGTCCATGATATCCGGATCCGGAGGAGCGATCCCCAAGGCCAGGGCCGGAAGGCCGTCGGTCGCCAGGTTGATGTAGAGGATGGCCGCCGCGAGCAAAGGCAGATGGTCGGGCCCCTTGATCAGGACGATTCCCCCGATCACGACGACCTCGGTGATGTTGCAGCGGAGCAGATACGTCAGGTATTTCTTGATGTTGTCGTAGATCCAACGGCCGCGCTCTATCGCCTTGAGGATGGTGGCGAAATTGTCGTCGGAGAGGACAAGGTCGGCCGCGTCCTTGGTCACCTCCGTGCCGGTGATGCCCATGGCCACACCTATGTCGGCCTGCTTAAGGGCGGGAGCGTCGTTGACACCGTCGCCCGTCATGGCCACGATCTCCCCCCGGCTT
>CAYGXD010000121.1:0-10936 GCA_964353705.1 uncultured Eubacteriales bacterium | reverse complement strand
CTTTCTGGAGCTCACCTATTCCAACCACAGGGAATGGGAAGCGATGTTCTTCAATGCCCTGGCCAAAACCAAAAGAGGAACCGTCATTTGCGTTTTCGAGACGACCGACAGCATCCAGCATATGTTCTGGCGGTATCTGGACAAATCTCATCCGGCCCTGCGGAGCACCCCATCAGAGATGAGCCCGCAGGTCATCGAGGACCTCTATACAAAAATGGACGACCTGATCGGCCGCGTTCGGGCCAAGCTCGGTTCGAGGAGCGCCCTCATCGTCATGTCGGACCACGGCTTCAAGTCATTTCGCCGTGGTGTCAACGTCAACTCCTGGCTTTATCTTAACGGCTATATGAAGCTCAAGGACGGAAAGACGACGAGCGACGAATGGTTCAAGGATATCGACTGGGAGAGGACAAAAGCCTACGCTCTGGGGCTCGGGGGGCTGTACATAAATCAAAAAGGCCGGGAGGCCAGAGGCATCGTTGGAGCCGGCGAGGAAACACGGGCCCTCAAGGAGGAGCTCAGGGGCAAGCTCAACGGACTTAGGGACGAGGCCGCCGCGGATATTGCGATCACCGAAGTCTATGACCGGGAGAAGATTTATTCCGGGCCGTACGTGGAGAACGCCCCCGACCTGATCGTCGGATATAACCAGGGTTTCAGAGCTTCCTGGGATTCCGTTACGGGAAAAGTCGATTCCACCATCTTCGAGGATAACACCAAGGCCTGGAGCGGCGATCACTGCATCGACCCCCGGCACGTCCCCGGCGTCTTTTTCTTCAGCCATAGGATAGCGGCCAAAACTCCATCGATCATGGATGTCGCGCCGACCGTGCTGACTCTCTTTGGCCTGCCGGTGCCGGCCCATATGGACGGCCGTCCCCTCCTGAGCGGGGAAGGACCGGCCGAGTCATCGCTCAAGGCGAAAGGAAAGAAGAAATGACCGCCATGAACAGGCGTGAATTCATAAAACAGGGTTTGGCCGCGACATCCTTGCTGGCCGCCGGTGGCCGTGTCCCCTCTCTCCTCCGCGGCTCAGGCCGCCGTGAAACCCGGACCAAGGTCCTGGTCCTTGGTTTTGACGGCCTTGACCCGCGGCTCCTTGAGCGCTGGCTGAAGGAAGGAAAAATGCCGGCTTTCGCCAGGCTTGTCTCCTCGGGGGGGTTCCGGCCGCTGCGGACAAGCATCCCACCGCAGAGTCCGGTCGCCTGGTCGAACTTCAACACCGGCACCGACCCGGGAGGTCACGGCATCTTCGACTTCATGCACCGCGATCCGCAAACGTACATCCCGATTTTTTCCGCCTCGCTCTCCACCGAGAGCAAGAGGGCGCTCAAGATCGGCGACCTGGTCCTGCCTCTTAGCGGCGGCGAAGTCAAGAACCTGATGCAGGGACGGACGTTCTGGCAGATCCTGGAAGAGAACGAGATCCCGGCCACCATTTTCAAAATTCCCTCTAACTATCCCCCCGTGCCCACCAAACAGAGAACGATCTCCGGCATGGGAACACCTGACCTCAAAGGAAGCTATGGAATATCCTGTTTCTACACGACCGATCCGGCGATCCCCAAAGGGGAGCTTTCGGGCGGCCGGGTTTATGAGGTTTTTCCCATCGGGAACCGCATCGATGCCAAGCTTCCCGGAGTCACCAACACATTCAAGAAGGACCGGCCGGAGGCCGTCATCGATTTCCGGGTCTTCGTCGACCCGAGCCACGCCGTGGCCAAGGTCGTCCTCCCCGACCAGGAATTCATACTCAAAGAAAAGGAATGGAGCGGCTGGAAAAAAGTCCAGTTCGGCCTCATCCCGACGCAGAGCGTGAGCGGGATATGCATGTTCTATCTTAAAGAGGTCCGGCCCCATTTCAAGCTCTACGTCAGCCCGGTCAATATCGACCCGGGTCATCCGGCCCTGCCGATCTCTACCCCGGAAAGCTACGCCCAGGAGTTGGAGAAGGCTTTTGGACCCTATTTCACCAAGGGTCTGCCGGCGGATACGTCAGCCCTTGACAATGAGGTCCTCGATGAGGGCGAATTCTTGGAACTGGACGAGATGATTTTCCGGGAAGGCGAGAGGATGTTCGATTACGAGTTTGAGCGCTTTGACTCCGGACTCTTATTCTACTATGTTTCGAGCACAGACCAGCGCCAGCATATGTTCTGGCGGTTAATGGATGAGTCGCACCCAGAGTACGATCCCCTGCTGGCTTCCCGCTATGGCCGGACCATTGAGAATGTCTATATCGAGGCTGACCGCTTTCTGGACCGGATTCTCCAAAAGATCGACAAAGACACCGTCGTCCTGGCGATGTCCGATCATGGTTTCAACGCGTTCCGGAGGGCCTTCAACCTCAATACCTGGCTGCTGGAGAACGGCTACCACCGGCTACGAAACCCCTGGAAGCAGGAGGAGGGAGACCTTTTCATGAATACGGATTGGTCAAGGAGCAAGGCCTATGCGATCGGTCTCAACGGGCTCTATATCAACCAGAGAGGCCGGGAGAGAGAGGGCATCGTCAACGCCGGGGCGGACAGCGAAAACCTCATCCGGGAGATCGCGCAGAAGCTTGAACAGACGGTCGATCCCAAGACCGGAGAGCGGGCCATCCTCCGGGCGTTTGTCTCTAAAGACATCTACCACGGCTCCCAGATCGGTCATGCGCCCGATATCGTCTGCGGCTTCAATGAAGGCTACCGGATCTCCTGGGAATCGCCGCTCGGCAAGTTTCCCAAAAACGTTTTTGATGATAACAAGGAAAAGTGGAGCGGGGATCACATGGGCGCCCCCGAGATCATCCCCGGCATCCTGGTCTCCAACCGCCCGGTCCGGGCCGAGTCCCCCGCCCTGTATGATTTAACCGCCACGATCCTGGAGATATTCGGCCTGCCGAAGGGCAAAGAAATGATCGGACAAACCATCTTTTAGAAGGAGGCCGCATGGGCCAAGCGAAAGTCAAGCTGGACAAGGAACTTCTGGAAAAGGTCAAAAAATTCGCTGCGCTGGCCGGCTACACGTCTCCGCAGGAGTTCATCACTCATTGCCTGGAGAAGGAGCTCGCCAAGCTCGAGGAATCGGACTCGGAGGAAGAAGTCAAGAAAAAATTGAAGGGACTGGGATATATCTCCTGATGGCCTTCATCAACGCAATCCTGGGAAAGATCTTCGACCTCCTGCTTCTCCCCTTCCGCTCTCTGAACCCCTGGGCGGGAATGGCGTTTATCTCGCTTTTGACCGGCCTGCTGATGTTGTTTATCTATCGTCTCGCCTCCAACCAGACCGGGATCCGCGACGTCAAGTCCAGGATCAAAGCCCACCTCCTGGAGCTTCGCCTATACAAGGACAACATGGGCGTGACCATGAGGGCGCAGGGACAGATCCTGGGAGCCAACCTCCGCTATCTGGCCCTTAACCTGAAGCCGCTCGTGGTGATGATCGTCCCTCTCGTCCTGATCCTGGCCCAGCTCAACCTCTGGTTCGGGGCTGAGCCGCTGCCCACGGGCCGGCCGGCGATCCTCAAGGTCAAGCTCAAACCCGACGTCGACGTCCTGGGTACGGAATTCTCGCTGGAGTCGCCGCCCGAGATCGCCATCGAAACGCCTCCTCTTCGACTCGAGGAACTGAGGGAAGTGGACTGGCGTATCCGGCCCGTTTCCGCCGGCCGGTTCGAATTGAGAATCAAGGCGGGAGACAAGGTCTACCATAAGAATGTTGCCGTCGACGGGAAATATTTGGAGAAGGTCTCGCCGCTCAAAGTCAAGCCGAGCCTCCTGGACGAGGCTCTCTATCCCGGCGAAAAGCCTCTCCCCGGCGATAGCCGGATCGAGTCGATAGAGATCATCCACCCGGCTAAAAAGCTGGGCCTATTTGGCCTCAAGCTCCATTGGCTCGTCGCCTACCTCGGGCTCTCGATCATTTTCGGGTTTGCCCTGAAGAAACCGTTCCGGGTCGAGATCTGATCATACTAAGGAGATACCGCCATGAAAATTGAACATTTCCAGATGGAACGCATGCAATCCACTTGGGAGAATGAGGTCGAGTACAACCTTTCCGAGAGCGGCGTTCACCCGCTCTCCCTCCGCCAATTCCTCAGCGGGGAGGAGCTTAGGGAACTCCAGGACATCGGTCTTGGTTACAGCCAGAGCAACGGCACTCCGGAGCTTCGTGAACTAGTCGCCGGGCTATACCCGGGCGCCGGTCCCGATCATATCCTGGCCACGAACGGGTCATCGGAGGCCAACTTCGTGCTCATGTGGAGCCTTCTCGAGCCGGGCGCTGAAGTCGTCTTCATGATGCCGAATTATATGCAGATGGGGGGATTGGTCCGCAGTTTCGGCGCCGCGCTCAAGCCGCTCTGGCTCAAGGAAAACCTGGCCTGGGCCCCCGACCTCAACGAACTGCAGGCACTGGTATCGCCCAAGACCAAGCTGATCATCGTCACAAACCCCAATAACCCGACCGGGGCGGTGCTCAGCGGAGAGGCCATGACGGCCGTTGTCGAGGCCGCTTCCCGGGTCGGCGCCTGGGTCATCGCCGACGAGATCTATCAGGGGGCCGAACGGGTGGGCGGGACGACACCGAGTTTCTGGGGGAAGTACGATCGCGTCCTCATCGTCAACGGCCTGTCCAAGGCTTACGGCCTCCCGGGGCTGCGGATCGGCTGGATCGTCGGGCCCAAGGAATTCATAGCCAAGACCTGGCCTTACCATGACTATACGACCATATCTCCGGGTATCCTCAGCGACCGGATCGCCCGGATCGCGCTTCTCGCCGCCAACCGGGACAAGATCCTCCAGAGGACGCGTGGCATCCTCAGGAATAATTATCCCGTGGTCGAGGCCTGGCTGACCAAGCACTCCGGTCTCTTCACCTGTGTCGCTCCCCGGGCCGGGGCCATCGCTTTTATGCGCTATGCTCTTAAGACAAATTCCACCGACCTTGTGACCCGTCTGATTCACGAGAAAAGCACCCTGATCGTTCCGGGCGACCACTTCGAAATGGACCACTTCCTCCGTATCGGTTTCGGTTCCGAACCTGAATATGTAGAGAAAGGCTTGGCCCGGGTCGGGGAAGTGCTGGCCGAGCTCGGCTCAGCCGTCCGCTAGGGCGTCTTCGCTCCAATGGCGCCGGCTATTCCGCCGACTCAACCCGGCATTTTTTCGACCAGCCGGTGCGGATGGTAGGAAAGCTTGGCTTTCCGCAGTCCCTCTTCTCCGAGGTTTTTTTCTCTGCGGCCGTCCGTCAGAAGCCCGGCCAGAAGCTGAATTGGAGATACCAGCCTTTATCGTTCCGGTCGAACGGCTTGACGTAGTTAACCCCGATGACCAGATAGCCGAAGACGTTTACCCGTAAACCGACGCCGGCGCTCGAGATGGGCTCTCGCTTTCCCCCGAGGAACGTCGGCTTGTTGTTCTGTCCCGCCGCATCCGCAAACCAGGCGACTCCCCAGTCATAGAAGAAAAGCATGTCGATCGGAAAAACGCCGTAGTACCCTTTCCCGACACCGAGGACCCCGAACAAAGGAAAACGAAGCTCGGCGTTGCCGACGAGAAACTTGGAGCCATAGAGCCGGCTTTGGTTGAATCCCCCGGTTCCCCCCGGATACTCGTTGATGTCGTAGGAATAGTAATCGTAACCCCGGACCATGCTCTCATAGCCGATGTAAAGAGGATACATCCGAGGGTCCTCCGCATCCGGTCCGTAGCGGCCGTAGTGCAGGGCGCGTAAGGCGATAGTGAAGGGCCTGACCGGCATGAGATAGCGCCGGTAGTCGGCCATGATGGTGTACATGTCGAACGAGCCGATGGTGGGCGTGACCTCGACCATATAGCTTTGACCGAAGATCGGCGCGGTGGCGCCGTAAAGCGAGCTGTCATAAACCAAGGCGAAAGACGTATAGGCATACTGGATGCTTGGCGCGGAGGGGAGCTTAATGGTATCGCGGGAGAGGGGATACCCATCCCACGTGTACGACTGGACGATCTTCTCCGCGTCGAAATCGATATACTGATAGCCCGCATACATCTCGACCCTTTGGGATTGGTTGAGCGGATAGGCCACGAAGCCCGAAGCCTGATAGTTGACCTGCCAGAATAGGTATTGCTCTTCGTTATAGACGCCCGATATTGGGTCATAATTGACCGCGTAACCGCCGTAGACATAGGGAATTCTTCCGACGGCAGCTCCCCAATTCCAACGGCGCTGGGAGTTCATATACTGGACCACTCCGGTCAGGTCTTTCAGCCGGCTGGTGGACTGGATGATGGTCCCGAGGGAATGATAGCCCAGCATGTCACCCCAGAAGAGCCCGACGCCGCCTCCCGTGTAGGTCCCAAAACGGTCGACTCCGACACCGATCTGGGGCGGGGCCACATAGTCCAGGGTGAGCTTAGGTTTGTAGGAGGAGACCGGGAACTCGACTTGTTCGGGAAGCCCGAACAGCGGGTTTCTTAAGAGTCCCAGCAGGGCCCCCCCCGGCTCCTCCCGCGGGGGCAGGACGGACAGAAGCTTTCCGCCGAAGGTGGCGATATCGGGATCTCCTTGAAGAGCCTCGGGGCTGTCGATCTCATAGACCGTGTAGTAGCCGCCGTCATAGCCGGAGTAGACCAGTTGACCGGTTCTCTTGGCCACCGAGATGGCCGGGCTGAGATCGGTGATCCCGCTCACTCCCGTATAGAGATTGGTTATCTGATAGAGCTTCTGCGTTTCCAGATCGATGCGGTAGATGTCCGACTTGCCGCTGTGGTCGGAGAGGAAAATGAGGCTCTTGGAGTCGGGCGTCCACTGCGGGTTAGTGTTCTTGGCCGCAGAGAAGGCGGGGACGCGCTCGATCTTCCCGGAGACCGGGTCGAGGAGCGCCAATTCATAGTCGCCGATGCTCAGGAGCGCCAGGTCCGTCGTGAAGCGGTCCGTCACAAAGGCGACGGACCTTCCGTCGGGAGACCAGCTCGGCTGCAGGTCGGCAAAAAAGTCATCGGTTATCTGCCTCGATGCCTTGGTTTCCAGATCATAGATGAAGAGGTCCGACTTTCCCCCGGTCATAGCGGAGAAGGCGATGGATCGCCCGTCCGGAGACCAGGTGGGGCTGAAGATCTCGTCCAGTCCCTTGAACTCGATTTCATCGACGATCTTCTCCTTATCCAGGTCGAAGAACGTCAGGATGGGTTTGCCCTTGGAGATAGCGCCAAAAGCGAAGGTCTTGCTCCGGGGATCCCAGGCGCCGGCCGAGCGGATGAACTGGATGCTCTCGAATTCCGGGTCAACGGCCGTCTGGGTGATCTTTTTTTTGACTTTGCCGGTCCGGGCATCGGCCAGGTACAGGTCGATGGAGAACAGGTCCCGGGTCGAGAGGAACATGATGTTCTGTCCATCGGGGCTGATGACGGGAGAAACATTGTAAGGATTCTCTTCTTCTCCCTTCATCAGGACCCGGCTGGCCGGATGGGACGGCTGAGTCTGTTCGAGGACGGGCTCATAGGCTTTCTTATACGCCTCCTGCCAGTCCTTGCTCAATTGCTCGTAGTTGATCCCCAGGACCTTGGAGGACACGGCCTCGAGGTCACCCACCCTTCCCACGCTCTTCATCAATCGGGAGACCATCTCGTCTCCCCACCGGCCGGTGATGTAGGACCAAACCGCCTGGCCGAAACGGTAGGGGAAATATTTGTAGGGATTGTCCATCTTCTTGAGCGTCGGAAGGAAGTTCCGCCGGGTGGCATCCCGCATCCACATGGCGGTGTGGGGATCGACGGAACCGATGGACAGATACTCGGCCAGTCCCTCGATGAACCAGAGCGGGACCCTGGCCAGGCCCGGGTTCATCCCGGCGCTCGGTCCGCCTTCCGAAGTCATATCATACTGGAAGGCATGGACGAGCTCGTGACCGATCACGTGGTCGGTCTCATAGGGCGATGAACCCACCGGCAGGATGATGCGTCTTTTAAGGGACTCGGTGACGCCGCCGGTCCCCTCGCCTATCAGTCCGGAAAGCACTGTCGTCTGTTGGAAGTGAGGGCTGCTCGAATACAGGATGAGCGGCTGACGACCCTTGAGCTCATGACCGAGCATCCGGGAGAGCCTGGCATACCAGCGCTCAGCCAGGCGGGCCGACTCCTCGGCCACGGCCTTGAAATCGGGATAATAATAGACGTCGAAATGCTTGGTTTTGATGATCCGGAAATCGAACTTCTGGTACTGGACTTTGTTCCGGCCGAAATACTGAGCGTCGAGGCCGGGACTTAAAAGGAAGAAGGTCAAGCCCCATATGAACAGCCAATTCGAGAGTCTCATCCTCTTAGGCATCGTTTATCCTCCGCTTTTTGTTTCTCCGGCGCGTTTTCGGGCAGATTGATAACATGGTCCTCCCCGGGGCTCCATCCCATGAATCCCCATGGGGCACCCATAGGCCAGGACTCATTTTGTTCAAAAAATCGGTCCTTTCTTTTTCTATTCTACCATATTCTCCGTAACCGTGTTTGCAATTTTTGTGCCAGCCAGGAATGGGGCGCCCGCCCGTATAAAAGCGGAGCCGCAGACAGGTATCCGGGCGGATGTCCCTTTCCGAGGACAGCTGTCGTCTCCTGAAACTGCGGTGAAAAGGCGACGCCCACCTCTATCTGGGCAGACGGTTGAACCAGGCTATATCGGACAGATCTTTCCTGGATTTGTCGCGTGCGGACGCTCCTGAGGGATATCCCACGGCCATCAGGCAGACGATCTTGAATGATCGGGGAATCCGGAAAAGTTTCCGGGTCCGTCGGGAGTTGAACCAGCCGATCCAACAGGTTCCCAGACCAAGCTCTTCCGCCTGGAGAGCGAAGTGCTCTCCGGCGATGCCCACATCGATGAGATAGAAGGATACACCCTGGATCTGCTTTCCGATGCGGTTGGCCAGGAGGTCCGGCCGGGCGAGTATAACGACGAGCACGGGAGCTTTTGCGGCAAAGCGGGAGAACGAGTAGATTCCGGAAAAGGCGGCGGAGGCATACCGCTGTTTCACTTCCGGGTCGTCGATGACCAGGAATCGCCACGGCTGGACATTCTCGGCCGAGGGCGCCAGGCGGGCGGCCTCCAGGCAGGCCAGGATTTTCTCTCTTTCCACCGGCCTGTCCAGATATCGCCTGACGCTGCGGCGGCTCCGGACGAGCTCCTGGAAGGGAGTCGGGGGCGTGTTTGAGGTCCTCATGCCTACTTCCTTATCACAAATCAAGCTCCCGGGGAAGGGCGTCCTGACGGGTACGGCTCTCCGCGCCGCCTTACCCTTTTCCCGGCTTTTGGTATACAATAAGCTCCTCCAGAGCGGAGACGAACGGTGCGTCGGAAAAAGAGGACAACGTGATGCGAAGAGTCCTGATCTCTCTCCTGTTTTTCGTCCTTGCCCTATCGGTCGGTTCGGCCGCGGACTCGACCAAGCTCGGAGCCGGTTTGGTCCTCTTCGACCCCTCCGGCCTCAGCCTGAAGGCCTGGTGGAACCGCTCTGCCCTGGCCGGTGGCATAGGATGGTCGGCCGAGGAGAGCCACTATCTTCATCTTCACGCCGATTTCCTTTTCTACCGCCACCGGCTGATCGCCGACAGGAACCTGGACCTGGACTTCTATTTGGGCGCCGGGGGCAAGATCATCTTTCGCGACAATGACAATGCCTGGTTCCGCGTGCCGTTGGGCGTTGATTTTCTGCTGCGGAAGTCCCCCCTCAATTTTTTCTTCGAGGTCGTACCTTCGTTCAACTTTTCGGAACTCAAATTGTTCGGGGCCATCGGATTCCGCTATATTTTCGAGCGCTAGAAAAAGATTGCCAGAGACGGGTTGTTTTGCTATAGTCATGGTTCACCCGCCACGGGCGGGCTTTAGATGAAAAACAAGGAGGAGAGAAAATGAGGAAAACCGTTGTCATCCTGTCCGCTCTGTTATTGGTGGCCTTCGGCTTGTCGTCTTGCTCCAAGTCCAAGGCGCCTCAGGCAGGATCGGCCAAAGCGACGGACATGCTGTCCCTGCTCCCCAGTGATGCCAAGGGAGTGGTGGTCGTCGATGTCCATCGGATCATGCAAACCGAAGCCGCGGTCAAGGCCATCGCGGACAGCAAGAAAAAGGCCGAGTATGATGAGTTCGTCCAGACTTCCGGCGTCGACCCTCAAAAAGACATCTTTTTTATCGTCGGCGCCGTCATGGGCGAACTCGGGCAGAAGGAGATGGACGGCGTCGCCCTGGTCAACCTGAAATACCAAAAGGAAAAGCTCCTGGCCCTGCTTCAGAAGGATAAGGGCGAAATGACCACGGAGGAATACAGCGGATTTACCGTCTATACGGCCGCTTCCGCCGAAGATAAGAAGCCGGTCAGCGGTGTCTTCCTCGATGAATCCAACATTCTGGTCGGCACGGCTCCCGCCGTTAAAAGGGTCATCGATGTCCACCTGAAGAAAGCCGACAACATCTGGAAAAACGAAAACGTATCCACCCTTCTTAAGGGGATGAATACGAACGCCATGCTGTGGGCGGGCTTTGCCGTTCCTCCGGATACAATGAAGCAAGCCTCCTCCCAGAACCCGATGTTGGGAGCCTTTGCCAACATCCAGGCGATCGTCCTTTCCTTCGACCACAAGGATCAGAACGTTCTCGCCGAGATCAAGGCGATGAGCCCGGGCGCGGACACGAACAAACAGATGGCGGACGCCCTGAACGGCTTCAAGGCTCTGGGGGCCGGAGCCGCTGCCAAGGAGCCCTTGGCGGGCGAGCTTTTAAACAAGATCGAGATCAGTTCGGCCGAAGATCACGTCAAGATTTCCGCGATCATTCCCGATACGTTGATCGATAGCCTCAGCCAGAAAATGAAGGTCACCAAGCCCCAGGAAGAACAAAAACAGGAACAAGAAGAGGAACAAGAACAGGAGCCGGAGCAGGACTAGTCTTCGAGGTTGTATTCTTTTATTGAGAAGATCAGGCAAGCC
>CAYGXD010000120.1:0-11005 GCA_964353705.1 uncultured Eubacteriales bacterium | reverse complement strand
GCCGGCTTCGCCGTCTTGGAGGGGCCGGCGGCCAGAGAGAGGGGTACGCCCAGCAGGACGAGGGCATAGGTTAGACGCCTGGTTCTCAAACTTCCCTGCTTCTAGCTCCGGACTGGCGAGAGCTTACATTCTTCAGCCAGGGCCGAACCCGTATTCCTACGTTTTGGACGGTGTCGGATCAACGAGTGCCCATATACTGATCGACGTTGATGTTCTTGTTCTTCAGGTTCGTGCCTGTCGCCTTCTCCAGGCTGGCTACCGAGATGACATAGTCGACGATCGACCGCAGCTCGGCGATCCGGGCATCGCTCAGGTCTCTCTGGTAGGTGAGGACGATGAAATTCGTGCTCAGCCCGACCTTGAGCTTCTCCTCTTCGGCTTGGAGCTTTTTCTGGGCCAGCTCCCGGGCCACCCGGTAGGATTGGACTCGTTTATAGTTCGTCTCGACGGAGCGGACGCCGTTCCGGATCTCCAGATAAATGGTCTGTTCCTGGTTCTTCAGCCGCAGCGTCGCCTGCTCAAGGTCAAGCTTCGCCTGAGCGACGGCCGCCCGCGAGAACACGGTGTTCAAAGGGATGTCAAGGGTCAGACCGACGGCCCAGTTATTGTATTTGAAGTCGAATGAGTCCTTAAGGGCATCGCTGGACGCACCGGGGACTTTGCCGATGATCACGCCGGTCAGGGGATTGTCGTTGAGGTAGAGGATCTGGTCTCCCGAGACCCCGGGGCTGTAGTACGACGCCGTCAGGTCGAGCCGCGGCAGGAGCTGATTCTTGGCAAAGCCCAGGGTCAGGTTTTGCGTGCTCAGGTCGATCTTCAGGGACTTGAGCTCGGGCCTGTTCTGCATGGCCGTGAGGAGGGCTTCATCGACGTTGATCTGGCGCTCTTCGAACTTGGGCTTATCGACGGGCCGGACCGGCAGGGCCAGCCGCATCTCCTCTTCGGGAAGGTTGATGATCGTCCTGAGGCGGTCTTCATTGTTCTTGACCTCTGTCTCGGCCGAAAGGATGTCGGCCTCCCGGGTGGCGACCTCGGCCTGGGCGCTCAGGATCTCGATCGGCGCCAGGGTGCCCACTTCCACGGCCCTTTGGTTCTTGGCCAGGAGATCTTGGGCGAGCTTGAGGGATTGCTGTCTCACCTTCAAGTCCTCCAGGCTGTAAGCCAGGCTCCAGTAGGCCTGTTCGACGGTATAGACGATGTCCGCGAAGGTCTTCTCCAGGTCGGTCCCGGATTTCATATAGGCGTTCTCGCTGATGATGATGTTATGGCGGGTGGTCTTGATCCCGAAATCCCGGAGAAGCGGCTGCCGGAAATCGAACCGCAGCGTACTCCCATAGCGGGGATTGACCGTCTGGAACCTGGCGTTGCTCTCATTCCTGTAGCCCATCCAGGAAGCAGTCAGCGTTCCACCAAAGGGGATGAGCTGGGCGACCGAGGCGTCATAGTCAGAGTAATCGGCGAGCGTCCGGCCCACCTGCTCGAGCCAGGAATAGGACGCGGTTTCTTGGCTGCGGTCGTTGAAACCGAAGCCGAGAGTCGGCAGGAAAATCTCCTTGGCCTGGGCGACGGAGTAGGAGGCGATCTCCGGGCTGAGGATCTGGATCGCGACACCATAGTTGTTTTTCAGCGTGCGGAGAATCGTGTCCTCGAGGGTCAGGGTGAGTTCCTGCTCCGTCTTTTCCTGAGTCCAGGAAGCGGCCGGCAGAAGCAGGATCAGGGCGGCAAGAAATCCGGTTATTCGTCTGCACATAGGGAACCTCCAAAAATAGAGTCTCATTCTTAATATACGTTTATTCGTAGCGTAAGGCTTCGATCGGGTCCAACCGCGAGGCCTTCCGGGCCGGGTAGAACCCGAAGAAGATCCCAACCGAGGCCGAAAAGACGAAGGCTAATAATATAGAACCGGGTGAGACCGTCGCCTTGAACTCGGCGAAGATCTTAATATATTTAAGAAGCCTGGAGAGCCCGATCCCGAAGAAGACTCCGATCAACCCTCCGAGTACGCTCAAGACGATGGCTTCCGTCAAGAACTGGAGCAGGATGTCTTTCTGACGGGCCCCCACGGCCATGCGGATGCCGATCTCCCGGATCCTCTCGGTCACCGAGACGAGCATGATGTTCATGATCCCGATGCCCCCGACCAGGAGCGAGATCGAAGCGATGCTGCCCAGAAGGATGGTCATGATCTGGGTGGCCTGGGCCGCTCCCTCGGCGATCTCCGCCATGTTCCGGACCTGGAAGTCATCTTCGGCGCCGGGCGCGATCTTGTGCCGGATCCGCATCAGCTCCTCGATCTGGGTCTGGGCTTCTTGTGTCCGGTCCGCGGAGACGGCCTGGATATCGATCGAAGAAATGTATTCCTGGCCGGTCAGCCTCTTCATAACCGTCGTGTAGGGCACCGTCATCATATCGTCGCGGTTGAACCAGCCGCCGGACTCCCCCTTGGACTTTAAGGTGCCGATCACCCGGAAGGGGATGGCCTTGACGCGGACAATTTTGCCGATTGCGTCCTCACCCTCGAACAGGCTTTTCGTGACCTCGCTCCCCAGGACACAGACCTTGGCGGCCGACCTGACGTGGCCCTCATCGAAATAGGTCCCCTGTTCTATTTCCCAGTTCCGGACTTCCGGGTACTTGGCTCCGGTTCCCTGGATCGAGGTATTCCAGTTTTTATTTCCGTAGACAACTTGAGCGCGGGTGCTCGCGGAAGGGGACGTATATTTGACGGCGTCGCACTGCTGCTCGATGGCCGCTGCGTCCTCGGGTTTGAGGGTATTGAAGCCGCCCGAGCCGGAATGGACGCCACGTGAACTCTTGCTTCCAGGGGAGACAAAAAGCAGGTTGGTACCCATGGAAGCGAAACGGTCGGCGACGCCGCGCTTGGCCCCTTCTCCGATACTGACCATCGAGATCACGGCGCCGACGCCGATGATGATCCCCAGGGCGGTCAAGAACGACCGCATCTTGTTGCGGCCGAGCGCCCGAAGGGCGACCCGGCTGGTGCGCATTATGTTCATGGTCGGACTCCTGTTTGTCTGATTGGGTCTTCACAGCCCTCCTGGCCCGTCTCCTCCCGGATGATCTTCCCGTCGCGCATATAGATTCTCTTTCGAGCGTAGCAGGCGATATCGGGCTCGTGGGTGACCATGACCAGGGTAATTTTTTTATCCTGGTTAAGACGAGTGAAGATATCCATGATCTCGCCGCTCGTTTTGGTGTCCAGGTTTCCGGTGGGCTCGTCGGCGAGGATCAGCATGGGATTGTTAAGCAGCGCCCGGGCGATGGCGATTCTCTGCTGCTCGCCGCCTGACAGCTGGTTGGTCTTGTGGTGGGCCCGGTCTCTCAAGCCAACGGATTCCAGGGCCTTCAGGGCCATTTCCGTCCTCTGCTTGGAATGAATGTGGGAGGAATAGAGGAGCGGGAGTTCGGCATTCTCCAGGGCCGTGGTCCTGGCGAGAAGGTTGAACGTCTGGAAAACGAACCCGATCTTCTGGTTCCGGATCTGGGCGAGCTTGTCCCGGTTGAAAGTGGACACCACTTCCCCCTCCAACAGATATTGCCCCGAGGTCGGCTTGTCCAGGCAGCCGATGATGTTCATCAGGGTCGACTTGCCGGAGCCAGAAGGTCCCATGATGGCCAGGAACTCACCCGCTTCGACCTTGTAGGTGACGCCGCGGAGAGCATTAACCTCCGTCTCGCCTACCTTATAGACCTTGGTCAGGTCATCGATTTGTATGACTGGAGTGGACATCTCGGTTCTTTCTTTTATACATCTTTCAGGCGGACTCCTTCTAGCGGCGGATCATCATCATCGGCGGGCCGCCGGGCCGGGAAGCGGACTCGGCCTGCTGGGCGCTGAGTTCGCCCAGGATTATCTCCTGACCTTCTTTCAAGTCGCCGCGCAGGACCTCGGTATAGGAATTATCGGTCTCTCCGGCCCTGATGAAGGTCACGGCCAGCTTGCCGGCTTCGTCCAGATACCAAACCGTCGTCGGCTTTTTCCTCTGGCCTCCCGGTCCGCCCATGCCCTGGGGCATGCCTCCGGACTGAGAGAACATCATCGCCGGTGGAGCTCCCTGAGAACCTTGGGCGGCGGGCGGGGCCTGAGGAGCTCCCTCCTGGGCCTGATTCTCTCCGGCTTCGGCCTGCCGTTTAGCGGACATCTTCTCCCCGGCTTCCTTCATGATCTTGCCGAGCTCTTCCATCGGGAGAGTCGGAGTAAAACGCAGGGCGCCGTTGGGCACCCGGAGAACATCCTTGGCCTCGCCGGTGATGATCGAGACCGTGGCTGTCATTCCAGGACGAAGCTTCAGCTCCGGGTTTGCCGCGTCCACGATGGTCGTGTATGTGACAACATTCTGGGTGACCGTCGGCGAAAAACGGACCTGTTTCACCAGACCGTTGAAGGTACTCTCCGGAAAGGCGTCGACCGTAAAGCGTACGTTCTGGCCTTCCTTGACTTTACCCACATCGGCCTCGTCGACGTCGCATTCAACCTGCATCTTGCTCAGGTCATTGGCAATCTCGAAGATCTTAGGGGCCGTAAAGCTGGCCTGGACGGTCTGACCCACGTTCATATTCCTGGAGATGACGACACCGTCGATGGGGGAACGGATGATGGCATAGCTGAGGTCGAGTTTGCTCTGGTCGAGCTGGGACGCGGCCTGCTGCAGACGCGCCTCGGCAGACTGGAGGTCGGTCTTGGCGCCGAGATAGTTGGCTTCGGCCGTGTCTTTCTCCTCGAAGGAGATCAGGTCTTTCTCGAAGAGACTCAAGGACCTTTCGTACTGCCTCTGCAGATTGGCCAGCGTGACCTTGGCCTTCTCGAGCGATGCTTTGGAGCTCGAATAGTTGGCCTCGCTCTGTTTCACCCGGCTTTCAAACGTCAGCAGGTCGAGCTCGGCCAGGATCTGGCCTTCCTTGACCTGGGAATTGTAATCGACCATGAGCTTGGCGATCTTCCCCGAAACCTGGCTTCCGACTTCCACCTTGGTGATCGGGTTGACCGTTCCCGAGGTGGTGACCACGGCCTCGATATCGCCCTTGGCGAGCTTTTCGAGCCGGTACTTCGGAAGGCCGTTCTTCTGGTCCCTGAGCATGGTCCAGCCGAGGATGGCCCCGGCCACGACCGCGAGGACGACAATCCCGATGATGACTTTTTTCTTCATTCACGTTCTCCTTTAGGCTTGTCCGGAGAGTTTTCTCTCTCGTTTTCCTTATCTTTTTGTTCGGATGCTTTTTTTCTTTGTTCGCCGTGCTTGGAAATGATGGCCTCCATTTTTTGCCTTTGCTCCGGCGTGAGCACGGCATCGATCTGGTTCTTGATTTCCGAGCGAAGGGCGGAAAGCCGGTTATGCATCTCGGTGTACAGCTCTTTGAACCTGTTATCATTCTTCGCAAAAATCTGCTGGATGCCCTCCTTCTGATCAGGAGAGAGGCCGAGTTCCCGGGCCATTTCCTCAAGGTCGGGGGGATGGTTCGGGCCTCGCTCCGCCCGGGTATGCTGCCGGGGGTGGATAAAGTTCCTCTCTGCGAGAATGCCTCCCAAGGCGCCGGCCGCAAAGGCGCCAGCGAGCGAGAGGAAGATCCAGAATTTGAATTTGTTGTTCATGGCCTGTATCTCCTCGAAACTTCACTGTCCCCGGCGGAAGCAAAGATCAACATCATGTTCCTGTCCTCAGCCTTTTTCTGATCCAGGATGCTGGCCGCCTCGCCGAGAGGATTCTCATCCTGAAGGAGGAACCTTTCGGTCCGGCTCAGCTCCCGCGGCTCCTGGGGCTGGAAAAGGAGGATCCCGGCGCCGAAAAGGAGAAAGGCGGCCAGGGAAATGGCGACGGCCCGGTGGGCCCATTTCACCCAGACGAAAGAGGGCGCCGATTGTTGGCTTTCCCTGAGCCTGGCCAGGAATCGATCCTTGAAAAAGGGGAGAGGCTCCGGCACCGTCTGCGGCCGGACAAGGCGGATGATGGTGCGGTATTCTTCGTCTTTTCTCCGGCAGGACGGGCATCTCCCCAGATGGCTTTGCAGCCAAGCGGACTCGTCCGGAGAGAGCCTTCCGTCCAGAGATAGAAGGAGAGATCGTTCGGTTTTTTTACAGTCCATATTCTCCTCCTTGCCGGCCCAGGCGGCCCGCCAGTTTCTCCCGCAGCTTTCGCCGCGCCCGGTGGAGCCTGGAATCCACCGTCCCCGGCGTGAGCTTCAGGATTCCTCTGATGTCCTCGTAGGAAAGTCCGTCGATGTCCCGGAGCGTCAGGATGACCCGGTATTTTTCGGGGAGGCGCGCGAGGGCTTCCCTGATCACAGTCCGGCGTCCTTCCTCAACACGATTCTCTTCCGGGCTCGCGTTTGGAGCGGTGAGAGCCGGCTCGCCCACGTCCTGGATAGACACTTCTCTCAGCCGTTGCCGGTTCTTTCGCAGGAAGTCCTTGGCGTGGTTCACGGCGATCCTGTAAAGCCAGGTCCCGAACCCGGACATGCCTTTGAATTTCGGCAGGGAATAATAGGCCTTGATGAAGACCTCCTGAGCCAGGTCATCGGCGGCCACCCTGTCCCGTGTGAACCCATAGGCAAGACTGAACACTTTACCTTTATACCTCTCAACCAATATGCCGAAGGCCCCGCCGTCTCCAGCCTGAGACCTCTGGATTAACTCTTTTTCGTCCATTCGTAAGCACTTTTCAGGGGCCTCCGTACAACATTTAGACGGAGGTCTTAGGTAATTCTTCCCTTTTCTTTAAACGGTCATCCCCGGTGCAGGGTTCAAAAAGATGCTGGTCGTTTTCTTAGAAGCCGGAACTTGGGCGGGGACAGGCTACTTTTTGGCCGCTTTCCAATTCGCGGTGCCGCGCGGGTTCTCGGCGGTCCCGGACATCGTAGTCCCTTCCACCGTGCCCTTATAGGTGACGGTAAACGATTGCCCTTCAGGACCGGTCCGGCTGACCGACCATTGGATGGAGTCTCCTTGGATCGTTCCCTCGCCGCTGGATTCCCCTCCCCGCGGCCCGACCATAGTTACCTTGAGTTTCTCCCCGTCTTGAGTGAACTTGGTCGTCAGGGTCATATCGCCGCGGGGGGTCTGGACGGTCAGTTCCCATTCGCCGCTGACATCGGCGGCCTGAGCCCCGGCTATAATGACCGATGAAAACAAGGCGAAGACGGCCACATTGAGCAAACGGCTCCTCTTCATGTTGTTCTCCTCTGATAACCGAGCCCCATTATACAATAAACAGGCCCGATATTAAACCCGGCCCGGTTGAGGCCGGGTCCTTCTCCGGATCACCCTCCGCGCCCGTTCATAGTCCTCCGGCTTGTCGATGTCGTGGAGAACGGACGGGCTGGAGATCCGAACCTCGAGGATATCATCCTTGTGCTCAAGGATTAGGCCACGCAGGCCGACATCGGGGGAAAGGGATTCGATTTCCCGGCGATATTTCAGGTCGACGAGCAGCGGATGACCCCTCTTTTTCTTGTAAACGGGGACGACGATCCCTTTTTCCCCGCCCAGATACGCTTCTGCCACCGAATCAATCACATCCGGTGGAATATCCGGCTGGTC
Source organism: uncultured Eubacteriales bacterium (assembly GCA_964353705.1). Lineage (GTDB taxonomy): Bacteria > Acidobacteriota > Aminicenantia > Aminicenantales > UBA8522 > UBA8522. The sequence continues at coordinate 3,450 of CAYGXD010000120.1, read as the reverse complement.
GGCCAGGACGAATAAAGCCGCGCGTGCGGAGGAAGGCAGGGCGGAAAGTCCGCGCCGGACCGAAGAGAGCATCCCCTCTCTGTATGCCAGGTTGACCGTCCTTTTGACGGCAAAGCGCCGGATCTTCTCTTCGATTTCCCGCCTGTCCCCGCCCAGGACGACCACGGCCCCGTCAACCCGGGACGAAACAACGTTCTGGACCACAGTCTCGATGATCGTCATCTCGCCGTAAGGGAGAAGAAGCTTTGGTTGGCCCATCCTCCGGGACTCCCCCGCGGCCAGGACAACCGCCCAGATCATGGGGTCTCCCGGGCTTTTCTCTCCCGGGCCTCGTTCCTGACTTGGACGAGCTCGGCCGCTATGCTGACGGCGATCTCTTCGACAGTTATGGAGCCGATCTTCAGGCCGATGGGAGTGCGGACGCGGTCCCATTCCCGGGCCGAAGCCCAGCCTTCGGAAAGAAAGCGCTCCCGCATGAGCGCGATCTTGTGACGGCTTCCGATCATCCCGATGTAGGCAGCGGAAGAATGGATGCAAGCCCGCAGAGCCTCCGCGTCATGGCTGTGCCCCCGGGTGACAATAACGATGTAGGTTTCGGCGGACATGGAGAATTCCCGGACCGCCCGCTCGATTTCCTCGACCACGAGTGTAGTCCCGACCGGGAACTTCTCCCGGGTGGCGTACTCGGGCCGGTCATCGACAACCGTGATATCGAAATCCAGCCACGACCCCTGGCGGGCCACGGCCTGTCCGATGTGACCCGCCCCCACGATCAAGAGCCGGGGAAGCGGTCTGATCGGCTCCAGGAAATAGAGGATTTGAGGACCCTGTTCATCTGTCCGCTCGCCGCGGAGAAGCCCCGGCTTGTCCTGCCGCCTGGCCTTGGCCAATTCCCCGGCGAGACGACCGAGGGACGGCCCGGCTTCGGGATGGGTATCTTTTTCCTCGAGCCAGAAGCGCACAATCCGGGCCTGATCGTGGGGCAGCCGGTCAATCCGGGTGACAAGAACCCCGCTTCGGCGGGCGAGAAGAGCGTCGGCAAGGCTGCGCCAAGCCGGCCCCTGGGTCTCAGGTGAGGCATCAACCAGGATCGAGACGAGCCCCCCGCAGATCGGCTCGCCGGCAGTTACATCTTCGCCCTGGAGCTCAAACCGATAGAAGACTGAGTTTTGGTTTTTCAGGCAGGCCAACGCCTTCTCCCAGGCGTCGGCCTCCAGCATTCCCCCGCCGAGAGTCCCCAGGAGAAGCCCGCTGCCGCCAAACAGGGCCGACGCTCCGGGGATCTGGGGCGTGGCTCCCTCGGCTTCGACGACCGTCGCCAGAACCGTGGGTTCCCGGCGCTCCAGGCGGCGGAGGAGTTCCGGATAGACGTTCTTCCGTTCGTCCATGTCTATGACCGCCTAACTCCCTTTCTTTTTATAGCTCACAGAGATGCCGCTCCGGCTTTCGGTCAGGATGCGGCTCTCGAATTCAGGACGGCTTTTCATGTACTCAAAAAAACCGCCCGTACCTCCGTATCCGCCCCAACTGCCGCGCCCCTCGTAGACGTTATGGGCGGCGATGCATCCTCCGGCCTCGAGCTTGGGGATGACGGCCTTGGCATAGTTGGTGTACCACTCTTTGTCGGCGTCGATAAAAACGAAATCGAACGGACCCGGGAGCTCCGGGACGAGCTCATGGGCATCGGCCAGCCTCGCCTCGATGGTCCCGCTCAGCCCGGCTTCCCGGAAATTCGCCAGTGCTTCTTCATATCGGTCCTTGTCGATCTCGATGGTCGTGAGCTTTCCTCCGGTTTTGCTCAAGGCCCAGGCGATGTAGATCCCCGACCTCCCGGTCGACGTCCCGATCTCCAGGGCTTTCTTGTACTTGTTCCGGAGGACGATATCGTAGAGCAGCTCTCCGTCTGTCCCGGGCACGTTCATATCCCGCCAGCCATAGGCCATCTTGTCGAGGAACGCCCGCACCTGGTCATCGAGGTTGCGGTTTTGGGCGACCGCCTGAGGCAGAGAAAAGGCGGCGGGCAGAAAAAACAGGAAGAAAACCAGGAGGGTTGATCGAGATAGTTTGTTCATAGGCATCTTTTTTTAATATATCCCATCTCTCCGCTCTTCTCAAAGGGCATTTGAAACGGGGGGCTGGCCGTCGCGCCGATCCGGAACCTAAACTCTACTATTGCTATATTTATTATAGATTTGGTAAGATATGGGCTCTTCAATAAGGAGGCCCAGATGGCAACGAACTCAACCCGGCTGAAGCGGAGGTCCTTCCTGAAGTGGGGCGCCGCCGGATTGGCGGGTATTGCGGTCAACCCCGTTTCCGGAGCGAGGAAAGACGACGGACGGGGGGCACCTCTTAATCCTCAGAAAAAGGATGTGATCGTCCGGACTCTCGGCCGTACCGGCCTCAAGCTCCCGGTCGTCAGCCTGGGGGTGATGAACTCCAACAGTCCCGATCTTATCCGGGCGGCCCTCGACAGGGGGATCGTCATGCTCGACACGGCCCACGGCTACCAGGGGGGGACGAATGAAGTGGTCATCGGCCAGGTCATCAAAGGCCGACCGAGGGACTCCTTCGTCGTCGCCACCAAAGTCCCCGCCCCAGGACGCGACCGAAAGACCGGCGCGATCCCGGCCGACGCCAAAGCCGAGCCGTTTCTTGAGATGTTCAACCTCAGCCTCGAGAGGCTGGGCCTTGAATACGTGGACATCCTCTACCAGCATAATGTCCTGGCCAGGGACCAGGTTTTCTTCGAGCCGGTCCTTATGGCCCTCCAGAAGATCAAGAAGGAGGGGAGGGCCCGGTGGATCGGGGTCACCACGCACGGCAATGAGCCCGAGGTCATCCGGGCGGCCGTCGAGTCCAAGGTCCACGACGTCGTGCTTACCGCCTACAACTTCCGCCAGGACCATCGGGACGAGGTCCGCAAGGCCGTCGCCGAAGCGGCCGCCGCCGGAGTGGGGATAGTCGCCATGAAAACCCAGGCCGGGGCCTTTTGGGATAAGGAAAAGCAGCATCCGATCAACATGAAGGCGGCCCTGAAATGGGTCCTCAGCGATCCCAACGTGACGACCGCGATACCCGGCATGACCACCTTCGACCAGCTCGAGGAGGACCTGGCAGTGATGACCGACCTGACGTTGACCGGGCAGGAGCTCAAGGACCTGAAGGTCGATCTCCACGGCGGGCTCTACTGCCAGTACTGCCGCCAGTGCCTGCCCGGCTGCCTCGAAGGGCTGCCCATCCCCGACCTCATGCGCGGCTACATGTACGCTTACGGTTACAAAAACTTGGGGTTGGCACGCGATCTGCTCGAGGAATTAGATGTCCCGGCGGCCCCGTGCCGGACCTGCGGCACCTGCACGGTCAAGTGCGCCAAGGGGTTTGACTTGGCCGACCGGATCAAGGATATCGCCAGGCTGAGGGACGTCCCTTTGGACTTCCTGGCCTGAT
>CAYGXD010000119.1:0-11054 GCA_964353705.1 uncultured Eubacteriales bacterium | reverse complement strand
TCGCCGGCGACCCTTTGGGAGGCATGGAAGTCAGTGTCACGGGATTTGGGGCCTTGGCCGCGGAATTGATGAGCCTGGCCAAGCGGACGGCCCAGAACCGTTTGCTCTTCACTCTTGAAGGCGGGTACAACCTTTTCGGCCTCCAGGACGGAGTCAGGAGTGTTTTGCTTGCCCTGAGCGGCCGGGGATCCGAGTCCCCGGCAAAGCTCAGCCCTTCTGCCTCTCTCGAACGGGAGCTCTCCCCCGTCTTCAAGGTCCAGCGGACCTTTTGGCCGGTGACCGGCTGAAAGAGATTTTTTATACGGAACACTTGGCTGTCCTCCAGGGGGCCAGTCGTCCCCTTTTCAGGACAAAATGGGGAAAAATCAGCCTATTTATGGAGGGAGATTCTGGCATGCTTCTTGCTTCTATTAAGGGTGAGTAGGAGAAAAGAGATGAGAAAAGCCGCCATTATCCCAACCCTGTTTCTGTTAGCCGTGGGGCTTGGGCTCGCTCAAACGGACCAGGAAGAGCCGAAATACACGAACGAGTCCTTCGCCCGGTTGAGCTTCATCAGTGGCAGTGTCTACGTCCAAAAGAGCGCTAAGGCCGCCTTCGAGGACGGGGTCGTGAACATGGCCATCGAGGAGGGAGACATTCTGGGCACGACCGATGGCCGGGCTGAACTTTACCTGGGCAAGAAAACCTATGCTCGGCTGGACAATAACACCAAGCTCGAGATCCTGAGCCTTCCCAAGAAAGGTTCCGACAAGACCAGGATCCGTGTCGCCAAGGGGAACATCTACTTCAGCGTCCATCGTCTGGACGAGGAGAAGACCGTCGAGGTCCACACCCCGGATGCTTCCTTCTATGTGCTCGCTGAGGGCTACTATCGCGTGGATGTGCTGGAGAGCAAAAAAACCGATATCTATGTTTTCTATGGGGTCATCGAGGCGGCCGGCGCAGACGGCTCTCTCCTTCTCAAGAGCGAACAAAGCATCACGGTCGCCGACGGCCGGTACTCCGGCCAGCCGGTGCGATTCATGGCCGTGGCCGAGGACGGCTTTGACCGCTGGAGCGAGGAGCGGGAATCCCGCCTGGCCGTCCAGATCGCCACCCGGCATCTTCCCGCCGATCTCGAGGACTTCGAAGGCGAGCTCGAGGAGAACGGAGATTGGACCTGGATCAATCCGTATGGCTGGGTTTGGGTTCCGGCAGGCGTCGGCGAGGACTGGCGGCCTTACTACAACGGATCCTGGATGTGGACGTCCCTCGGCGGCTATGCCTGGCTTCCCTATGATCCCTGGGGATGGGCGACCTTCCACTATGGACGATGGGGATTCGGCATCGGTCTGGGCTGGTATTGGATCCCGGGGACGGTCTGGGGGCCCGGCTGGGTCGGCTGGTGGTGGGGCGCCGATTATTGCGGTTGGGCGCCGCTCGGCTACTGGAACTACCCTCTGATGATTGTCGACAACTGGTACTACCCTAATTGGGGTTGGGGTTGGGGCTGGGGTTACCCATATTACCCGTACTACCCATATTACCCTTATAATTCCCGCGCTTTGACCGTCATCCACAAGGACCAGCTCGGCGGAAGAGACATCTCCCGGGCGGCGTTGCGGGGCGATGCGCTCAAGGGCTTGGATAAGATCACGCTGACGGGCCAGGGACGGACCCTGAAGCCTGTGAGCAGCCAGGGAATGAACCAGAAAACGGGGGGAGGCCAGGCCCCCGGCACTGAAAGGATCATCAAGCCAGCGGCGGAAAAGGGCGTGGAACCATCCGCTCCGCCGACCCTGCGGCCCGCTGACCGAAGCGGGAAGGCGGAGGGCGGCTATCCAGGAGAAAGGAGAATCCGGGGGAGCGATTCTTCCCAGGCTCAAGGGGCCGGGACTCCGAAAAGACAGGAGGGCAGAGCCGTCCGGAAGTATTCCTTCGGCTATCCTTCGTCGCCCGACATCACTTTGAAAAAATACTCCTATGGAGACCGGACATCGAGCTCGATCCGGAGCCGGTTTTATCAATCCCTCGGCAAGAGCGGATCGCATTCAGGGAGCTCGTCAAAGAGCGGGTCAGTTTCCCGAGGCTCGAGCTCCTCAAGGTCGAGCGGTTCCAGGGGGTCGGTCTCCTCAGGCTCGAGGGGTTCCTCATCCGGGTCCCGGTCTTCGGGATCGCATCCCTCGGGAGGGAGCGTCAGAAGGAAGTAGCCCTTCCGGCTAGTCGTGCTCTTCGGTCGCCTTCTCCGTGCTGTAGTAATCGAGGATCAGCATGTGATCCTGGTTTGAGCAGTAACGGAGAGGTTCTGTCCCGGCCAGAAAAGATTCCCTGATCGGCCACAGGCAGTTCGGCGTCGCCAGAAGGCCCGTCTTCCGGTCGACTTCCATGAACGTAATATTCGGGGGGACTTCGAAATCCTCGAAAAAGGGATCGCGGCCTTCCTCCTCGGCCTTCTTTGTTTCGTCATCAATGAGCCTTTTCATGAAAGTAACCCAGGCGGGCAGGGCGGCCACAGCCCCGGATTGCTTGTCCCCTAGGCTGACCCTCGACTCATTGCCGACCCAGACCCCGGCACAAAGAGAGGGAGAGAAGCCGATGAACCAGGCGTCGGAAAAATCGCTGGTGGTCCCTGTTTTTCCCCCGAGCGGAATCCCCAGGTTGCCGGCAAAGGGGGCCGCCGTCCCTCTCTGGATGACTCCCTGCATGAGCGAAGTGATGAGAAAGGCGGTCTGAGGGGAAACGACTTCCTCCGCCTCGACCCGCGCCTCTTCCAGGACATTGCCCTCACGGTCCTCAATCCGGGTGATGAAGTAAGGCCTTATGCGTACGCCCTTATTGGGAAAAACCGTGAAAGCAGAGATAAGCTCGAGCGGGCTGACTTCAAACGTTCCCAAGGAAAGAGAGAGATAGGGGTAGATCGTCGAGGTGATGCCGAACCTCCGGCAGTAGTCCACTCCTGTCTGGGGGGAAATATAATCGAGCAGCCGCGCGGTGACGACGTTACGGGACTCTTCGAGGCCCATGCGGACGGTTATGGCGCCCTTGTACTTGCGGTCATAGTTCTTCGGAGACCAGACTTCGCCCAGCCACTTATCGGGGAATTCGACCGGCTCGTCCCTGATTATTGTGGTCGACGTAAAACCGTTTTCCAGGGCCGCGGTGTAGAGGATCGGCTTGATGGCCGATCCGGCCTGCCTCTGGGCCTGGGTAGCCCGGTTCCATTCGCTGCGCTGGAAGGAGTAGCCACCGACCATGGCTTTGATCTGGCCGGACCGCGGGTCGATGGCCAGGAACGCGCCCTCTATGATCGGATGCTGGTCCAGCGAAGCTTCGATTTCCTTGGCCGCCGGATCGACCTTTTTGACCTTGACCTGGATGATGTCCCCGCGCTGGAAGAGTTTTTCCAGGTCATCGGTCCTGGTCCAAGCGATTTCCTTGTTCTGAAGCTTCCCCGTATGCCTCTTCACTTTGACCACGGCTTCTTTCTTGGTCACGGAGAGGACAATGGCATCCGCCACCTCGTTTTCTTCTACATAGGAAGTCACCCAGCTGTCGAGCCATTCTTCCTTGAGCTTCTCCTTCCCTTCTTTAAGCAAGTTCCTCTTGTCCTTGCGCCACCCTTTTCGTTTGTCCATCTCGCGCAGACGCGTGAGCAAGGCCTCCTCCGCATACCTCTGGAGCCTCAGGTTGAGGGTGGTGTAGACCTTGAGGCCTCCCCGGTACAACACTTCGCTGCCGTATTTTTTCTCGATATATTTCCGGACCTCTTCGAAAAAGTACGCGGCGAAATCAGAGGAGCCCCGCCTCCAGGGGAGCACGGCCATGGGTTTGGCCTTGGTTTCCTCTCCCTGGGCGGACATGATGAAGCCTTCCTCGACCATCCGGTTGATGACATGATTGCGGCGGCGGAGAGTCATCTCCACGTTGGTATAGGGGGAATATACGGAGGGGCCTCGAAAGATTCCGGCAATAAGCGCCGCTTCCTCGAGCGTCAGGTCAACGGCACTCTTGCCGAAATAGAAGTTCGAGGCCGTCTCCACTCCGTAGACTCCGTGGTTGAGGTAGAACTGGTTGCAGTACATCTCGAGTATCTTCTCTTTGGAGTATTGCTTCTCGATCTGGAGAGCGAGGTACATCTCCTTGAGCTTCCGGCCGATGGTCTGCTGCGGGTAAAGGAAGAGAAGGCGGGCCAACTGTTGCGTGATCGTGCTTCCGCCTTGGGGACGGCGGAGGAGACGGCCGGACCGGATGTTCTCTTTGAACGCCCTCAGGACTCCCAAGAGGTCCACTCCGCGATGGCGATAGAAACGCGGGTCCTCGGTGGCGATGATGGCCCTTTTCAGGACGTCCGGAATCTTGTCGGCGCTGATTTCGACCCGCCTTTCGATGGCGAAATCCTTGATGGGCTGCCCTTCGTCCGAATAGATCGAGGTGATGATGTTGGACTCAAACGTTTCGAGTCCCGAAACGGAGGGAAGGTTTTGTCTGACCGCAAGATAAGCGCCGAACCCGGCCCCCAGCGCGGCGGCGGCGCCAAGAAGGATAATGATGCCCAGAGCTTTGAGGACCTTCTTCAAGCTCAATTTTTCAATCCGGATCCGGAGGAAAGGCTTGGCTTTCTTGGGGCTGGAGTTTTTTCGGGCCATCGCGGTGAGTGCTTACTATACCAAAACCGGTGCCAAAAATCCAAACGAACAGGGCCCGCCTCTGGGGCCGGGAGGGCTTGAATCAAACAGCGTATTTCCGGATGAGAGGAAGAACGCGGGCGGCGATATCTCCCGCCAACTCATCTTTTGGCTGCCTCGCGTCGACATGCCTGAACCGGCGCCCCTGGAAGCCGTTGAATATCTTGCGGACCCGGGCCAGATAGGCCTCCCGCTCGAACAAAAGGTCTTTCCTCTTGCGGCCCCTGATCCGGTCCAGACCCCGGCCGGCCTCAATGTCGAGTATAAAGACCAGATCGGGTTTGACCGCGAACCTTTCGTTCAGGCGACGGATGCGGGCCGGGTCTATCCCTTTAGCTCCCTGGTAGGCGATCGTCGAGAAATAATAGCGGTCGAGGATGATTACCTTCTTCGCGGCCAGGGCCGGCCCGATGTTTTTTCGGATGTTCTCCCGCCGGTCTTTGACGAAAAGGTCGAGTTCCTCCTCGGGCGTCAGGCTGCCTTCCGTTTTGGCCAGCCTCTTTATGGCCCGCCCCCATCTCCCCCTGGTCGGCTCCCGGAAGGAAACGACATCATACCCCAGCACTTTTAGGTACCGCAGGAGACGCCTGGCCTGGGTGGACTTGCCGGAACCGTCGATCCCTTCAAAAACGATGAGAAGGCCCTTCTTTAAACGCATCATCTGCTGTCTCGTAAATCTCCTAGGATCATACCGCGAGCCGAGGCGTTTGGCAACGTTTTGAGTCAGAGCCGAGTTATATTTGGGTTATGAAAGAAACGGGTGAGCCGCTGAAAAAGCCGATATCCGGAGGGTGTCCCTTTTGGGAACGTCCCCATTCATTGAATTTTCCAAGCGAGTATGCTAATTTAAAGGCTAATTCCGGAGGCAGGGAAAAATGAAAAAATACGTTTGGATCGGGATAGTCGGTTTCGTGCTGGGGATCATCGCCTCGGGCTATATCTTTCTCTATCTCCCCGAGCGACAGGCCGTAAAGAACAGCAATTTTGCGGACTCCGGCACACCCCAGGGCACTTACCTCAATGCCGCCCCCTCGCCTTCTGCGCCCGAAGCTCAATCAAACGTTGACTTCGTCGCCATCGCGGACAAGGTCGGGCCGGCGGTCGTCATGATCATGACTGAACGCGTGGACAAAGTAAGGGGATTCGGTTTTGAGGATCAGATGCCCTCTGATGATTTCTGGGAGAGGTTCTTCGGACGTCCTCAGGAGCGTCCGAGGGAGCAGGAACAGCGCTCCCAAGCCCAGGGCACGGGCTTCTTCCTCAGCGAGGATGGCTATCTTCTGACCAATTATCATATCGTCGAGAACGCCATTGATATCGTCGTGACAGCGCTGAACGGCGAAGAATACAAGGCTAAGGTGGTCGGCACGGATCCGAGGACGGATCTGGCCCTCCTTAAGGTGGAGGCGAAGGGGCTCCCCTTTGCCGTGCTTGGCGATTCGGGGCTGCTCAAGGTCGGCGAATGGGTCCTGGCCATCGGCAATCCCTACGGACTCGAGCACTCCGTCACCTCGGGGATCGTCAGCGCCAAGGGCCGGCAGCTCGGCCTGGGAGGCAATGTGCCGGAGTACCAGGATTTCATCCAGACCGATGCCGCCATCAACCGCGGCAACAGCGGCGGGCCGCTCGTCAACATGAGAGGTGAGGTCGTGGGAATCACCAGCAACATCTTCTCTCCTTCCGGCGGCAGCATCGGCCTGGGATTCGCCATCCCCTCCAATATGGCCAGGAAAGTCGTCACCCAGCTCAAAGAGAAAGGACGGGTGATCCGGGGAAGGATCGGAGTGAGCATAAAAGCGACCCCGCTCACGGAAGACGACAAGGACGCCTTCAAGCTCAAAGATAAGAACGGGGCCTTGATCAACCAAGTGGAAAAGGGCAGTCCGGCGGAAAAAGCCGGCCTCGAGCAGTACGACGTCGTCGTCGAGGTCAATGGAGAGAAGGTCAAGGACTCCAACGACCTGAAGCTCAAGATCTCCAACATCGAGCCGGGAAAGCAAATCGAGGTCAAGGCTATCCGGGACGGCAAAGAACAGATCTTCAAGGTGACCGTCGAGGAGCTCGACCCGGCGGAAACGAAGGTCGAAACCAAGTCCTCCGACAAGGATCTGGGGTTCACCCTCCGGGAACTGAACCCCACGCTGGCCCAACGCTACGGCCTCGAGACCCAGGAAGGGCTCATCATCACCCAGGTCAAGAACTACAGCGAGGCCGACCGCAAAGGGTTGGCCGCAGGGGACATAATCCTGGAGGTCAACCGGAAAAAAGTCACCACCGTGGACGAAATGGAGAGGATGATGGCCAGGTTCGAATCCGGCCAGGCGATTATCCTCCTCGTCCGGAGAGAGCAGGACGGAGATTCCTTCGACCGGATCGTGACGCTGCGGGTGCCGTGAGTGAGATTCACCAAGGTCCATTCCCTTGGCAATGACTTCATCGTCGTCGACCCGGAAGAAAGAGCCGGGATCGTCGACATCCCCGGCTTAGCCAGGAGGCTCTGCGACCGCCACGTCGGTGTGGGAGCCGACGGCCTTCTCCTCATCTCTATCGAAGACAAAGAGAAAGGGCAGGTCCATTTCCGCATCTTCAACGCCGACGGGTCCGAACCGGAGATCTCCGGGAACGGCCTTCGCTGCGCGGCCGCCTATCTCTTCCAGCAAAAACGAGTCAGCCCTCCCGACGTCACATTCCTCACCCCCATCGGCAACCGGCGCTCGAGCCTCCTCGAGGTCCAGAACAACCGCTTCCAGATACGGATCGAGATGGGGACCCCACAGCTTACCTCGAAGGATATCCCCTTCGACGACGGCGTCTTCCATGAGAAGATCATCGACTATCCCCTGTCTATCCACCACAAGATCTATCCCGTCACGGTCGTCTCCATGGGCAATCCCCACTGCGCCGTATTCTACGACCGGTTCCCGGCGCGGATCGAGTGGCACGAAATAGGCCGGGAGATCGAGTATCATCCCTTTTTCCCCAACCGCATCAACGTCGAGTTCATCCGGGTGCTCAGCCGGCGGGAGATCGAGGTGCTTTTCTGGGAGAGAGGGGTCGGGGAAACCCTCTCCTCGGGCAGTTGTTCTTCGGCGGCCGCCGTGGCCTCCATCCTTAAAGGCCTGACCGACCGGAAAGTCACTGTCAAGACATTCTTGGGGCAAGTGGTCGTCGAATGGGAAACGGATAAGGTCTTTCAATCGGGACCGGCCGAAATCGTCTTCGACGGCGTTTTGCTGCCGTAAGTTTTCGAATCCCCCAAAAGCGCAAAAAAGTAACGGCCCTTATTTTAGGTGCTCGTACCCTTCGGCCGCGAGCGGCCGTTTTTTCCCTCTTATGTCCACCGCCTGAACAGCTTTTCCCCGCATCATCCGGCCGATCCGGCTAAGCGGGAATCGTTTAGCAAGCCGCGCTATTTCTCCCGCCTTATCGGGATTCACGGTGAACAGCAGCTGGTAATCCTCGCCGCCGTGGAGGGCCAGGCGCTCCGGATATCTCTCAAAGGCCCGGATCTCCGGCGAGAGAGGAAGCCGGTCGAGGTCGATTTCCGCTCCCGTCCCGCTTTCCTCGCATAGATGCAGGAGATCGACAGACAGGCCGTCGCTCGTATCGATCATGGAACTTGCGGCCCTGCGGCGGGATAAAGTCCGGCCCAAGGCGATCTGAGGCACCGGGTCGAGAAACGCCCGCACAAGATGGTCCGCTTTCTTATCCTGCCCCGGCCGGTATCCTTTCCTAAGAATACGAAGGCCGGCCGCCGCGTCACCCAAGTGACCGGAGACAAAGATCAGGTCACCCGGCCGGGCCGCGGTCCGGGTGATAAACGTTTCCGCCTCCCCAACGATCGTGACGGAAATGACGATCTTCCCGGCCGCGGAGATGTCGCCTCCGATGAGCGAAACGCCGAACTCTTCCGCCGCGGTCTTTATCCCCCCGAAAAAATCCCGGACCCAAGCCCTATCCAGATTCTTGCGGAGGGCCAGACCCAGCAGGGCGAACCTCGGCGTCCCGCCCATGGCCGCAATATCGCTCAGGTTCACGTTGAGGGATTTCCGCCCGAGGAGGCGGGGAGGATTGAGCGAAGCGATGAAATGGACGTCTTCAATGAGCAGGTCTGTCGTCAGCAGGCTCAGCCCCTTGCCGCCGCGGATAACGGCCGCGTCGTCGCCGATGCCCAGGACAAGGCCTCTCGCCTTCGTGGAAAACTCCCTGCGGATGGAGGAAATGAGCTCTCTCTCGCGAAGGGAGCGGAGCTTCATCCCTCGGCCTTCTTCTCGGGGGCCTTGATCAGCGCGTGCTCAAAGACGTCCTGGATTTCCTCGACGAAGATGAACTCCATCTCCTTCTTGACCTTCTGGGGGATATCGATCAGGTCCTTCTTGTTGGGCGCGGGCAGGATCATCCGGCGAACGCCGGCCCGCTGGGCCGCCAGCACCTTTTCCTTGACGCCCCCGATGGGCAGGACGTTGCCGCGGAGAGTGATCTCGCCGGTCATGGCCACGTCCCTCATCACCTTCAAGTTGGTGCAGACCGATAAGAGCGCGGTGGCGATGGTGACGCCCGCCGAGGGACCGTCCTTGGGGATGGCGCCTTCGGGGATGTGGACATGGAAATCGTTCTCGGAGAAGAAGTTGACGTCAATCCCGAGTTCTTCGGCATGGGCGCGGGCATAGCTCAGGGCAGCTTGGGCGGATTCTTTCATGACATCGCCGAGGGAGCCGGTCAGGGCAAGGTTCCCCTTTCCCTTCATCTTGGTGACCTCGACGAACAGGATCTCGCCGCCGGTGGCCGTCCAAGCGACGCCGGTAGCCACCCCCACCTGGTCCTTCTTCAGGAGCTGGTCCTTGAATATTTTGGCCGGGCCGAGGTAGCTCTCGATGTTCTGGGCTGTGATCCGGTACAGTCTTTTCTTACCCTCGGCGACCTTGCGGGCGACCTTGCGGCAGATCGAGGCGATCTCGCGCTCCAGGTTGCGCACTCCGGCTTCGCGGGTGTAAAGGGCGATGATCTTTTTGATCCCCCCCACGGTGAACGCGATCAGCTTCCCGGTCAGGGCGTGCTCTCTAATTTGTTTGGGCACGAGGTGCTGGAGCGCGATCTGGAGTTTTTCCTCCTCCATGTAGCCCGGCAGGTTGAGGATTTCCATCCGGTCCCGGAAGGCGGGCTGGATGGGGTCGAGGAGGTTGGCGGTGGTGATGAACATGACCTTGGAAAGGTCGAAAGGAACGCCGAGATAGTGGTCGCGGAAGGTGTTGTTCTGCTCGGGGTCGAGCACTTCGAGGAGCGCCGAAGAGGGATCTCCCCGGAAATCGGCGCCGATCTTGTCGACCTCGTCCATCATGAAAACGGGGTTAGCGGACCCGGCCCGGCGGATTCCCTGGATGATCCGTCCCGGCATGGCCCCGACGTAGGTGCGGCGGTGGCCGCGGATCTCCGCTTCGTCCCGGACGCCGCCGAGGGAGATGCGGATGAACTGCCGGCCCAGGGCCCGGGCGATGCTCCGGCCCAGCGAGGTTTTGCCGACGCCCGGCGGACCGACAAAGCAAAGGATCGGCCCCTTGATCTTCTTGGAGAGCGAGCGGACGGCGAGGTACTCGAGGATCCTCTCCTTGATCTTGTCCAGCCCGTAATGGTCGTCGTCCAGGATTTTTTTTGCCTTTTTGAGGTCCAGGTTGTCGACCGTTGTCTTATCCCAGGGGATGGCGAACATCCAGTCGAGATAGGTCCGGACTACGGCTGTTTCGGCCGACTCGGGGTGCATCTGGGCCAGCCGGGTGATCTGCTTCTCGAGCTCCTCCCGCACCTCTCCCCCGACCTTCAGCTTGAGCAGCTTCTCCTGGTAAGCCTTGATCTCCTCCTGGATCTCGGTCCCCTCCCCCAGCTCCTTCTGGATGGCCTTCATCTGCTGCCGCAAGAAGTACTGCCTCTGGAGCTTGTCCATCTCCCCCTTGGCCTCGGTGCTGATCCGGGACTGCATGTCCAGGAGCTCGAGCTCCTTGGTCAGAAGTTCATAGACCCGCTTCAGGCGCTCGGAGGGGTCGACGATCTCCAGGATCTTCTGGGCTTCGTCCACCTTGAGCTCGAGGTTGGCGGCGGTGAGGTCGGCCAGGCGGCCCATCTCCTCGACATTGGCGGCTATGATAAGGACCTCGGGGGGAAGGTTTTTTCCGAGTGAGGTGGCTTTCTCCAGGCCGTTTCTGACGTTCCGGATGAGGGCCTCCGCCTCGATGGTTTTGTCCGTGAGCTCGGGCTCGTGGATGACCGCCACCTGGGTCTGGATGAACCCCTGCTCATCCTCGAAGGACTCGATCCGGGCCCGGATCAGGCCCTGGGCCAGAATGCGGACCCGGCCGTCGGGGAGCTTGAGCATCCGCATGATCAGGGCGACGGTGC
>CAYGXD010000118.1:0-11183 GCA_964353705.1 uncultured Eubacteriales bacterium | reverse complement strand
ATCCGTTTCATTTCCCCCCTCCTTTATGGAATGATTTTTATGGACTCTTTAGAAACCTGATTATCTTCTAATCTCCCTACTTGCCATTTTTATTATAAATCTCGGTCTTGCCATGTGTGCTTAGGCTAGAGCAATGAAAGGGCGTTGTTTGGCTAAAAGAATCCTCCGCCTGAACTGCATAATGCGTTTATCCCTTAATCTGATCTAAGATATACGCTTCGTGGGAAGGTGAAGTCAAGGAAATTCGAGGGAGCAGACCTCTCTCCGTGTGGATACGATGTGGACAAAACGGCCCAAAATGGCTCAGTTTAGCTACCTCAGGCTAAAAACAGAAAATCAGGAAAAAGGTTAAAAAATCAGGGGAAAATTGGTGCCGGAGGAGGGAATCGAACCCACACGGGCCTTGCGGTCCACTGGATTTTGAGTCCAGCGCGTCTGCCAGTTCCGCCACTCCGGCGCGCCCTCAATATAAGGGATTACCGGCTCTTTTTCAATCCTGCGCCGTGTGGTTAGTTTCCGTTCTTGTAATAAATCTCGGACTCCGACGACGGGCTGTCGTCCCAGACCAGATGCACAAGGCCTAAGGAATCAACGACCTGGGCGGGATCATAAGAGTATCCCGAAGTCCAGGTGAGTCTCTTGACCGGGGTCCAAGTCATTCCTCCGTCCGAGCTCCTTTTGTAATGAATCTCCCAGTTCCCAGGTGTATTATCGCCCCAAACCACAGACAGGGCGCCGGAAGGATCCGCCGCAATCGCCGGACAACCGGAGCTCCCTGAAGTCCAGGTGAGCCTTTCCGCCGCCGTCCAACTATCTCCCCCATCTTTGCTCCTCTTATAATAGATATCACTATTTCCAGAGGACTGGGCAATCCAGATCAGGTGGAGACAGCTTGACGGATCTGCAACAAGTTCCTGGTTATCCGAATCCACAGAGGTCCAAGTGAGTCTCTTCATCGCCGACCAGGTCGCTCCGCTATCGGAACTTTTCTTGTAATAGATTGCTTTGCTTCCGGACTGATCGTCACTCCAGACGACATGGAGGTCGCCGACGGGGCTGGCGGCCAAAGCCGGCCACCCGGAAAAACCCGCCGTCCAGGTGAGCCTCTTGGCGGACGTCCAGTTTGCTCCCCCATCCGTGCTTTTCTTATGATAGATCTCATAGTCTCCGGGCGTATCATCGCACCAGACGACGTGGAGAAGGCCTGATGAATCAACCGCCGTTTTTACGCCCCGGGATTGCCCCGACATCCAGGTCAGCCTTCGGGTTGCCGACCAGGTATCTCCTCCATCCGTGCTTCTCTTATAATAGATCTCATAATCGCTAGGAGTGCTATCCTCCCAGACGACATGGATACGGTCGGAGAGATCGACGGCAATCGCCAGACCCAAGGAATCTCCCGAATTCCAAGTCAGCCTTCTGGCTGTCGTCCAGGTGCTTCCCGCATTCGTGCTCCTTTTATAATAGACTTCATAGTTCCCCGGCGTTTCATCACCCCAGACGAGATGGAGTTGACCCATGGAATCGAGGGCGATGGCCGCCGAATGGGAAGCGCCCGAAGTCCAGGTCAGTCTTTTTGCCGGCGTCCAGTCCGCCAGGGAGATCTGAGCACAAAAGAGATATAGAATAAGAACCAAGAATAAGTTGCTCATTCGTTTCATCTCGGCCTCCCGTGCAAAAAAAGATTAATAAAAGGAACGTCTCCTTCATAAAGCGGGCCGTCTTTCCGGCCTGTGCAAGAAACCATACGCCCTCAGAAAAGGCGAAGTCAAGAAAAAAGAAAGCCCCGCGAGAAAATCGAAAGATCCGGAGGGAATTGGACGTACTCCCAGCCTATCGGCTCAGCCGGACACCGAGTTTGACCCGGGCAAATCCCGGAACTTGAGACCCATCCATATAAATGCCAGGATGGTGGCGATCACCCCGCCGGCGACCATGGCCCAGGCGATCGACAGGAATCCGTATCCCAGGAGAAATACGAATAGATAAGCCAGCGGGATGGCCACAAAGAAGATGCGGATGAAATTGATGAAAAACCCCGGGAACCCGAATCCCATCCCCTGGAGAATGCGGCTGATGATCATGGCCACGGCCATCGTCGGGAAGGTAAGCACGTCGATCCTGAGATAGGCTGAGCCGATCATGAGGATCAGCCGGTCCTGGGTAAATATTTTAAGAAAGAGGACGGGGAACGCATAGAAAAAGACTCCCACTCCTGCGGCCGCCAGAACGCCGATCCCAAGCCCATACCAGGAGATCGACTTGACCAGGTCGTGCCTCTTCGCCCCGTAGAACATCCCGACCAGCGTGAGCAAAGAGATGGACAGAGCGAAGATCGGCAGGGAGACAAAGCTCTCCAGCCGGCTCGCCAGGCCGAAAGCGGCGACGTAATCCGTCCCGAAATGCGCCATGAAGCGGTTGAGGAACATCACATAGATGGACATCGTCAACATCATCAGGCTCGCCGGCGCCCCCACCCGGAAGATTTCCCGGCAGAGAGGGAAAGAGAAACGAAACGAGCGAACACGGACCCGGAGATAGGACCTTCTCCTGAGGAAATAGATATAGACCAACAGGGTGGCGGCGATAGCGATGTCGGTGGCGATGGCGGCGCCGCGCACCCCGAACCGCAGGGGGTAGATAAAGATCGGGTCGAGGATCGTGTTGAGCAAAAACCCGAACGTCTGGATGATCATCGGGGTCCGGGTGTCGCCCTGGGCGGCGAAGATGCTATTTATCGCATAAGCGGGGAACATGAAAAACACCGCGAGCAGGATGATCGTCATATAACTCATCGAAAGAGCGCGCACGTCCGGGGCCGCTCCAAAAAGAGAATAAAGAGGCTTCAACGTCAGGCGGCCTAAAAGATAGATGACGCCCGCGAAGGCCCCGGTCATGAGGATGCCGGTGGCGGCGGCGTTCTCAGCCGCCTCTTTGTCCTTGGCGCCGAGGAACCGCGAGATGATCGAATTTATCCCTACGCCCAGGCCGGAATTCAGGCTGATCAGGATGAAAAAGATCGGAAAAGCAAACGTCAGGGCGGCGATCGAAGCCGCCCCGAGACGGCCGACGAAAACCGTATCGACGATGTTGTACATCGTCTGGACGAACATGGCGATGGCCACCGGCCCCGCCAAGACAAATAGCGCCTTCCGCGGATTGGCGATGAATTCATCGACACGGTTTTTCATGGGCGAAAAAAGAAGGCATATATAATATAAACCCTGTCAAAAAACAAACCTCATTGACGTTTTTAGCCAATTTTGCTAATAGTCTTGGGGAAAGGCCAGAGAAAACCGATGACCTCAGAACAATCCAGCTTTCATGGGATTATTGACCGCTTCGCCCGAAGAAAGATAGCCGTGTGGGGCGATTTCATCCTGGACGAGTACCTTTACGGCAAGACGCGTCGTATCTCCCGTGAGGCCCCTGTCTTGATCATTTCCTACCAGAACCAGGACTACTCCCTGGGAGGTGCCGGCAATGCCGTACTCAATCTGAAGGCACTCGGCGCCGATCCCCTCCCCATCGGTGTTCTCGGCCGGGACGACGCGGGCGGCCGGATCTGCGAAATCCTCAAGGCCCAGGGGATAACGGCCAGGTTACTCCTCCGGCTGGCCGACTACCAGACTCCCGTAAAGACCAGGATCCTGGCCGGAGAAGAAAATACCAAGAAACAGCAGATCCTCCGGATCGACAAGGAGGCCTCGGTGCCCGAGACCGCCCGCCTCCGGGATAGGCTCGTCCGGATGCTTCAGTCGGTTTCTCAGAGTGCCCAAGCCCTGCTCGTCTCGGACTACAATTACCTGACCGTCCAGGAAGAGATATTTAACGCTGCTCTTCCCTCATTCAAAAAGGCCGGAAGGCCGGTCACACTTGACAGCCGCTACCGGCTCCTCCACTTCCAAGGGATCACGGCCGCAACACCGAACGAGCCTGAGGTCGAGGGAGCGCTCCACATCGAGCTCAACGATAATCTCCTCATCCTCAAGAGGGCGGGTGACCTTCTGCTGAAAAACCTTCAGTCTCCAGCGCTCCTCATCACCCGGGGGTCGAGAGGCATGGCTTTGTTCGAGAAGGGAAAACAACCTTTTCTCATCCCCGTCCACGGTCCGAAAGACATCGTCGATGTGACCGGGGCCGGAGACACTGTGATCAGTGTCTTCACGCTGGCCCTTGCCGCCGGGGCAAGCTTCCGGGAGGCGACGATCCTGGCCAACCACGCCGGCGGCATCGTGGTCATGAAAAAAGGGACGGCAACGGTCTCCGCCGCCGAGCTCAAGGCATCCATCTCTGGATAAATTGGACAAGCTCAAGCCTATTTCCGAACTTCGCCGGACGATTGCCGCCCTTAAAGCCAAGGGAAAGACGGTTGTTCTGGCCAACGGCTGTTTTGACCTTTTTCACGTCGGCCACATCCGCTATCTCCGGGCCGCCAAATCCAAGGGAGATATCCTGGTTGTCGCCATCAACAGCGACTCCTCGGTTCGCAAGCTCAAAGGCCCGGGGAGGCCCATCCTGCCCCAGAAGGAGCGGGCGGAGATCCTGTCGGCTTTCTCGTGCGTCGATTTCGTGACGATCTTCACTGAGCCCATGGTCACCGCGGTCCTGCTGGCTCTCAAACCGGACATCCATGTCAAAGGCTCGGACTATACGCGGGGGACGGTCCCCGAGAGGGATACTGTAAAATCCTACGGAGGCCGGGTGGCCATCGTCGGGGGCCCCAAGATCCGCAACACTTCGCAGGTCATCCGCGATATCAGCGCCAGGATGAAAAGGGAGACCTGAAAAGACCGCTATGGACCGGTTTCTGATCATCCGGTTGAGCTCGCTCGGGGATATCATCCATACCCTCCCGGCCTTTGCCGCCCTCCGCAAGAGATTCCCAGACGCCGAGATCCGCTGGGCCGTGGAAGAAAAGGGGAAAGAGATCCTCGACCTTGTCCCGGGGATCGATGAGGTGGTCGTCATCGAAAAGACAAAGTATCGCCGCGGCGCCCGCCTGATCAAAGGCCGGGAACAGACCGCCCTGGATTTCCAGGGATTGGTCAAATCGGCCCTGCTGGCCTATCTATCCAGGTCCCGGCGGCGCCTTGGCTTCTCCAGGAAAAATCTCAGGGAGCCTCTGGCCGGTCTGTTCTACACGGAGCGCCCTTCTCCTTTTCCGGAAGAGGAAATCCACGTCATCGCCAAGAACCTCAAGCTGCTCGAACTCCTCGGCATCGAGGAAAGCCGTTTCGAGTTTCCGCTGCAAATCCCGGAGGATATTATCCAATCCGTCCGCTCCAAGCTGTCCGCGTGCGGTCACCGCGATGGCCGCCGAATCGTTGTTTTTAACGTCGGAGCCGCCTGGGAAACCAAGCGGTGGTCCCCTGAAAAATGGGTTGAGTCAATTGCCAAGGCCGATATATCCGATGCCTTCACCGTTCTTCTCTGGGGAAAGGAAGAAGAGAAACGGCTGGCCGAGGCTGTCGCGGAGAAGACCGGAGTCACCATCGCGCCTTTCCTGTCCATCAAAGAAGTCATTGCTCTCTTGCGCTCGGCATCGCTCCTGGTCAGCGGCGACACCTTTGCGCTCCAGGCCGCTTGCGCCCTCGACGTCCCGGTAGTGGCCCTCTTCGGACCGACCAATCCCCGTCGCAACGGACCTTTCCGCGAGCGCGACAAAGTGATCATCCAGGAGCGGGACTGCAGCCCTTGCTATAAACACGCCTGCTCTCCTCTCCTTTGCATGCAAGCCCTCTCCCCCGATGAGGTGGCCGCAGCCGTCAGGGGCGCTCTGGGGAAAGCATGATCAGTCCGAGGCTTGAGGAAATCCTGAACCGGCTCCGGGTTCGGGCCGGGGTTTTTCTGGCTATTGCCGTCATCCTTCTCGCCCGTCCAGTCTGGACATCCATTTTCCTGGGCGTCCTCATCTCCTTCTTCGGCCTGGCCATCAGGGCCTGGGCTTCCGGCCACCTGCGCAAGGAAAAAACCCTCGCCGTCTCGGGCCCCTACCGCTACTCCCGGAATCCGCTCTATGTCGGGAATTTTCTACTGGGCATCGGGATCGTCGTCGGCGCCCGTTCCTGGTGGGTGTTCGGGCTGTTCGTCGGCTACTACGGGATATTTTATCCTCTGATCATCCGCCGGGAGAGAAACCGGATGAGGGAACTATTCCCCCAGCAGTACGAGGAATATCGGAAGAAAGTGCCTCTTTTTTTCCCGTCGATCAGAAAACACTACCCGGCCAAAGGCAAGTTCAGCTGGGCCTTGTATATGCGGAACAAAGAGTACCGGGCTCTCCAGGGGACCGTCCTGGTCTGGCTGATTTTGGCCGCCAAGCTAATCCTATTGAACCGCTGAAACCGCTCTGTTATATTCTGAGCTGTGCCCACACCCCAAAGAATCGAAAGGATAAAGCGTCTTCTCTCGCTCCGCCAGCCGGACTTGAGGGTGGTCCTCGAAGGGGTAACGATTGCCCATAACGCCAGCGCGGTTGTCCGCACCTGCGATGCCGCCGGCGTCCTCCACGTCGACTTCGTTTCTCCGAACCCGGAACTCTTGGGCATTAATAAGGCCATCTCCACCCGGGCGGAAAAATGGGTCGACCTGCATATCCACACGTCCATCCGCGATTGCCTCCTGCCGCTCAAGGAGAAGGGATTTAAGGTGGCGGTCACCCATCTTGACAAGGAGGCAATACCGTACACTGAAATGGATTATACCCAGCCCTTGGCCGTCGTCTTCGGCAGCGAGTCGGAAGGAGTATCCCGGGAAACGCTCGAACTCGCCGACCTCAGGGTCCAAATCCCAATGCTGGGGATGGTGCAGAGCCTTAACCTGTCGGTGTCTGTCGGAGTCATCCTCTACGAAGCCATGAAGCAGCGCCGGGCTCACGGCTTTTATGACCGGCGGCGTCTCGGCGACGAGGAATTCGATAACTACGTCCGGAAATGGCTTTCGGCCGGCACTGAGTCAGACGAGCCGACAGAATAAAAAAGGGGCCTTCCCTTCCGGGAAGACCCCTCTGAGAAATGGAGCCAAGAGCTTAACGCTCAGTAGCCATTATCACTAAGCCCGGAAAACGATCTTATTCCTGCCGGAGAGCAGTCTTCTCAGGCTGCCCCTGCCTTTGCTCTCTTCAAAAAGCTCTTTCGCCTTGGTATAGGATTCCTGGGACTTGTCCAGAAGATCCTCGTTGAGCTGCTGCAGCCTTTCGCGGTAGCTCTCGCTGTACTTTTCGTAGTCCTTCCGTGATTCCTCGTACTGCCCCTGCAACTCTTTGCTGAGCTCTCCCCAGGCTTCCCCGTAGGGGCGGGTCAGATAGAGATCGGAAACGCTCGGGCCTTCCTCCTCAGAAATCTCGACCTCCAGGGTCAGAGGCTTCTTGTCCCGGATGAGATCGAGCTTCACCTTCTCGCCTTTTTTCTTGTTCTGGATGAGCTCACTCAAATCCCCGACCGAGGTCACTTTTTTGCCGTCAACCCGGACGACGACATCGCCGACCTTGACTCCCGCCTTCTCGGCCGGCCCGTCTTTGGTCAGCCTGTTGACGAGGAGTCCGCTCTCTTCCTTGACCCCGAAGAATTCCAGAAGCTCCTTGTTGAGCGGCTCCATATAGGTGCCGATATATTTTCTCTTCTCCCATCCCGGCCAGGTTTCGTACCTCTTGGCCAGGGTTTTGGGGGCTCGGGGCGCTTGTCCCGGCTTGGGTGTAGCCGGGGGGGCAAGGCGAGCTTCCGGAGCGGCCGGGGCCGGGAAAAGCCTGGGGAAGCTTGCCTCGAGCTCTCTCTTCACCGCCGTCTCCGGATATTCACCCAGCTTAACCTTGACGTCGAGGGTCTTGCCGTCTCTTTGGACCTCCAACTTCACGTCCTGGCCGGGTTTCCGGCTGCGGATCTCGGAGACGACCACGGACGCCCCGGCAATCTTCTTTCCATCGATTGAAACCAGGATGTCTCCTTCCTGGATCTTGGCCAGTTCGGCCGGACTGTCCTTTTCGACGTCGTTGACCTCAACCTGCGCGTCCGCGTTTTCGAAAAACCCGATCCCGACCCAGCCGCGGCTGACTCTGCCTTTTTCTCTGATTTCAGAGCTGATCGTCTTGACAATCTCAACAGGAATACCCAGGGCCATTCCCGAGGAGGGCGCTTCCGCCGTGTTAAAGATATAGCCGGAGCCCACAACCTCTTGCTCCCGGAACTCGAATAGCACCGGCTGGTCCTCGGAATAGATGCCCCGGAGCAGCGCGACCATCTGCCCGTCCTTGTTGACGACCGGACTGCCGCTGGCCCCGCGCGTCACCCAGACGTTCAGCCGCAGCTTATCCGCGGTCACAGAGCTGACGATGCCCTGGGTGACCTGAGGGGAGTTCTCCGGCGAAACGCTGATCACACCGACCCAGGATCCGGGAGAGAGTCCCGCAGCCTTGCCCAGGGCGATCGGCGTCAGGTTCCTTTCCTTGGCTTGGATCAAGGCCAGGTGGGTCTCCGGGTCCATCCCCAGGAACTTGGCTTCGCTCCGCCTTCCATCTGCGGTGGTGACTATGATTTCCTCATTCCTCGGCCAGATCAGGCCGGTAGTGACGATGTATCCATCTTTATCGATGATGACACCGGTCGCCACTTTCTTGAAGCCGTTGCGGGCCTCCACCTTGACTACGCTGTCGAAAACCTTTTTGGAGATTCCCTCCATGATGTTGTCCTGCAAGCTCAGGCCCCGCGGCTCGGCGGCCTGAAGGCTCCAGACACTCATCAACAAAAGCCCTGTCCAACCAACCATGAACTTGCTTTTCTCTCTCATGTCCTAAAACCTCCTCAATATCTGATCTCTCGGAGTCGTGTCGGATATCTGCTCCAAGAGATATATGGTTCCCGGCTCGGAAGACCGGCCGCCCATTTCGGTCCGGTAGTCCAGAGTTTCTATGATCGGAACCGTCCGCTCCTCGGCGGCCCGCTGGATAAACGAAGAAGCCGGGGCCGGGCCTTTCCCTTTCTCAGCAACGACCGAGGGGCTCCTCCCCTGAAAGACAAAAACATTCAGCAGGACGGCTACCGCCGCAAGCGAAGCGAAAGAACCGGCCATGGACCAGCGCAGGACGACTCGTCTCCGGCGCTCCATCCTCTTCCGGAGCGAAAGCTGGGCCAGGAGCTTCTGTTCGAAGTCCGGCGGGGCCTTGACGGTGTCCAGGCTTTTAAAGATGTCCCATTCACTCATTTCTTCTCTCCTCACGCTCGGGCAACATGCGTCCCTTCGACCAAAGCCTTCTCCAGTTTCTTTTTGAGAAAACCCCGGCCTCGGCTGATCCTGGCCTTGATTGTACCCACGGGTTTCTTCAAGATCTGGGCAATCTCTTCCTGGGAGAATCCCTCCATGTCCTTGAGG
The DNA here is from genome assembly GCA_964353705.1 of uncultured Eubacteriales bacterium. Lineage (GTDB taxonomy): Bacteria > Acidobacteriota > Aminicenantia > Aminicenantales > UBA8522 > UBA8522. Next base: position 1,817 of record CAYGXD010000118.1, on the reverse strand, counting down.
ACGACGGGGATCCGGTAGCGGGGGTGCAGGGCGTCCAAGGCCTCCCTCAGGTTCTTGATCAGTCCCGGGTCCGGAGGGTCCTCGGCATAGGCTTTTTGCCTCACTTCGTGGGCGGCAATGTCGTCCAGCGAGACCGCGGCGAATTTTCGCGCCCTTTTCATCTCGGTCTTGGCCAGGTTGGAAGCGATCGCATAGATCCAGGAAGAGAGCGGGGCCACAGGCCGGTACTGCTTGGCCTTGAAATAGACGCGGAGGAAGGTCTCCTGCGAGAGCTCCACTGCCTTCTGATAATCGCCGGTGAACTGGTAGAGGTAATTCACGATCCGGTCCTTATAGGCCGAAACGATCGCGCCGAATGCCACTTCATCTCCTTCCTGGACTAATCTGATCAGCTCTTGATCATCCATTCTCAACCTCTAAAACTATGGGCCAATCCAAAAAGTTGCATAGGGGTCAGGTCTCAACATTCAACAAAAATCGAAACTTTGGGTTGATTTGTTGAATGTTGAGACCTGACCCCTGTTTTCGAATGACCGCGCCGTTTCTCCCGGCCTTGTTTAGGTTTTGGGTTCAATCTCGAGGAGGGGTTTCTCGGAGTCCACCAGCTCTCCGGCCGACACATATATCTTTTTGACGAAGCCCTCCAAGGGAGACTTGATCTCGTTTTCCATCTTCATCGCTTCGACGATGGCCAGAGTCTGATTCTTGCGGACGGCTTCTTTTTCGGCCACGCAGACCTTGACGACTTTGCCCGGCATCGGGGCCGTCACCACGGAATTTCCTTTGTGGGCCCGGTCGTCTCCCCTTTCAGCCTGCTGCTGTTCTTCTTTTCTGCTCTGGATGATATAGGTGCGGCCGTTGAGCCAAACGTGCCTCTTATCCTTGTCCCTGGCGACGATCACGAGGAAGGACCGGCCGCCGACGAGAAGAGAGAGGGTATTCGCGGAGATGACCCGGACCTCCGCCTCCAGCGTCTTATCCCCGTGACGGATGGAAATGCGGTCCTCTTTCCTGTCCAGCGAGATTTTCTGGAAGGCGCCGTTTACGGTGAACTCGAAATCCATCTCAGAGCTTCTCCCCTATCCTCCATCGGCCAATCGTCTGCCATGGAGAATAGACTTCTTCCTTCAACCCCGCAGCTTTCCCGGTTTTTTGGGCGGGCGAGAGCTCGTCAAGAGCCGCCGCCGCAAGAGCGAGCGTCAGCCCGTCCGCCGGGCCCTCTTTGTCCTGCCAGTTATCAAAATAGTTTTTGATGAACGCGGTCGTGGTCGCCCCCTCCCTAAACTTCGGATGAGAGATGACGTCTTTGAGGAACGGGATCGTCGTGCTGATCCCGAGCACGACGTAATCGTCCAGGGCGGCGGCCATCCGCGCGCAGGCCGACTCCCGGGTTTCCGCCCAGACGATGAGCTTGGCCAGGATAGGGTCGTAATAGATCGGGACTTCCCAGCCGGAGTAGATCCCGCCGTCATGCCGTACCCCGGGCCCCGTGGGCTCCCTGAGGTAGAGGATCTTGCCGGAAGACGGCAGGAAATTGCGGCTCGGGTCCTCGGCATAGATACGGCACTCGATGGCATGCCCGCGTTGCACCAGACTCTCCTGCTTCAGGGACAGTTCCTCGCCCCCCGCGATCCGGATCTGCTGCTGGACGAGGTCCACCCCCGTCGTCAGCTCCGTCACGGGGTGTTCGACCTGGAGCCGGGCGTTGACCTCCAGGAAAAAGAAATTCTTGTTCCGATCCAATAGAAACTCAACCGTCCCGGCGTTGTTGTATCCTGAGACCTGGAGGACTTTTCTGGCGGTCTCCCCCATCTTCC
>CAYGXD010000117.1:0-11215 GCA_964353705.1 uncultured Eubacteriales bacterium | reverse complement strand
CCGAGGGGGGAGCTTGTCACCCCCTGGAAGTGTCCCGTCTAGGCAGAACACTTGGGAAAGGAATTAGCGAGACGGGACACTAGTCCCGCTGGCGGCTGAGCGTGATCACCCAGCGGGCAAAAGCCCGGGCTTCGGAGAGGTCATGCTCGTTGGGGTGAGTGCTGGCGGAAGCCGCCATATCGGCCCAGGCTTCGTGCTCCGGAGAGCGACTCAAGACTTCAAGCGCCTGCGGTGAAACCTTCCCCCGGCAGGAAAACGTGGAGATGAGCCTCGCCTGGGCTGAAATCACCACTGCATGCTCGATCGCTTCCCTGGAAAGGCGGCTGCCGGTCAAGGAACCATGGGTCGAAAACAGGGCGATTTTCTTGCCCTGGGGGATGCTCTTGAGGAACTTCTCCGCCTGGTAAGGAACGGCGTGCGATTGAACCGGGAAACCGGCGAAGATCAGGCCGTATTCGTCCAGGCCGTGGACCTCGGCCATGGGGTGGATGGCCTTGGGCGGGGGAATCGCTTCGAAAATCTCTTCGGCGATCTTCTTGGTGTTCCCGGTGATGCTGGAATAAGCAACTAAAGTGTTGGGCATAGAGCTATTCTTCCATAGATAGCGGGGAAATTCCAGCCCTGGTGTCCCGTCTCGCTGATCTCTCCACAAAGTCCTCCGCTAGTTTTTCCTTGGCAGGGTGATGGTGATAACCGTTCCTTTCTGGACTTCGCTCTCGACATGGATAGTGCCGCCGTGGTCTTCGACGATTTTCTTGGCGATAGGAAGGCCCAATCCGGTGCCCGCGTCCTTGGTGGAGAAGTAGGAATCGAAGATCTTTTCCACCACGTCCCTGGCCATCCCGATCCCGGAATCCCGGATGACCAGGATCAGGTTTTCTTTTTCCGCCCGTAGCCGGATCTCGATTTCGCCCCGGCCCCGGATGGCCTCGACGGCGTTGATGAAGATATTCCGGAAGGCGATCTTGATCTTGGATTTGTCCGCTTCGAGCGGGAATTCTTCTCCGTCGAAGACCTCCCGGAACCGGATCCTCTCGGAGAGGACCTTGCGGTAGGGCGAGACCACTTCGTCGATGGCCTCCCTCAGGTCAAACGCCTCCTTGGCCAGGCTTGTGACACGGGAAAGCTCCAGGAACTCCTGGGCGATGCGCCTCAGGTTCTCGACCTCGCTGATGATATAAGAAGCCGACTCGCGGAGCGCCTTCTCAAAATCTCCGCTCTTATCTTCATAGACGCGGAGGATGTGCTCCGCAGAGAGCTGAATGGGTGTCAGCGGGTTTTTTATCTCGTGGGCCACCTTCTGGGCCATCTCCGCCCAGGCGACTTTTTTGCTCAGGTCGGCGATTTCCTGCTGGTGCCTCTTCAGGTCCTTGATCATGGCGTTGAACCCGTCGACCAGGGATTTCATCTCGTCGTGGGAGCGGTGTTCAACGACGATTTCCAGGTTCCCCAGACTCACCTCTCTTGTTCCGGCCAGGAGCTTGTTCACCGGTGAGATGATCATCCGGCCGATTCCCCGGCCGAAGAGAAGCACGAAGAGGATGAGGAACGCCGAAATGAAGACGAGGAACTCGACCAGCTCTTCGGTGGCGCCGGCGATCTCCTGCGCTTCGAACGGAAAGGGGAGCGAGATCAGATATTGGGCCCTCCGAATGGTGTAGGGTACGGTCAAGCTCTGGTAGGAATATCCGCCGATCCTCGGCCTTTGGATGTAGAACGGCCTGTTCTCATACCGGATCCTGAAGTAGGCTTCGCCATCGATGAGCTCAGGGAGGAATCCCCAGTCAAAAAATTCACGCCGGCTGGAGGAAATCAGCCGGCCTTCTCCATAGAGGTTGACGTCCGTGGCAATGGCTGAACTGATCCAGAGGACGAGGTCGTCGGTCGGGGCGATGAGCGTGGCCCTCTCCTCTTGCTGAAGGGCAATAAAATCCTGCATGATGTTCCGGGCGAAATTGGCCTGGACTTCCGCTTCCTTCAGGAACCGCTGGCTGAAGGTCCTGGTGAAGAAGCGGTGCGAGAATAAGGTGAAGAGGAGGAGGGAGATCACCGTGATAGCCACGAAGGCGGCGTTGACGCGGCTCGAGAATGACCACAGAAAGCTGGCCAGCTTCTTCCTCCCCATCAGGGCCGGTATGAGAACGAGAAGAACGGCCGCCAGGCCGAGATAGAAGACCGCAAGCTTGAGGAACTCGACCGCCAGTCCCAGCGGGCCTTTTTGGGGGGCGAGAAAAGCATAGATCCTGTTCTGGAACCGGAAAAAGAACGCCCTGAAATTTCTGCCTTTGTCCCGGAATGATGTCCATATCCCCTCGGGAAAGCGCTCGATCTGCTCTAACGTGGGGGCCGTGATCCCGGACGAAATCCGACTGGGGTTAAAAAGAATCTTTCCCCGGGCATCAAAGATCGCAAACCCGAACTCCTGCTGGTTGAGAGAGGGGAGCAGGCTGACCTTGAGCAGTTCGAAATAGGGATTGGCGGAATAGAGGAAGGGGAGCATCTCCGGGTCGATGGCCAGGGAAAAAGTCACGCGGCCCAGGTACTGGTCCTGGGAGTACCAGTCCTTGTAGGCCAGGACGAATTCCCTTTCCTTGCCCAGCGAGGGAACGTTCACCCGCGAAACCCTCCACGTCGGGCTCAGTGGGAGCTCTGTCTCCGGCCGATACAGCTGAGAAATGTTGAGGGAAAACCGGGAAATCACTCCTCCTTCGGCGTCCAGGACCTCGAGGATCGAATACCAATTGAACTTGGCCGCCAGAGTGCTTTCCCAGAGAGACCGGGCGAAAGGAGACGGATCGGGATTTTGGAGGAAGGCCAGGATGAACGTATTTCTCTTCTCGATCTCCGGGAGAGATTGCTGAATGATAAAATCGGCCCAGTCTTCCTGGGAGAGGATGGTGTTGCGGAGGAAGTTTTGGACGAGGGAACCGAGACGGGCGGACGCCTGAAGATGGAGCTCCAGGGAGTTAAGGAGGGCCGCCAGGAAAATCAAGGCGTATACGGGCGCTCGTTTCCTAGAGGACAGGGACGGGGCAGAGATGAGATAGCCGAGGGCAAGGGCGAAAACCGGGATCAACAGCAGGGTCTTTCCGGGGTCAGTCCTGTACAGGAAAATGAAGACTCCCGTTGTCCAGATGAGAGGTGGCAACGTCGCCGCCAAGCGAGGCGATAGAAAGCGGACGAGCCGTAAGAAAAGGAAGATAGCGCAGCCGCAGCTCAACAGGAAGAAGACGAGTCCGAGGTGGAGAAAAAGGAAGGATAGATGACCGGAGAATCGCAGGAGGTTGAGGTTGGAATTGGCCACCAGCCGGGAAATGAACCCGTTATAGACAATGGCTGCGCCCAGGGCGGCGCCGACCAGGACCGTGTTGACGGCCCAGGCGGCGGCCAGAGGAAGCCGCTGCTTTCTCTCCTTGATGAGGTCCCAGGCATAGCCGGCCAGGGTGATGACGGTCAGGAAGAGACAAAACGTGCTCAGCAGGATGTCGGCCGGAGACTGGGTCAGCCGGTCAAGGGAGAAAAAGCCGGCCTCAGTGGGAGAGAAAATCCGCAGCGACTGAATCCTCTCCAGGCGGCTGAGCGGCACAAAGACCAGGCGCAAGACCGAGATGGCCAGGACGAGCTGGACGACAGCGCCGGCCTTCTTGCGCGGTGATCTTAGTATGGACCGGGCCAGGTCGGTGCTGAAAAGAACAAGAGCAAGAGCTAAGAAAACGATAGAAAAGAAAATCATGCTCTCGCGAAGGCGGGAATGAACGGAACGAAGGGGAGGGGCGGTCAAATTGACAGTGGCGACGATTTCGTTGCGTTCGTTCCGGAGAGGGAAGAAGATCTGCTGGGTTTCGCTGTCCAGCCGGGGTTCGCCGCGGTACTCATCGCTGTGCCGGGCAAAGATCTGTTGGAACCCGGAGACGTCTTCGCGGAAATCCCAGTAGTCAACATGCCCGTTTTTCCGCAGATCTCTCTTGAGGAACTGATATTCCGAGAGAAAGGGTGCCCTGAGCTGGGGCCGGAAGGCCAGTAGCCGGAAAAGGACAACCTGCTCGGACTGACGGACCCGGGCGGAGGTCACGAGATAGGAGGAGGCCCGACTGCGGGCCAGCAGAGGCTTGTCCAGCAGAGGCGGCCGAAATTCGATGACATTTCCCAGCCAGACAGCCAAGCTGCCGTCCTCATCATAATAGGCCAGGCCCTCCAATTCAGGGTTTATCTTTTGGCCATTGAAGAGAGCAAATATCTTGTCCTTGTCATAGGGAAAGGACGAGACGGCCAGCGCCTTTTGCCTGGTCTGAAGTGCGGTTTCGAGCAGGGCGAATTCCTTCTTGATCAGCTGGGCCTGACGACGCAACCCCCCGAGGCTTTTTTGGAGGGTGCGGACCGTGAGCAGGCGGGGCAAGAGAGCGGAAAGGCCCAGGAAAGCAAGGGCGAGGACCAGCGCGATGATGCCTCCGTGCTTCAGGGACCGGGGCCGAAGCGAGGAGAAGACTTTCTTCATAGTGATTCGGCTTTGATTTCGGATATCCTCCAGGGGTGCTGGAGGGTACCGCGGCCCGGCGGCTTTTCTCTGATCAGGTGGAAAAACACCTGGAAGACATGCTGATCATCATTCTTCTTGTTCTTGAATGACCAGCGCGCCTTGAAAATGAAGCTCTTTTCCTTGGCCAGGACAGGGAGCTCGCTGTCAGCGTAGAATTCAAACGTAGAATAGGTAGCGTAGATTTGGCGGAAGAAAAAATAGGCCTGCTGGGGTGAGATCTGATCGGAGAAAGAGATCGGCTCGGGAAATGAGATATGGATGTGGCCCTGGGAAGAAAGAAGAGAATAAAGCAGCCGGGGATCGTCCTGGAAAAATGCCTTCTCGATCGTCCGCGTCGTCTGAGAGAGGAGGGAGAGCGTGAGCAGGAGCGGAAAAATCCCTAGGGACGCCACTCCTTGGATGGTATCACATAAATTTCGTCCGACGCAAGGGCGCGGATGGGGTGGGGCAATTAGACCCGGAGTATTTCTGTTGCAGCCATAGAAATGACTCGGGGATAGGGATCTATCCGGATGAGGAGGAGAGATCGGCCGAAGCCGGCCGGGTCCTCAGGCTTTTTTTTCTTCCGCTTTGGCCTCTTCTTCGAGTTTTTTCGTCCTCGCGGCATCCTTGATGCTGCTGATCCCGGCGATGAGCGCGATCAGGCCTCCAAAAAAGAGGATTGGCGGGATACACCCAAGGATCAACTCATAGAACGGTCGCCACCAGACGATGACCAGCCAGACTCCACACACCATAGCAACCAGGCCGGCGATTATGGCCAAGTACTTGCCCATTTAGGCACCTCCTCTTTTTTTCCGGGCGGATTATATCAGAAGTCTTAATGTCAAGCAATACTTTTTCAATTGAAATTCTTTGCCTACCCGCTGCTTTTTGGATTAGATTAAAAGGCGGAAAGATCCTGATCGAGGAGGTCCCATGCATCGTCCGATTCGTCGCGATTGGTTTTCCTGCCGCTTGATTATGCTGAGCGCCGCCCTTTTCTGGGGCGGTGTCAGTGACAGCCTAAGCCAGGACGCCCTGGTGATCGGTTCTCTCAAAACCCTTCCGGGCCAGGTGGTCTCGGGTTTTCTCGAGGTCTCGGCGGGGGAGGGAGGCAGCACATCCATCCCGGTGACCGTCATCCATGGAGCCAAAACCGGGAAGACGCTGGCCCTCGTAGCCGGAGTCCACGGATACGAGTATCCGCCTATCCTAGCCCTCTACCGGTTGAAGGCTATGATCGACCCGAAGGAACTCGCGGGAACGGTCATTTTTGTTCACATCGCCAACCTTCCATCTTTCCAGAGAAGAACGATCTACTATAATCCCTATGACTGGAAGAACCTGAACCGGGTCTTTCCGGGAGATCCAGCCGGCACGCTCAGTCAGCGGATTGCCTATGTCCTGACAGAAGAGATCGTCAAGAAATGCGATGGGCTGATAGACCTCCACTGCGGGGACGGCAACGAGGCCCTGATTCCCTACACCTACTGGATGATCAGCGGCGCTAAAAAAATGGACGATTTTACCCGCACGATGGCCCTGGCTTTCGGCATCAAGCATATCATCATCGATGAGAGCCGATCCAAGGACATTAAGGATTCCAAATACCTGGGCAACACGGCCGTGCTGTTCGGCAAGCCGGCCATCACGACGGAATCCGGTTTTCTGGGTCGGACTGACGAGGAATCCATCCAGCGCAACGTCGCTGGAATCCTGGGCGTCATGCGGCTGTTTCAGATGATCGAGGGAGAGCCGGCTTTTGTGACGGATCCGGTATGGATCGACCGCTACGAGGTTGTCACCAGCCAAACCGACGGCCTTTTCTATCCGCAGGCCGAGATGGGATATTATGTAGTGAAGGGCCAGAAAGTGGGTTATGTGACCGACTTTGAGGGCCGGATCAAAGAGGAACTCCGGGCTCCCTTCAGCGGCATCCTGCTCTATATCATCAACACTCCTCCCACGAGTAAGGGGGAACCGCTCTTTGAGGTGGGACGAGTCAAAGAGGAGGACTGATTCCTCCCCTGAACAGCCGAGCCTTTTTTTGACATCTCTTTTATCCCTGTGCTATAAAAAGGAACCGTCTAAACCAAGGAAAAGGAATGCCGGAAATAAGCCTCGTCGTCCTGGCCGCCGGAGTGGGCAAACGCTACCGGGGCCTCAAACAGGTCGACGCCGTCGGGCCGGCGGGGGAAACGCTTCTGGACTATTCCTTGTTTGGGGCGTCCAAGGCCGGGTTCACGCGCGTAGTCTTTGTCATCCGCCGGGAGATCGAAAACGCTTTCCGGGATAGGGTCGGACGCCATTGGGAAAGTCTTTTTGATGTCCGCTACGTCTTTCAGGAAATAGAGGGTGGGCTCCCCTCCGGGTTCACTATCTCCGCGGACAGGGAAAAGCCATGGGGAACGGGACACGCTGTCATGCTCTGCCGGGCGGCTGTCTCCGGACCGTTCGCTGTGGTCAACGCCGATGACTTATACGGGCCGAAGGGATTCGACGGGATGACGACGTGGCTCCGGAACAGAAACATGACCGGCCTTCCGCCCCAGGAATATTGCTTTGTCGGTTATCGTCTGCGGAATACGCTTTCTGAATATGGCCACGTTTCCCGAGGCCTCTGCCGCCTCGACGCCGACGGCTATCTGACCGAAGTCGTCGAGAGGCTCAGGATCGAGAAAGAAGGCGGGGACGCCCGGGCTCTGGATAAGGAAGGCCGTTGGGTCCACTTGAGCGGAGACGAGATCGTTTCGATGAATTTCTGGGGGTTTACACCCTCGTTATTCGGGCATCTTGAAAAAGGATTCGCTGGATTCCTGGAACGCTCCGGCTGGGATCCTAGAGCCGAGTATTTCATCCCCTTTGCGGTGAATGAACTGATCCGGGCGGGACTGATACGGGTGAAGCACCTGCCGACGGCGGACCGCTGGTTTGGCCTCACTTACCCTGAGGATCAGCCTCTGGTCCGCTCGCATATCCGGGAGCTTATCCGGGAGGGCGTTTATCCGGAGAAGTTGAGGGTGGGAGAGGGGTCGTCTTGACGGAACGCGATCTGAAGCAGGTGTTTTCCCAGTTCGCCGTCCAGGGCGATTTCAGCGGCGCCCAGTTCCTCAAGGTCGGGCATATCAACGACACCTATCTTATCAACGCAGACCGCAATGGGATCCAGGAGCAGTTCATCTTCCAGCGGATCAACAGCTTCGTCTTCCGTGATCCGGAACGCCTGATGGCCAATTTCGAAAAGATCACCCGTCACATCAAGGCCAAGCTGGAGAAGATACCCGGCCGCGATCCCGACCGCGAGACCCTTAACCTGCTTTATGCCCGGACAGGGGAGTGCTGCCATGTTTCTCCGGACGGGGAATACTGGCGGGCCTATAGATTTGTGGGTGACGTGCATATCGTGAATGTCGCTACCAAGCCGGACCAGGCGTTTGAAGCCGGCCTGGCCTTTGGCCGTTTCCAGAAACTCCTCTCCGACCTGGACGCCTCCTCTCTCCACGAAACGATTCCCTTCTTCCACCACACGCCGCGCCGGTTTTCCCGGTTCAAAGAGGTCCTGGCGAGCGCTGCCCGGAACCGTGCCCGGGAGGCCCAGGATGCCGTCGCCTTCGCCTTCGAGCATGCGCCGATGACCGCTGTGATAACCGATGCCCTGGCCGGCGGACGGCTTCCGCTCAGAATCACCCACAATGATACCAAGATCAACAATGTCCTTTTCGATAACAGGACGGGAAAGGCTATCTGTGTCATCGACCTCGACACGACGATGCCGGGCTCCTCGCTGTATGATTTCGGCGATATGGTCAGGACCACGACGAGCTTTGCCGCCGAAGATGAGAAGGATCTGACCAGAGTCAAACTGGAACTGGAGATGTTCCGGGCCCTGGCCGACGGCTATCTCCTGGAGGCCGGGGATTTCCTGACACCCCAGGAGCTGGACCTGCTTGTATTTTCCGGAAAGCTCATCACCTTCACCATCGGACTCCGCTTTCTCACCGATTTCCTGGAAGGGGATGTCTATTTTCGGGTCCACCGGCCGGGCCAGAATCTGGACCGTGCCCGGGCCCAGTTTGCCCTGGTCCGGTCGATGGAGGATCAGGAGAAAGCGATGGAAGAGTGCATCCGGTCTCTCCGCAGCAAAGAGCCGCTCCCGCCGGGCCGCTCCGGCGGCAAATAACCTACTTCCTGAACAATCGATGCGGCAGGAGGAGCCGCTTTTCCAGTCCGGGCCCCTCGCAGAAAATATCCAGGCGGCGGTCGCCCGTCTTCTGGAAATAGGCGATCTCGATCGGATGTCTCCCCGCTTCGAGGAGGATCCGGCCGCTGAGCTCGGGGATCCAGAACAATCCATCGTGGCGGATGACTTCCCGCCCGTCGATGGCAAGGCGGGCGCCGTCATCAGCGATCATCGTGAACGTGTATTCGCCCGGGTTCTGGATATCCAGATAGCCTTTGAAAAGCAAAGCAAAGTTGTCTTCTCTCGGGCCCGCCGGCTCGAAGGAGAGGTCGGAAACCCGGCCTGTTTTTAGGGGTGTCAGGCCGTCCAGGTCGGGCAGCCTCAACCAGGCGCCTTCATAGTAGGCGTAGTCCAGGCCGTTCTGTTCGGGGTCGATCAGGCTGAACGATGTGCTGATGACCCGGCTCATCCGGCCGCCCCGAAGGACGGTCCGGGCCTTGACGACCGTGCTCTTGTCGATTTCGAGCGGACTATCGCCCAGGAGCGGCGAAGTCCGGTCGGGGTCCGTCCCATCCGTGGTCACACGGACTTCCGCGCCCGGGAACGGGGGATAGATCCGGACTTGCGTTGGGCCGGAGATCAGCTTCTTCCCGCCCAGGCCGTCCGGCGGAGGAAGCCGGAAATTCACGCCCGAAGCGGCCAAGCGGTCGTAATGCGGGACCAGGCGGCGGGAAAAATCCGCATAGCTCCGCAGGCTTTTATCTGACCAAACGACCTCACTGAGAGCCAGGAGGCGCGGCATAAGCATGTATTCCGCCTGGGGCGGGGCGACGATATATTCGGTCCAGAGATTGGCCTGGGCGCCCAGCACGCGTCCGGCCTGCTCGGGGGTGAGTTCCTCCGGCACCGGTTCGTAGGAATAGACTTTCTCGATAGGCAGAAACCCTCCGATTGCCCAGGGTTCATCGAACAGGCCCTGATAATAATCGAAATAGCAGTGAGATGTCGGCGACATGACGACGTCATGGCCCGACCGGGCGGCCTCGATTCCCCCGGCCGTCCCCCTCCATGACATGACCGTTGCGTTGGGTGCGAGTCCGCCCTCCAGGATCTCGTCCCAGCCGATGAGGCTCTTTCCCTTGCCGGAGAGAAAATTTTCGATCCTTTTGATGAAATAGCTCTGCAGTTCGTCTTCGTTTTTGAGCCCCTCGCCCTTGATCCGCTCCTGACATCTAGAGCAGTTTTGCCAGCGCCGCTTAGGGGCCTCGTCGCCGCCGATGTGGACAAACCTGCCGGGAAAGAGATCAATGACCTCGGTCAGGACGTCCTGCAGGAATTCGAAGGTTTTTTCATTGCCGGGGCAAAAGACATCGTAGATGATGCCCCACTCCGTGCCCACTTTGAACGGACCGCCCGAGCAGGAGAGCTCCGGGTAGGCGGCCAGCGCAGCCTGGCAGTGTCCGGGCATCTCGATCTCGGGGACAACCGTGATGAAGTGCTTCTTCGCGTAAGCCACCACTTCTCTGATTTCGTCCTGGGTATAAAACCCGCCGTGAGGGATACCGTCGTCCATCGACTCCCGGCGCCAGGCGCCGATCTCGGTCAGCCGGGGGTATTTCTTGATCTCGATGCGCCAGCCCTGGTCTTCGGTCAGGTGCCAGTGGAACATGTTCATTTTATACATCGCCAGGAGGTCGATGTATCTCTTGACAAACTCCTTGGGAAGGAAATGGCGGCCGACATCGAGGTGGACGCCCCGCCAGACGAACCGGGGCCGGTCTTCGATCTTGACCGAGGGGACGGACCAAACCACCCCCTCCGCCGCGCTCCCGCTTTCTATCTCGGGCGGGAGAAGCTGAAGGAGTGTCTGGACGCCGTAGAAGATGCCGGCGGGAGAGCCGGACTCGATTTTCACCTCCTTTTTTGAAGAGGAGAGACGGTAGCCTTCGTTTCCCAGAGCGGACAGGCCGTCCGCGGTCCTCAGGAGGATAGCGCCCGTGGGGATCTTCCCGGTCGCCGCCTCGACATCCAGGGGATAGCCGGTCGTGCGGCGGAGCTTTGCGGCCAGGAATTCCCCGACCTCGCGGGTGTCGGCCGAAGCGGAGTCAAGGACGATGCTGGTTTTCGGGCCGATTTCGAAGGAGCCGGATCCGACTTCCATTTTGGCCGGCCTCGGAATGATCGAAGGGCCGGGCGGGAGGCGTTTTCCAGCAGCGCCTCCGTCGGGCAGCAGGAAGCTCGTTATCATGAAGCATAGGGAAAAGGCGAGAGTTTTTGGCGATCTCAAGATGCCGGATTGCCGGGGATGCATAGAGCTCTCCTTTCCGTTGATTCACGCCCTTTATGTCAGTTTGGACCTCCTTTGTCAACATGTCTCCTGAAGGCCATGCCCACTTGATTTATCGAGGGCATTTGATAAAAATGGGGTTGACGAGCGGCGAATATGCCCCGTGGCTTGCCGCGGGGAGCCGCTCGTAGAGGGTTCCAAGGGGGAGCCGCCCCCTTGGTCGAAGGGC
>CAYGXD010000116.1:0-11218 GCA_964353705.1 uncultured Eubacteriales bacterium | reverse complement strand
GCGCTCACGGCGTCGCGGAGTCCCCGCGAATCCCATCGCTGGCTGTGCTGCCGTTTGCCAACCTGAGCGGGGACAAGGAGAACGAGTATTTCAGCGACGGATTGGCCGAGGACATTATCGACGCCCTGACGCAGGTGCCGGGCCTGCGGGTCATGGCGCGGACTTCGTCGTTCTCGTTCCGCGGCAAGGAAGCGGACGTGCGCGAGATCGGCGCCCGGCTTAACGTCGAGAACATCCTGGAAGGCAGCGTGCGCCGGGAGGGCAACCGCATCCGGGTGACGGCGCAGCTGGTCAAAGCGAGTGACGGATACCACCTGTGGAGCCAGCGCTTCGACCGGGAGATGACCGGCGTTTTCGCCATTCAGGACGAGATCTCGCAGGCTATTGTTGAGAAACTGCGGGTGCGCCTTGCGGGCGACCGCCCTCTCATCAAGCGTTATACGGAGAATCTTGCCGCCTACGACCTCTGCCTGAAAGCCCGGTATCATCTTTTGAAGATGACGCCGGAAGGACGCGAGGCAGGCCGGCGGTATTGTGAGCACGCCATCGCGCTCGACCCGAACTATGCCCTGGCGCGCGTCATGCTGGCCGAATCCTACTTCTGGAGCGCCTTCTGGGGTTCCATGGATCCCCGGGAGGCGTTCTCCAGGGCGAAGTCGGCGGCGCTCGAAGCCCTCCAGCTCGATGACACAATCCCCGATGCTCACAGCGCGCTCGGAACCGTCCTGGGCAGCGGCGAGTTTGATTGGCAGGGTGCCGAACGCGAGTTCAGCCGGGCGATGGAATTGAGACTCACCTCAGCAATTCTCCGCTATAACTACGCCTGGTGTTACGCCATGTGGTTCCTCCTGCCGCTGGGGCGAATTGAAAAGGCTCTGGCCGAGATGCGGCGGGCGCTGGAACTTGATCCTCTCGACCCATTTTTCAACTCTCTGCTGGGGTGTCTCCTCTACCATGCACGGCAATTCGAACCGGCGGTCGCGCAATTGCGGCACAGCATCGGACTCGACCCGACCTTTTTGTTCTCTTATCTATTCCTCTCGGTTGCCCAGCGGCTGAATGGGCGGCTCGACGAGGCCATTGCCGCGGCCGTGAGGGCGAACGAGCTTTCGGGAGGGAATGCCCTGACTCTGGGAACCCTGGGAGGAGCCTACGGCCTGGCCGGCCGGGCAGCCGAAGCGAGGCAGATACTCGAGGAGTTGACGGCGCGGCGTCGGATGACCTACGTGCCCGCCTCCGCTCTTGCAGCTGTCTGCGCTGGTCTGAGAGAACAAGAGGCGACACTGGAGTGGATCATAAAAGGTATCGAAGAGCGAGACCCGATCCTTGTAACAGCGCTCAAGATTGGGCCGAATTACGATCCCCTGCGATCCCACCCGGCCTATCAGGACCTGCTCCGGAAGATGAACCTGGAGCCTTGAACGGTCCTTTTTAGTGCATAATCAAGCGGGTCTATGCCGCTGTGTACAATATCTAGGCGGAGTGACCCGGATCCGGAACGAGAGGAGGCTTTGTCATGGACGACTACACTGCCTGTGACGCTACCGAGCTGGCCGCCCGCGTCCGCCGCGGCGAGGTCCAGCCGATCGAGCTCGTCGAAAAGGCCATCGCCAGTATCGAAGCGGTGAATCCCACGCTGAATGCGGTGATGCACCCGATGTACGAAACTGCCCGGGCCGCCGCCCTCGACCTGCCCGATGGGCCATTCCGCGGCGTGCCCATGGTGGTCAAGGACTCTGACGGCTTTGTGAAGGGCGAGCCTTTCACTGCAGGCAGCCGTTTCCTCGAGGGCTTCGTGCCCGACCACGACTCCGAGGCCCTGGCCCGGCTGCGGCGGGCAGGCCTTGTATTTGTAGCCAAAACCAACCTTCCCGAGTTGGCCATCCTGGGCACTACCGAGGGCAAGCTCAAGGGGCCGGCCCGCAATCCCTGGAATCCCGAGCACTCCACCGGGGGCTCCTCGGGAGGCTCGGCTGCCCTCGTTGCGGCCCGGGCCGTCCCGCTGGGGCACGGGGGCGACGGCGGCGGTTCCCTGCGCATCCCGGCGAGCGCCTGCGGCCTCGTGGGTTTCAAGACGACGAGGGGCCGGGTCACAATGGCGCCGGACTTTGGCGAAAGCTGGGGCGGCTATGTGAGTTGGGGTTGCTTGACGCGCTCAGTACGCGACGCCGCAGCCATAATCGATGTGATGGCCGGCCCTGTCGCCGGCGACCCCTACGCGGTCCCGCCGTTTGAGCGTCCGCTTGCCGAGGAGGTCGGGGCCCCACCGGGGAAGCTCCGCGTGGCTTTTACCGCCGGGTCGCTCTTCGGCAGGGAGACCCACCCCGAAGCAAAGGCTGCGGTTGAGTCCGCCGCCAAGCTCCTGGCCGATATTGGATACGAGGTCGAGGAGGCCCGCCCTGTGTTCGACCGGGAACGCCAGGTCCGTGCCTACCTCATCCAGATCGCCGCCAGCATTGCTGCCGAGATAGAGGAGATGGGCCACTGGGTCGGGCGGAGGCCCTCAGCCGCGTACTTCGAGCCCATCACCTGGTTCCTCTGCCAGATTGGGCGCAACCTCTCCGCGGCCGAGCTCCAGCAGGCCCGCGATGCGGCCCAGACGGCCGGGCGTTCGCTCGCCGCTTTCTTCTCGCGCTACGATCTGCTCGTGACGCCTACGCTGGCCTACCCGCCGGTGCGCCTGGGCGAGCTCGCCCTTAAGGGGGCCGAGGAGTTTGCGCTCGCCACCCTTCGGGTCCTTCCGATAGGCGCGGCCCTGCGGGCGATCCTGGCTAAACTCGCCGATCAATCTCTGGAGCGTACGCCGAACACCCAGCTTTTCAACCAGACCGGCCAGCCGGCCATCTCGCTGCCGTTGCACCAGACCCCGGACGGCCTCCCGATTGGCGTCCAGTTAGTAGCCCGCTATGCCGAGGACGCCCTCCTGATACGGGTAGCCTCCCAGATCGAGGAGGCCCGGCCGTGGAAAGATCGTCTCCCCCGGATAGTCGCTCCTTAACTCCTTCTGGGAGTGGCGGGAACGTAGTAATAAAAGCCTTAGAGGGGTTTGCGACCTTGCCGAGGCGGCTCCCCCAAATTCGATCAGCTTTTCAGGCCATACTTTTTCAGGATGTCGTTGAAGACCGGCAGGTCGGGAACCCGGCGCCTCGCGTTCGGATAAACGAGGATCCAGAGAAGAAAGCTGTCCCGCTCCGCGCAGGCTCGTTCCAGCCACTCTGCGGCCTTCTCGAGCTCTTTATGCCATAGATGCATCCCGAAGAAGCACATCGGAGGGACATATTCAGTTTGCGACCTGTCCTTCAGGCTTTTCTCGAGCTTCTCGGCCTCGGCAGTCCGGCCAATTCCGAGATAGGCTCTGAACAGTCCCGCCACGGCGATGGGATGCCCTCCGGATAGCTCAACGGCCTTTTCGCACTCCTTCAAGAATAGTTCGCCCATGGATTGGGTCTCATAGATATTGAAAAGGACATAGTGAGCGTGAAAGAACGTGGGCTCGAAGGATATCGTCTCCTTTAAAATTACTAAGGCCTCATCAGGCCGGCCGGCAAAGAATAGCGTATGCGCCGCGTGACTCCTGATGTTGCTTGATAGGGGATCGAGTTCTGTGGCCTTTTTGGCCTCTATGACCGCCTCGTCGTGCCTGGCCGTGATCGTAAGGAAATAGGAATAGAGTTGATGAATATCCGGGGAATTCGGATTCAGCTCCAGGGCCTTCTGGAAATCCCTTTCGGCCCCCGGCCAGTCCCAATCATAGAACGCTCTGACAGAGCCGGAAGCTCCATAGGCCTCGCCCAGGGAGCCGTCTTTGTCCAGGGCTTGCCGGGCGTAGAACCGTGCTTTGGGGTAAGCGTCATGAGGCCGCATCTTCCCCCAATAAGAACGAGCATAGTATAAAGTGGACAGTCCTGCCAGGGGAAGCGCAAAATCCTGGTCTTTTGCGGCTGCCCCTTCGAGATAATCAACGCTTCTCCTGAATCCCTCCTCTGTCAACATTTGTAATGAGCTGCGGCCCTTCAAATAGAGAGTGTAGGCCTCCGGGTCCGCCGTGTGGCGCTTCACGAAAGTGCCCTTCTCTTTGCCCAGGAGCTTGACCTCGAGCTTGTCCACGATGGCCCGGGCGATCTCGTCCTGGATGGCGAAGACGTCGGCCAGGTCGCGGTCGAAGCGCTCAGACCAGAGATGGAAGCCGTCGGCGACGTTGATGAGCTGGGCCGTGATGCGCAGCCGGTTCCCGGCCCTCCGGACGCTGCCCTCGAGGACGGCTTCGACTTCGAGCTCCCGACCGATGTCCCGGACGTTTATGTTTTTCCCTTTGAACGAAAAAGCCGAGGTTCGGGCCACGATACGGAGCCCCTCGACCTGGGTCAGGGCGTTGATGATCTCCTCGGCCATGCCGTCGCAGAAGTAATCCTGTTCGGGGTCGGCGCTCATGTTGGCGAAGGGAAGGACGGCTACCGATCCCTGCCATTGGCTCTTTTCATCCGGCCTGAGATTGGGTTTTATCACCGGAGCCTTCTCCGTCATGGGGATTCCCTTTTTGACGGCTTCGAGATCGGAAAGAAGATCCGTCGCGCTTTGATACCTGCTCTCTTTCTTTTTTTTCAGGCACCTCAGGATTACACGGTCGAGCTCATCCGAAATCTGAGTGTTGAGCAGTTTCGGGTCCGGAGGCGTCTCGCTCTTCTGTTTGACGGCGACGTCGAGCGCTGTGTCGCCCTCGAAAGGACGTCGGCCGGTCAGCATCTCATAAAGAACGATCCCGAGCGAATAGATATCCGATCTCTGATCGGTATCCCTGCCCTCGACCTGCTCGGGAGACATGTACTCGGGAGTCCCGATGAACGTTCCGGCCCCCGTGATGCCTTTCCCGGTGAGCGACCGGGCGATGCCGAAGTCCATGATCCGGGCGTTGCCGTCGCGGTCGATCATGACGTTTTGGGGCTTGAGGTCGCGATGGACGATTCCTTGTCGATGGGCTTCGGCCAAGCCCTCGCAGACCTGGCCGGCGATGGTGACCGCCTTGTCGATGGTCAGCCGGCCCGAACGGCGGATGAAGCTCTTGAGGTCTTCGCCCCGAACGTACTCCATCGTGATGTAGTGCGTGCCCTGATCTTCACCCAGATCGAACATCCGGGTGACGTTCGGGTGGCCGATCTTGCGTGCCGACCGGAGCTCATTCCGGAAGCGCTGGATCGTCTTTTCGTCGGAGGCGACCTCGGGCTTAATGAGTTTTAGCGCGACTTCCTCGCCGAGCTTTTTATCCAGAACGCGGTAGACCCGGCCCATGCCGCCCCGGCCGAGTTCTTCGATGACCTGGTAGCGGCCGGCGAAGACGCTGCCGGAGTCAAGCTCTTTGGCTTGCGCGCGGATCGTTTCGGTGAGGATGTATTCGCCGGGCTCGGCGAGGGGCGAGGCGCAGCTCCGGCAAAACCTGGAATCGGAAGTGTTTTCACTCCCGCACTGTGGACACTTCATGGAACTGTCTCCAAAATGAAGTTTGTCTTTGCCGGCTTTGAGCTTACTTACTCGGGAGGAAAAAAGCAAGCATCAATGAGGTGTTAACCCGCTTAGTCTTCAGAGCCGGCGGGAGGCTTCGCGCATGAGGCGGGAGGCGTGGTCAAATGCCTTGACCAGCTGTTCCTCGTAGCGCGGGATGAGGTCCCATGCTTGAGCCCTGACCGCCTCGAATATCCTCGGCAGAAGCTCGGTCCGGTAGGTCGGCTGGGGTGCATAAATGAGATGCTTGAAGTAAGGCCGGCTCTTCAGCCCCTCCTCTTCGGTCATTGCTCTTTCAATATCCAGGAGCAGGGAATTGAGCCCGGCCGCTTGCTTGATGTCAAGGCTCGCTTCGGCGGCGAGAAATCTCCGGACCCTCTTTTCCCAAGCCGAGGCCTCTTCCAGCCAGCGCTCGGCAGCTTTCTTGGACCGCCTGAGGTCGATTTTTCCGGGCGGCGAGGTCATATTTTCGACCTCAGCGATGGCGGCGATGGCGGACTTGGCGTAATTCGAATACTCAATCGGCAGGATATCGGCGTTGGCCAATCTCCAGAGGATGAGAGCCAGAAGCTGGGTGCAGGCGATATTGTAACGGAAGCCGGGGTCGCCGATCTCGCTCATCCAGAAATAGTTGTCATACACCGAGTGATAGACCCCGTAGGGTCCGTCAAATGACATGTCGATGCAGCTCATCCCGATATTTTCCTGGAAGGCCGTGTAATCAGTGGCGCCGACGATCGCGGCGACTTCCGCCTTCCCGGACTCGGAGGCCTTGAGCCAATGGTCATAGACACTGCCGCCCGGGATGTCCGGATGCGGGACGGCCTTGGCGGTTTCCCTCAAGAAATCAGCCAAGGCGGGTGTCGAACCCCCCTCGAATTTCGGACCGGAGGCGGCGCTGTCCAAATTGACATAGACGACACCGTCCTGGAGGAGCTTGTCGCGGTTATCCTTGGCCCAGCTCGTCGACCCCCCCAGCAAGTCCTCCTCGGCATCCCAGTTGGCCAGGACGATCGTCCGGCGGGGCCGGAATCCTTGTTTTAATGCCGTCCCAAGAGACCGGGCCACTTCGAGCAGGGCGGCCGTGCCCGAGCTTGGGTCGAGGCCGCCGTAAATCCAGGCGTCCCGGTGATTCCCGGCTATGACCCATTTGTCGGGCTCCTGGCTTCCCCGGACCATGGCTATGACGTTGCGCATCGGGGCGATCTTCTCGATGTTGTCGATCTTCAGGTGCACTTTGACGGGGCCGGGACCGACATGGTAGGTGAAGGGGAGGCCGCCCTGCCAGCCTTCGGGGACGGCCGGGCCACCGAGGAGACGGAGGATTTCCGAAGCATCCTCATGGGACATGGGGACCGACGGGATCTTCGGCAGACACTTGTCCCGGACGGGACCCTCCAACCAGCTTCCATCCTCCTGTTTTTGCCAATGAAAGGTGAAGGGAGTTATCCCGAAACCAAACCAATCATAGACAATCGATCCCCATTGGATATGGCTCGGCGGGCCCCAGGGCCCTTGAGGATAGCTCTCACCCTGGAAAAATCCATCGTCCTGCGGGTCGGAATAGATGATCGAGCCCGCCGCGCCGCGCGATTCCGCCAGATAGACCTTATAGCCCCGGTAGCTGTAGGGATTGGAGTAGCGCATGATGACGATCTTGTCCTTGACGTCAATCCCAAGGCGGTCCAGTTCGGCAAAATCCTCCGGGCTTCCCCCGTTCGCGTAGACGACCGCGGCGGTGACCTCGCCGGATAGGGCGTACTCATGATAAGGCACGACGGACGGGTCGGAATAGAGGCCGGAGTCTTTGTCCGGGGGATATGGGTCCTCGGTCATCTTGAGCTTTTTCCTTTGGGGTTCCGCGATCTCCACTAGAAGGGAGCGTCCGTACCCGAGCAGCGCGGGTGTGTCGTGGAAGTGGACATCTTCTAACCCATATTCCAGGAAACGCGCGCGGACATAATCGGCTAATTCGTAGTTCCGCGGCGAGCCCGTCTGATGGGGTTCTTCCGTCAGATAGAGAAGATGTGCGCCGAACTGTTGGCTCGATGGAACGGAAAGGATGAGCTTTTCCGATTCGAGCTGCGCTTCGACCGAGGAGTTTAAGAAACCGGAGATTTTCGGCGGCTCCTGAGGGGGAGGAGTGCCGCAGGAAGAGACGATAAACAGAGCGGCGAGCATAAGCCGCCACCTGATCGGGGAAACAAAGCGACTTTTCATGGGAGTTGACCTTTTCATCTCAGATTAGCGTGGAGTATAAGCGGCCGACGAAATTATGTCAAAGTGGTGGTTAAGAACCTGAGGGGAGCAACGACATTCCCAAGTTGTCCAATATCTTCATCACCTGGAAAGAGAGGCTAACCAGGAATGAATGAATCTGGCGATAATGGCCGGGCCGATGTATACTTGACGCACGAAATGCGGAGGTCATCATGATTCCGGCGCGGATTTCTCGATCGATAGCGGCGTTTTCACTTCTTGCCTTTCTGGCCACCCCGCTGCCCTCACTCGGCCGGCAGGCAACGGTCAAGGAAGAAGCGGCAACCTTTAAGACTTACCCCTTTTCCGACCCCGATCCCATGCCCCTCATCGGCCCGATCTACCCCTACTTCCGGTTCCACGGCTATAGCCTGGAGGGCCGTCCCCAATCATGGAAGATGGTCCGGCTGGAAAATCCCTTCGTCAAAATCCTGGTCGCTCCGGAGATCGGCGGTAAAGTCTGGGGCGCCGTGGAGAAATCGACCGGCCGGGAGTTCATCTACTGGAACCCGGTGGTGAAGTTCCGGGAGATCGCCATGCGCGGCCCTTGGACATCGGGCGGCATCGAGCTCAACTTCGGAGTGATCGGCCACGCCCCGACAACGGCGACACCGGTGGATTACGTCGTTATTGAAAACGCGGACGGCAGCGTGAGCTGTGTCGTCGGCGCCATCGACCTTCCTTCGAGGACCGTCTGGCGGGTAAACATCCGCCTCCCCAAGGACGCCGCCTACCTCGAAACCGAATGCTTCTGGTACAACCCGACATCCCTCCACGACTCTCTGTACAATTGGCTGACCTCGGCCCAGGAAGTCGGTGAAGACCTGAAGTATTATTATCCCGGTACCCATTATATCGGCCACGGCGGCGACGCCCATCCTTGGCCGGTCCTCGAGAACGGCCGCGATGCCTCGTACTACCGGAACAATGATTTCGACGGCAGCAAGTCCTACCACATCCTCGGCGAATACGGCGAGTACTTCGGCGGTTATTACGAGAGATCCGGATTCGGCTACGGGCACTGGGCCGCTTACGATGAAAAGCCCGGGATGAAGCTCTGGGTCTGGTCGCTGGCCCGCGACGGCGGGATCTGGGAGGACCTTCTGACCGACCCTCCCAAAAAACAATACACCGAACCGCAGACCGGACTTCTCTACAATCAGGCGGGGAGCGACAGCGGGCTGACGCCGTTCAAGCACATCTTCTTTGGACCTCAGTCCGTGATGCACTGGAAAGAGATCTGGTTCCCGGTGAAGGATATTGGAGGACTGGTGGCCGCTTCGCCTTACGCGGCGCTCAATGTGGAGAACGTTGAGGGCGCGCTCAAGATCGGACTTTGCCCGCTCCGGCCGATCGACGATGACCTCGTCGTCACTCTGGCGGGCGAGCCGGTTTTCAGCCGGCGGCTGAAGCTTGAGCCTATGGAGACATTCAGCCAAACGATCGAGACCGGCGGGAAGACCGGCGAGGTCGGCCTGACACTTGGCCGGGAGAAGCTCAGGTGGACGAGCCGCGACAAGGATGCGAATAAGCTCAGCCGGCCGGTCGTCGCTCCCTCTGATTTCAACTGGTCTTCGGCCGAAGGCCTGTATGTGGCCGGGGAGGAGTTGGCCAGGCAGCGGAGCTACGACGAAGCTATAGCCAAGTTCCGGGCCTGCCTTGCCAAAGAGCCGGGCCATGTCCGGGCCCTCACCCGCATGGCTGAGATCCAATTCAGGCGGGCCGAAGATCAGGAAGCTCTAGAGTTCGCCAGGAAAGCGCTGGCTATCGATGCCTATTATCCCGGCGCGAATTTCATCTACGGATCGATCAACCGCGGGCTCGGCCGGTATGCGGACGCCAAGGACGGTTTCAGCTGGGCGGCCCGTTCCCTGGAGTTCCGGTCGGCTTCATACGAGCAGCTCGCCGAATTGAATATAATGGAGGACAATCGGACAAGGGCAGCGGATTATGCCCGGCGTTCCCTGGATTACAACGCTTATAACCCTAAGGCCCGCGAGCTTCTGGCGATCCTCCTGCGAATGGATAAGGAAGGGAAAGCCGCGAATGCCGCCCTTGACGAAATCCTCCGGATAGACCCTCTCAACCATTTCAGCCGGTTCGAGCGCTACCTCCTTGACCCGAGCCAATCCAATCGCGAAGCTTTCACCGCTCTCATCCGCGGCGAGCTTCCCCACGAAACCTACCTGGAGCTGGCCTGTTTGTATTTCAACCTCGGGCTTGTGGACGATGCAGCGAAGGTCCTGGGATTGGCGCCCTCTTATCCGCTTGTCCATTATTGGCTGGCCTATCTGGCACGGGACAACGACGAGGCGGAGAGCCGGCGTCATATTCAGGAGGCGGAGGCGGCTTCACCTCGGCTCGTTTTCCCTCATCGGCGGGAGGATATCCCTGTTCTCCGTTGGGCGGTTGAGAAGGTGACCGGCTGGAAGACCTCCTACTATTTGGGGCTAGCGCTCTGGAATTTTGGGAAGATCGAGGAGACGAAGGAACTTTTCAGGAAGCTGGCTGATTCTCCCGATTGGGCGCCTTTCTACCTGACCCGGGCGCGGCTCCTTGAGAATGAGGGAGATCGGGAAATGATTCTGGCCGATTTCCAGAGGGCCATTGGCCTTGATAAAGAGGATTGGCGGGCCTGGCGCGCCCAAACCGGGTTTTATGAGAAGCAGGGGGATTATGAACGCGCCCTGCAGAGCGCCCAGGCTATCTACGGGAAGCAGCCTGAGAAACCAGCGCTGGCCATGGACTACGCCAAGGCCCTTTTACGCAATGGTCAATTTGCTGAGTGTATCAAGGTGCTCGAGCGGACAAGCGTCCTTCCCTATGAAGGAGCCTGGGAAGGCCGCGACCTTTATAGACATGCGCATCTCCAGTCGGCCGCGCTGAGTCTTAAGGAGAAGAGATACGGGGCGGCCGCGGCGTCGGTTGAAAAAGCCAGGCTCTGGCCTGAGAACCTCGGCGTGGGAAGGCCCTTTGACGTTGACGAGCGGCTGGAGAATTTTATCCTGGCGGACGCCGCGGAAAAAAGGGGAGATCGGGATAAGGCCGACAAGCTCTATGCGTCCGTTTGCGCCGATACAGATAAATTTAGGATGAGCTGGGATTCCGTCCACCTGCTCGGCGCCATCGCTCTCATGAAGGTCGGGAAAGCGGACGAGGCCGGGCGGCTTTTCGCCGATTGGCGCGGTGCCCGGGGCGGGGAGGACCCCGTCTTTTCCTGGGCGATTGCCAAATATAACGGGGATGAGCTGGGCGCTCAGAGCGTCCTATCCAAATTAAAAAGCTCGGCCGGAGGCGCGGCCTGGGACCTGGGAACGGGAGACCGGAGTTTTTCTTTAATCATAGAAATCATGGCGGCCTTCAGCCAGAAATGAAGTCCGGGGATGATCATTTGGTAAAGGGTGGCACTTCGGGGAACGTCCCCCGGGAAGTTCTTCGGGCCATCATCGACCGCCGCGAGGCG
>CAYGXD010000115.1:0-11318 GCA_964353705.1 uncultured Eubacteriales bacterium | reverse complement strand
TCCAGGTTGCGCCGCCATCCGTGCTCCCTCTGTAATAAATCTCCCCATTGCCCGGAGTGTGATCCTGCCAGACGACATGGATCGCGCCGCCTGA
This sequence comes from uncultured Eubacteriales bacterium, assembly GCA_964353705.1. Lineage (GTDB taxonomy): Bacteria > Acidobacteriota > Aminicenantia > Aminicenantales > UBA8522 > UBA8522. Next base: position 11,224 of record CAYGXD010000115.1, on the reverse strand, counting down.
ATCCGTGGCGATGGCCGGCAACCAGGACCAGCCTGAATTCCAGGTCAGCCTTTTGGCCGCGCTCCAATCGGCCAGAGCATCCGTCCCAAAAAGAAACAGTTCGGCAACCAGAAAGACAATCCAAACATGCTTTTTTCTCATCGCTTGCGCCTCCATATTCATAAACCTCAGGACCCGGCCATTATTCTAGTTTTTTTTCGACAGTTGTAAAGGTCTTTGTCTTTAGAAAATCTGGCCTCGTAGAATCAACAACTTACGTCCTTATTTCGAGGTGACAACCGAGAGCGAGCTGATGCCCGGGGTCATCGCAGCCATTCAGACCTTTGGGAACCGGATAAATCTCTATCCCCATCTCCATTTTCTGGTGACCGAGGGAGGAGTGGACGAGGCCAGCCTCTTCCATAAGGTCCCCCGGGTCGACGATTCACGTCTGGCGGAGCTCTTTGCGCGCGAGGTCCTGACCGATCTTGTCAGCCGGGAATCCCTGAGCCCGGAATGGGGCGAGAGGATTCTCTCCTGGCGCCACACAGAAACTCTTGATGGCCGCCGAGAACTCGACTGATTATTCTTCGTAACCTTCTCTGACCCTGAGAAGTGAGGTCTGTCGGATTTGAAGGGATGTCAAGGATGATTGTCAACCTGTCAACGCAACAAAAAAAACCTTACGAAATGGCCGGGCAGACCAATAGGCCTGAAGGGCGTCCCTTCGGGGACCCTCCCCCATTGTCAAATCTATAGGCCCGCTTTTTCCTTGAAGAGCTTGAGCCCCCGGATCTCGATGCCGAGAAGCTCGGCGATATGGAACTTCGTTTCGATCCCGACCGCACAGTGGGGAGGCGGGTTGACGAGACCCAGCTTCAGATCCTCCCGGATCTCCGACATGATCAGCGGATCGGAAAGGTCACTGGGGCCGATTTTCAGCCGGCCGGCCACGTACTCTTTGGCTTGTCGGATCCTCATCCTCCGGGACATTTGCATGCGCGCCACCAGATCTCCGGCAGTGCGCATTCCGCCCATGCCCGAAGCGATCGCATGAGTCGCGGCCATGCCGAGGACATCGCCTACGCCCACCTACAATCCGTCCAGTCTCGTCAGCTCGACGACCGCCTTGGACGCCCGGGAAACCGCGTCAATCGGGACAAAGGGAGTCACGGGAAGACCGCCGACCCCCATGCCCATGTTGGCATGCACCGGGATCGCCGATGCCTCGACGCAGGCCTTCAGAAAAGTGATGACCCGGGCCGCGTTCCAGGCGCAGGTTCTGCTCGTGTTGGTGTTCACCACGGGGCCAAAGATCGTGACGCCCGCCTTCTCGGCCAGTTTCACCTGCTGATGGGGATACAACCCCGCCAGCCGGGTCCCGTCGTAGGCCACTCCGCCGTGCATGCCCAGGACGAACTCTCCGGACATGCCCATCTCGATGGCCATATCCGGGTACTTTTTCCTCAGGATCTCGACGGCCCTGAGGGTGGCCAGGAAATCGGCGTCGCCGGCCGAACCGGTGGTATCGAAATCGATACCGTCAACGCCCGACTCATAGAGCTCGCCGGCCACATAGACCATATCCCGGACCGCGAATTCGACGGCGGCTTCCATGGATTCCCGGGCTTCCTTGATTTTCCCCTCGGACATGAGCTTCGAAGAATTGGGAACAGGGCCTTCCGGCTGATTGTAGAGTCCGAGGTTGGGCATGGCTCCGTAAAAGAGGGGCACCGTCGTCGCCAGCACCGCCTGTTCGAGGACCGTCCGCTCGTCGCTTATGACGGGCTTCACCGCCTTGAAGCTGTAGTCATTGTGGCCCAGTTCGATCGTGTCCGCTCCCAGCAGCCGCTCGAACATCTGGAGGGACTGGAGCCGGTTCACGGGGATCAGAGTGCGGTTGATCTCGCCGCAGGTCGAGTCATAGGTAAAGACGACCTCATGGCCGGGCTCGACTCCGACGACGCGCGCGGGGGAACTGTAGATGTCAAAGAGATGGTTCAATTCGTCCGGAGAGAGGGGGGGGATTTTTCCGCGCTGGGCGGCGTCTTTCGTCCCTTCCTCGAGGTCGGACCGGAGCTCGCTTTCCGTAATCTCGACGAGCGCTGCGTCTCCCATTCGAGTTTTGATTTTCGACATGGCTTTTTTCACCTCCTTTCTTTTTGGGATGGTCAGACCTTGCCTCCGAGGGTCGACCCCCGGTGCCGGTCAAAATATGTCTTGGCATATTTTTCAAGCTTCCAGTCCGGGATCTGGCACTTTGGGCAGGGGCTCTTGCACCATTTGTTGCGGAGCCAGCGGGCCGCCCGGCTGTTCCGGGATTCGCGGACCCGGAAGGTCCGGCCGCAGTGGGTAGTCACTACCGCTTCCGCCCCCTTGATTTCCAGCTCCTTGATCCCGTGAATGAGGCCCTGGCGCGAAGGCCAGAGCTTGATCTTGTCCAGGAGAAGGAAGAAGCCCGTCTGCTTGCGGTAGTACTTCTCCTTGATCTTCTCGGTCACCCGAGTCACCTCGCTCTTTATAAGGATGGCGGGGAGTCCGGGAGTTTCACCCGGCTACATGGATTTAGAATCCATGGGATCTTTCCGATCTACCCCCCACGCATTTCCTTCTTTTCTCCCTGGATAGCCAGGATCAGCATCGTGGCCACCCCGATCTGGAGCGGATCATGAACGAGCCGGCCCCCGATAGAGACCAGGGCCCCGGGGCACAACCCCAGAGGGAGGCCGGGGGCCGAAATCGCGGTATCGGACTTGATATGCCGCTCTTTGATTATTCCCGCGGCCGGGGAGGCGTCCACGATCAGCCGATGTTTTTCGAGCGCCTCCTCCAGGTCTTTTTCAACGGTGAGACCGGACTCGTTTCCTAGGGCGCGGGATTTTTCAGGGTCGGGATCATAAACCGCCACTCGAGCCCCCAATCCCAGGAGGGAGGCGATCGCTTTCCGCCCCACCTCGCCCGCCCCGAGTACCAGGACGGCCCTATTCTTAAGCCCCCCGGCCAGAGAATCGAGGGCAGCCACAAAACCCCTGGCCGTCGCCTCGGAATTGTCGGCGACATTCCGGGAGGAAAGGTTGAGGGCGATGAACCGGTGGTCATCGGCCTGGAAAACGACGTCGGCCCCGCGCCGCACGGCCTCGGCCAGGCCGGCGACATCGGTCGAGCCGGTGACAAACGAACGAGCTCCTAGATAACCCACGATGTCCGCCACCGCCTCCGAAAATCCTGCTATTATTCCCTCGCCGGATGTCATAGGCACAACTCCAGCGACGACTGATGGCAGGGAACGGCGCGCCTCCGCTTCCTCCATCCCGACGGCCCGGCAGGCGATCTGCAACAGGCCGAGCCCCGTTTTTCTGAGGAGATCGGCATCGTATAAAGCGAGGTCCTCCTTCATGAATTGGATGGCCTCGCTCGTCAGCCGCGTCATTGTTCGTCTCCCGGGCTGGGATCTCTGAAAAGGGTTGCTCCGAGATGTTTCCGGAGGCTTTCGATGACTGCGTCCCTTTTGGCCCGGACCTCCCTCCGGCCGTATTCGACATAGATCATGGTGGCTGCCCATTTCGGTTTTCCCGGGACGAAATCCGTGACCGCCTCATCCGCGCCGAAAAACCCCTCCTGGATCCGGAGCGGACCGGCCACAGACATGATGTGCTCTCCCGAAACCTCGATGGCCTCCGGGCTGACCCGGATGTGTTCGTAAATGACCTCTTTTTTCCGGGGTCTTGGAGGCGGTTTCGAAAGCGATTTCCTGACAAAGACATCGCCCAAAAGCTCAACCATATTGACGCCCGTAGACTTGAAGACGGCCGTCGGGGTCTGACTGGGAAGGCGGGCATCGATCTCCAGGACCTTCAACCGGCCCTCATGGAGAATCACCTCCACGTCCATGATGCCTTTGAGATTGAGCGCCGCCGCGATCTTCCGGCTGACTTGGTCGAACTCGTCCTCGAGGTCCGTTGGAATGTCCGCGGGGGCCAGCACTCTCTTGCAGTCATACCGGGAGTCAACCTCGATGACCGTCGGTTGCAGGCTGACATAGGCGCCATCGAGGCCGAAGATCTCCAGCGAATACGAAGGCCCCTCCAGGTATTCCTGGATAACCCAATCCTCCTGCTCCGGTCCGGAGGCGGCCAGGAATGAGTCGAGCTCTTTTTGGCTCAGGATCCTCCGTACTCCGCGGCTTCCGCTCGAGCCCGACGGCTTGGCCAACAAAGGGAAATGACCCGAGGCCCCGGGCCGGGGGGCCGGGATCCCCAGGCCGGCGAACAAACGGTCGGAGTTTTTCTTCGAAGAGGAGATCTCATAGGAAGAAGCGTCGTAGGCGATGGGCACGCCCTCTTCGTCAGCCACTTTTTTTAGGAGGTCCAGGGCGGGGGCGTTCTCGAAGGCAGGAACGACCAATTCCGTCTTTCCGAGGATGGACCGCAGGTCCGCGGCCTCGCCGGTCACATCCAGACAATAGAACTCATCCGCCAGTCCCCGGGCGGGTACGTCCGGCTTTTTATCGATCAGCATCACCGGCCAGCCGGCCTGGCGGGCCAGATAGGCGGCTTCGGTGCCCTGCAATTTGCCCCCGACCACGGCGATCCTCATAGCCGGGCCTCACCGAGATGATCCTGGGGCCGAAGTCTCTTCCTTTCCTTCCGGACCCATTTCTTGTATTCGTCCGCGCCGGCAAGATGCAGGCCGGCCGCGTCGAGGATCGGTCGGATCCCGCCGAGAGTCCTGTTTCCTTCGTCGATGTCTAAAATGGCCTGCGAAACACCGGCGAATCCCAACGCCGGCGGGATGAGAGAAGTGACCACGTTGGCGCCCGCGTCCAGCCGCTCTTTGAGGTAACCCCGGCCGTCGATGTCAAGAGACGCCGGGATCAGCCGGTCGGGGAAGACGAGGCGCAGGACGGCGATGATGAGAAGCTCCCGGAGGCGCAGCGGCGAACGCCGTCCGGCCATCGGAGTTCCGTTCTGGGGATTGAAGCTCATGACCCGTATCTGGTGAGCTTCCAGGCGGCGCATGGCCTCGATCGAGTCGGCGATATCCTCGAGGGTTTCGCCGACGCCGGTCATGATCCCTTCCTCGACCAGCAAACCCAGCCTCCGGGCAAGGAATTTTCGGTCCAGCCGCTCTTCATAGCTCTGACGCGGCCGCATTTCTTCGAAAAGCCGGCGGTTGTGCGTTTCCTGGTAACATGCATACCAGTCGACGCCGGCCCTGGCGAAATCCCGGAGTGTATTTTCCGGAACGACTCCCGGGGAAATCATGACCGGCAAAACCGTTTCTTCCCTTACTTCCCCGGCCAGGTCGACGAGGCTATCGAACCCCCCGCCACGGCCGAAATAGAGGGGATCCTCCCCCATGGTCAGGTCGATCAGGTGGACGCCGGATTCCGCCAGCTCGACGGCCGCCTCCCGGATCTCCTCGCGGGTTTTCCGATAGCGTGCTTTTTCCGTGTTGGAGACGCGGGACGAACAGAAGCGGCAGTTGTTGCGGCAATACGTCGAAAAGTAAACGAACCCGTAGGCAAAGACCCGGTCCCCGAAGAATCCGGCCCGCAGCTTTCGCGCTGTCTCGAAAAGCCGGGAGATTTCCTCGGCATTTTCCCGGGCGAGCAGGAAGACGATATCTTCCCGCGTCAGGGGGACAAGGCGCAGGGCCTTCTCCAGGATGGATTCAAACCGCGAAGAATACGGGAGCTGGACCATGCCACCTTCTCAGGAGGATTCAGATAGGCTGTACGGTTTTTGCCCTCATCAATTCGAGCGCCTTTTTGACAGCCTCAGCGGCGTCTTCGCCATAGGCGTCGGCCCCGATTCTGTCCGCCCAGCGCTGGGTCACGGGAGCTCCTCCGACCATCGTTTTGAACCGATCTTTCAAGCCGGCTTTCCTGAGCTCCTCCTCCAGCGTCTTTTGCCCGGTCATGGTCGTCGTCAGGAGGGCGCTCGTGCCGATAATGTCGGCATCGATTTCCTGGGCTATCTCGATGAATTTCCCGATCTCGACGTCGTGTCCGAGGTCGAAGACATCAAACCCATTAACCTGCAGGAGCGAAACGACCAGGAGTTTGCCGATATCGTGGATATCCCCCCGGACCGTTCCGATGACCACCTTGCCCTTTTTTTGCTGCGTCCCCTCGGGCATGGCGGCCGTGAGAATGGTGTTGGCGGTTTTCATGGCATCGGCCGCGTCCAGGAGCTCGGGCATGAAGATCTCTCCCCGCCCGAAAAGATCGCCGACCTGTATGATCCCTTCGCGGAAACCGCGGGTGATCATATCCAGGGGGTTGATCCCCAGGGTGAGGGCCCGTTTGGCGACCTCCTCGGCTTTGTTCTTGTCGTGGTTGAGAATGGACTCCGCGGCTTCCTTGAAAATCTCTTCTTGGCTCATCTTGAGAATCCTCTCTGTTGCGGATTGATCGGTTGACTTAAGGACGTGTCACCGGGCGTCTATTATAAATATTCAGCCGAGTCCCGTCCAGGTAAACAAGCGCCCGCCCGGCCCGCTGGATATTCTGATACTTTTCCCGGACCATGACCAGCCTTTCGAGCCCCAGCCCCAGGCCCACCCAGCTGTCGGTGATTCCCCAATGCTCATCCAGGGGATGAGGGCCGATGACGCCCGAAGCGAGCTCGATCGCGGTGCGGATGTCGATCGTCTCGCCGTAGACGTCGCTCGGATGCCTCACGAGGTCGTATTTTCCAATCCCGGCCGCCTTCATGACCAGGGCGGCCAGCTCCTCGAACCTCCGGGACTTCGTCTCGTCGGGAAGGCCGAGCTCGACGAGATTCAACATCGTGAATTCGTTGAGGTGATGCCGGCCAGCGCTGTCCCGGCGGAAACACGGCCCGACCTCGAAAATCCGGATGGGCTTTTCCCAGATGTTGCCGAGTTCCCGCAGCAGGTAATACAAATTGGGAGCCAGCATGGGCCTCAGGCAGCGGTCCTTGTCGACCCAGAACACCTGTTTGGCCAAGTCGTGGTTCTCGCCGATGGACATCTTTTCAAGCGACCCCCGGGCGATGATCATGGGCGTCACGACCTGGACGAACCCGCTTCTGATCAAGGCCCCGACGAGACGGGATTCCAGCCGGCAGATCTTGGGCCGGCTGCGGCTCTCCCTGATTTTTTGCAGTTGCCGCAGGCTTTTCACGCAGAGGGGTTGTTCGATCAAGGGAAATGCCCTGTCCCGTTCCCGGGCGGAGGAAAAGAGCTTTTCCTGAAACTTGGGGAGCGCGTTGAGTTCCCGCAGCCGCTGCTTTTGCGAGGGTGTCCAGCCGACCATCAGCGTCATTGTAAAAACGGGCCTCCTATATGTCAACTCGGAGGAGACTGGAACAGTCCCTGTTCGCTCCGGGGAGCCTGACCCTTTCTAAAAATGGGACTGCAGCTCCCCTCTTCGCCGGATATCGAGGGTGGCGCAGTGAATCCCTCCGGCGATCGACTCGAAATTATAAAAAGCGCAGGGGATCGGCTGGAAGCCCCAATCCCTGAGGGCGGCGATCATCGTGTCTTCTTCCTTTGAGACAACGACCCGTTTATCATCGAGCATCAGGACGTTCATGTTCAGCCACTTGCTGCACGTGTACATCGGGTGGCTGTCCGGCATCACCGGCTCCGGGCAGGTCAGGATGTCCCAGCCGGTTCTTCTGAAGATTTCGGGCGGGTTCTTTACCCGTTCCGGGTTGATGAGAAGCTTGCCGGGCGCCAAGGGATAAAATGTGGAATCGATGTGCATGGGGTGCGTGTCGAAAACCTCCACCTCGTGGACGATGTAGCCTTCGCCCAGATGGCGTTGGAGCCAATCGATGCCGGACCGGTTGCAGCAGCTGCTTCGGGCGACGAAGATATCCCGGCCGCACTTGATGACATCGGCGGCATCGAACAGCGGTTCCCATTCGGTCAGGATCGAGTTCAGGGGCTCCCCTTCCCCGGGCGCCTCGAAATTCTCCTTGTAGCTCAGCGCTCCCAGCTGGGGGCGCGGGGCCGAAACCCATCCTGCGCCCTGCCGGAAATATTCCTTGCACAGGTCTTTATAGGCATGGTTTTCATGGTACCGGGAACGCCAGCCCATCGGAGCTTCGATGATCTCGTTTCCGATGACCAGCAGGACATCGCGCGGCATCGAAGCGTGGCAGCTACTTTTGATCTCAAAGTCGGGGGTCGAAAAGGGCTTCGAAAAATCATACGGCGTAGGGCGGCGGACGATCACTCCTTCCGCTTCGAGGACATGGACGAGTTCCTCGAGGTCCCGCCGGGCTCGGACCATCAGCTCCTTAGGCCAGGGAGTCCCGCCGTGCGCCTTGTAGAAATCCCAGAGTTCCTTTTTGTGGACTGTGGCCGGCATGATCACATCCCAGGGTGGAACCAGGGCCCCTTCCAATGTCCCCACGATAGCTTCTTCGAGAGGGTCCCATTCGTTATGGGTATTGACAACCGGATAAACGGACTTTGGCTCGTTGGTCATCGCGGCCTTCCTTTCCGCGCCCTATCCTATCAGAAAATCCGCCGGTCAGGAACCGGCTCGACAGGAAGGCGTGTCGTTCTTTGCCGGACGTCCGGGCTTGACAAGCCTTCCTGCCTGTCCTACGATTCCCTGCCTATCCGGGTGCTATCCGGGGAGGAATGACTTCCGCCATGGACCAAGCCGGGCATTCCACCGCGCTCGTCTTCAACCTGAAAAAGGACAGCCCCTTTGATTTCAAGTGCCAGGTCTGCGGCGTCTGCTGCGCCAACAAGGCCATCCGCATCTCCCCCTATGAAGCCCTGCGCCTGGCCAGGAACCTCAAGATAGCGACCACCGAAGTCTTACGGACCTATACAGAAGAGGGAGGGACAATCCTTCGCAACAATTCCGACGGAAGCTGCATCTTCCTGAAGTCCCCTGGCTGCGGCGTCCATCCCGACCGGCCTCTGGTCTGCCGTCTTTTTCCCCTCGGACAGATCATTGACAGCCAAGGTGAAGCCAGGTATGCATCCATGCCGCTCCATCCCGACTGCCTCGGCCTCTTCGACACGGACGGGACAGTGGAGTCATACCTGGAGTCCCAGGGCACCCGGCCCTACTTCGAGCACGACCGCATTTACTCAGCCGTCTATAAGAAGATAATGGAGGGACTCTCCGCGAAGCAGCCGCCAGGCAAACCTCCGGACCATGCTGTCTGGCCGGAAACCGGGGGACGAGACCCCTCGGCCTCCGCCGACCTTCTCTCCAACTGGCTGGACGTCGATGCCGCTGTCGCCTCCTACTGCAGATCAAAAAACCGGACGGAACCCCAAAAACTAAGCGAGACGATCTCTCTCCACATCCGGGCATTGGAGGAGTGGATCGCCGGGCTCTGATTAGCTCTCCTGATCCACTCGTAGAGGTCCGTGATCGGGGCTTGGTCGGGCATTCAGAAGACTCCCGCTATGGAGCCGCCGCAGGAATTGCACTTCCCGGCCTTGACTCTGTTCTCCTTCACGGCGAACCCGCTCCTGCGGATCAGGACCTTCCCGCAGTAGGGGCAGCTGGTCGCTTCCGATTCCCCCCAGACGTTGCCGATGTAGATGAACTCCAGCCCGGCTTCCCTGGCCAGGGAGGCGGCCTTCCGCAGCGTCTCGACCGGCGTCGCCGGGGTCTCCGTGTACTTGAAATCAGGATGGAAGCGGCTGATGTGCCAGGGGATTTCGGGGCTGACGGAGGCGATGAAGCGGGCGCTGGAGCGGAGTTCCTCGTCGCCGTCGTTCATCCCCGGCACGACAAGTGTCGTCACCTCCACCCAGACCCCGAGCTCGCGCATCAGCCGGATCGAGTCGAGCACGGGAGCGAGGCGGGCGCCGCAGACCTTCTTATAGGTCTCCTCACGGAAGGCCTTGAGGTCGACGTTGGCCGCGTCGAGGTACGGCCGGATCGCCCGCAGGGCCTCGGCGGTCATATACCCGTTGGTCACGAACACATTGGCCAACCCGGCCTCGTGGGCGAGCTTGGCGATGTCGAAGGCATATTCAAAAAAGATCGTCGGTTCCGTGTAGGTGTAGGATATGCTCCGGCAGCCCCGATTCCTGGCCGCCTCGACGATCTCAGGCGGAGAGAGAGGCTGACCGCCCCCCAAAGCCTTCTCTTTTTTGCCGGCCTGAGAGATCTGCCAGTTCTGGCAGAAGGGGCAACTGAAGTTGCAGCCGACGGTGGCGATGGAGAACGACGTCGTCCCGGGCAGAAAATGATAGAGAGGCTTTTTCTCGATCGGGTCGATGTGGGCGGCGATGACCTCTCCGTAGACGTGGGTGAGGAGCTTCCCTTCCCTGTTCTGCCGCACGCCGCAGACACCGAACTTGCCTGAAGCGATGGAACATCGATGGGCGCAGAGGATGCACTCGACCCGCCCCTCTTCCCCGGCCCGCCAGAGCATCGCCTCTCGGATCATTTTCTGTTCCTCGGCTCAAGAATTCAGGGCCGCTCCGGATTATAGCAAGAAACAGAAGACCAGGATAACAAATTCGAAGCGATTCCAGATCCCGCTTTTTTTATTTTTTGGGCTCGGGGAAGATCTTCGCCGCCGAGGGGCAAAGCATCCGGAGAGGACACTCCGGGCAGCGCGGCTTCCGGGCCTGGCAGATCTTCCGGCCGTGGTTGACCAGCATGTAATTGAAATCCAGCCAGTCTTTTTTCGGGACGAGTTTCAGCAGGTCCTGTTCGATCTTCTCGGGGTCCTGCTGCCGGCTCAAACCGAGCCGGCCGGAAAGGCGCTTGACATGGGTATCGACGGCGATCCCCTCGGCGAGGCCGTAGCCCGAGGACAGGACGATGTTGGCGGTCTTGCGGGCGACGCCGGGAAGGGTGATGAGGTCGGACATGTTCGCCGGCACCTCCCCGCCGAAGTCCTCGACGATCCGGCGGGCGGCGCCGATGATGCTCTTGGCCTTGTTGCGGAAAAATCCGGTCGACCGAATCTCGGACTCGAGCTCCTCCCGGTCGGCCGCGGCGAAGGCCGCCGCCGCCGGGTACTTCCGGAAAAGGGCCGGCGTGATCTTGTTGACCCTCTCGTCCGTGCATTGGGCCGCCAGGATGGTCGCCACCAGGATCTGGAGCGGCGTCTGGAATTCAAGCGCCGTTCGGCTCCGCGGATATTCCCGGCCTAGGATCCGGGTGATCTTCCCGATCCGCTCTTTGGCCGGAGTCATATTCCTCCTAGTGGTGCGTCTCACAAATAACCTGGCTATGTCATAACCATCGGAAGATGCACCACCGCGGGGGAATTTGAGGGGG
>CAYGXD010000114.1:0-11411 GCA_964353705.1 uncultured Eubacteriales bacterium | reverse complement strand
CCGAGAAAAACGTTTCGGGAACGGCGTTAAGAACCTGAGGGGAGCGCCGACATTCTCAAGTTGCCAAATGTCATCACATAAAAAGACTTGCTTGCCCGGAGGATGGAGCTGTTGATTTTATCCCGGATCGGAATATAATGCCGATAGGGGCATAAAATGAGAAAATTCGGACGTTTCATCGCCTTTTTCGTTTTCTCGGGCCTCCTCCTCTCCCAGAGCGTCGTCGACGTGGCCAAGAAGGAACAGGAACGAAGAGAAAAACTCAAGGGAAAGAACGCTAAGGTAGTCACCAACGCCGACCTAAAGACGATCAAGAGAGCGTCGGCCGTCGAGACATCGGGTCTGCCGCCCGTCGAGCCGGCGATTTCCGAAGCAGAGGAGGACTACTCTCCTCAAGCGCAAGAACCTGAGATGGCTTCTGGTGAAAGTCCCGGCTCACCTTTTGCTTCCGAGGTTCTGCCTGATACAGCCATGGTTGAAAATCCCGGCTTCGCCCTGGGTTCGCCGGACAGACAATTCGCCGAATTATCTCTTAATGGGATTCTCGAACTGGGATTAACCGTCAGGAACGCGGAAGGCCCCGATATCATCGTCCACGCGATGATTGCCGGACTTGAGGAAATGGCCGCCAGCCAGGAAGAAGGAATTCCCGTCGGTTTCATGGCGGCCGCGCAGCCCGGAATCCCCCCCATGTATGGCGTCCTCGTTTTGGACGACAGAGGTGTATGGCAAGCCATCGGGAAAGACACAGGAAGCGGAGGTCCGGCCAGCTTTGATCTAGGCAGCGTCCAGTCCAGCAAAAGGATCAGGATTATTTTTCATTACCTCGACGTCCCCGACTTGGGGACAGCAGGAAACAAAACCTGGCGGTTGAGTGAAAAAGAGATCAACCTGGGCGTTGATGCCGTCGAGGCCCTCCACTGAGTGGCAGAAACCGGCCCGGCGCCCCCCAGCCCGCCTGACTCATTAATGCCTTTTCCCTCTGTTGCCGGTGTTATTGCTTTATGATATATTGGCCGCAATGAAAACCGGCCAGAACCCCGAGATCTCCGTTGTCATTCCCGTCTTCAACGAAGCCGAAAACCTGGAAGAACTCCAGCGCGAGCTCGCGGTTGCGCTGGAAGGGACCGGCCGGCCCTTTGAGGTTATTCTCATCGACGACGGGAGCACCGACTCTTCCTGGGCGGTCCTCCGGAGAATTCAGGAAAAGGACGGCCGGTTCAAGCTCATCCGGTTGAGGAAGAATTTCGGCCAGACGGCCGCCCTGGCCGCCGGGTTCGACCGGGCCCGGGGTGACGTTATCGTCAGCCTGGACGCCGACCTTCAGAACGACCCCAACGACATCCCTTTGTTCATCCAAAAGATCGGGGAAGGTTATGATATCGTCAGCGGCTGGCGGAAGAGCCGCAAGGACAAGTTCTTCTCCCGCCGGGTGCCTTCGGTCATCGCCAACACGCTCATCTCCAGGCTGACCGGCGTCAGGCTCCATGATTACGGCTGCACCCTCAAGGCGTTCCGGAGCGAGGTCATCAAGAACATCAAGCTCTACGGCGAGCTCCATCGCTTCATCCCGGCCATCGCCAGCCAGCTGGGAGTCGAGATCGCCGAGGTGGAGGTCAACCACCGGCCCCGCAAGCACGGGAAATCCAACTACTCCATCTTCCGCTTCACCAAGGTCGTCCTGGACATGCTGACGGTCAAGTTCCTGCTGAGCTATTCCACCCGGCCGCTCCAGATCTTCGGGCTCCTCGGCCTGGGCAGCTTCGTCGCCGGGTTGATCATCTCCATCTGGCTGAGCGTTCAGCGGCTGTTTTTCGGACAAAGCCTGGCCAACCGACCGCTGCTCCTTCTGGGCGCGATCTTGATCATCATCGGATTCCAGTTCATCATGCTCGGCCTGCTGGCCGAAATCATGGTCCGCGCCTATCACGAGTCCTCGGGGAAGACGATCTATGTCGTCCGCGAGGTCATCGATTCAGAGGCGGAGAGCGGAGCCCAGCCAATATCGCGATGAACATCCTGATGCTCGCCCCCGAGCCGTTCTTCGAGCCGCGGGGAACGCCGATCAGCATCTATTTCCGGATCCACGCCTTGGGGGAACTCGGTCACCGCGTCACCCTGGTCACCTACCCTATCGGAAAGGATGTCACGCTCAAGGGCCTGAAGATCGTCCGGCCGCCGAACCTCCTGGGGATGCGGCGGGTCAGGATCGGTCCCTCCCTGGCCAAGCTTCCGCTTGACTTTCTGCTCCTCCTCCGAGCTATGCTGGAGATCACCCGCCACCCTTATGACCTCATCTTTTCGCATGAGGAGGCGGCTTTCCTCGGGGTCTGGCTGGCCCGGATCCGGCGGAAGCCCCATGTTTATGATATGCACTCCAGCCTGCCCCAGCAGCTCGAGAACTTCGAGTTCACCCGCTCGCCTTACCTGGTTTCGCTCTTCCGCAGGATGGAGCGCTTTGTCCTGAGGAACTCCGGTTCGATAATTGTCATCTGCCGGGACTTGATGGACACGGTCGCCGGCCTCGGCTACGGACAGAAGGCGCTCCAGATCGAGAATTTCCTCGACTTCCCGGCCCGGGAATACGCGGCCGAAGCGATCGCCCTAAAGAAAAGAGAGTTCGCTCCGGGAGGGGAAAAGGTCGTGCTCTACACGGGCAACTTCGAGCCCTACCAGGGGATTCCCCTTCTCCTCCGGGCCGCTCAGAAGGTCGGGCCGGAGGCCGTGTTCGTTCTGGTCGGTGGATCGGGGAACTCGCTTGATGAGATGAAGACCTTGGCCGGTGAGCTTGGGATCGCTAAAAAAACCGTCTTCGTGAACAAGGTGCCTCCCTCAGAGATCTCTCTTTACCTGGCCCTGGCCGATGTCCTCGTCTCCCCGCGCGTCTCCGGGACCAACACGCCGCTCAAGGTCTACTCCTGCCTTAAGTCCGGGAAACCACTCGTGGCGACCCGGCTTTGGACTCACACTCAGGTTTTGAGCGAGAGCCACGCCGTCCTGTCCGATCCTGACCCTGACGATTTTGCCCGGGGTATCGACTTCGCCCTGCACGAGCAAGAGGCGCAGGCGCGGGCCCGGGCGGCCCGGGAATGGGCGGAGAAAGAATACGCGCCTTCCCGTTACTTGGAAAAGATCGGTCAGGTCCTGGCACTCGCCTGCCGCAATAACTCAGGCTGATGGCGGAGAGGCTCATGCGCGCATTTGTCACCGGAGGATCGGGTTTCATCGGCGGCCATCTCATCGAGACGCTCCTCCACCGCGGGTTCGAGGTCCGGGCGCTCGTCCATCGCCGTCCGCTCCAGACCGAAGACAGGGTTGAAACCGTGAAAGGGGACATTTGTGATCAGGAGGTCCTGGGCCAGGCCATGAGGGGTATCGATGTCCTTTTCCATCTGGCCTCCGCGCTCGGCGCCTCGACAATCGGAGAGAAGGAATTCCGGAGGATCAACGCCCTGGGCACGGAGTGCATCCTCCAGGCGGCGCGCTCGGCGGGGGTCGGCCGGGTCATCCATCTCAGTTCCGCAGGCGTTTTCGGCGCTGTCAGAAAAGGGGATATCGCGGCCGAGGCCTACCCTCCGAAACCGATAACCGTCTATGACGTGACCAAGCTCGAGGGAGAAGAAGTTGCGCTCCGCTTCGCCCAGGAGGGCTCGGATGTGGTTGTCGTCCGGCCGGGCTGGGCCTACGGGCCCGGCGATCGGAGGACCTTCAAGCTCATCAAGTCCATTTGCCGCGGCCGTTTCATCATGGCCACGCGGGGAAGTGGCCTCCAAACCCCCGTCTACATCGACGACCTGACCAGAGGCATTCTCCTGGCCGGGGAAAAAGGGCGAAAAGCCGAGGTCTATCATCTGGCCGGCGGAGAGATCATGAGCGTGCGAAAAATGGCGGAGGAGATCGCGGCGGCCTGCGGAAGGCGGCTGCCCCGGGTATATCTTCCGGCCCTGCCCGCGCGCCTGACTGCTTTCCTGCTGGATAAGTCTTTTACCCCGCTTCGACGGGAGCCGCCGCTCAGCCGGTCGAAGTTGAGCTTCTTCCTCCACTCCAAGCCGCTGTCCATCGACAAGGCGAGGCGCGAACTGGGCTACGCGCCCGAGGTCGAGTTCAGCGGCGGGATGGCGAGAGCTGTCGCCTGGTACAGAAGCCAGGGCTGGCTCCCGCCCGTTCACGCCCGGAGCTGATTCCCCCTCTCCTCTATCCTCTCCCGCCACACTTAGATCCTCCTCTCCTTGTGGGAGGAGGTGGGGAGGAGGGGGATACTGGTCATTCTATGGAAGCCCGCGAGCCATCAAGGGGCAGAGTTGCGAACCGGACGCGCCGCCGGGGTGCCTTTCTTACTTTTTGGCTCGCCTGTCCGTTATCACCAGGCGTCGGCTGCTGACCGCGACCGCATACCCGGGAAGAGAACCCGTCACTATCGCACCCGCCCCGACAACGGTACCCGGCCCGATGGCGGCACCGTCGAGAACGATGACCCCCGCCCCCAGCCAGACATCGTCGCCGACCCGGATCCCCCTTTTGCTCACCGAGGGCTGAAACATGATCGGCCGGGAGATGTCGTCGAAGCTGTGGTTGCCGCCGGCCACAAGATAGCAGTGGCCGGCCAGGAAGCAGTACCGGCCCAGGTTGATCTCTGTCTCAGAGAGAAGGCTACAGTTGGCCGATATGTTGGTGTAGTCGCCGACCGCTATCGACCCCTCCTTGCAGCTCAGAATGGCGTTGCGGCCGATGTAGACATTCTCACCGAGCCGGAGGCCGTCGTTCTTGTCCCCTTTGGCGTCAAGAACGGCATTGTCGTCGATGACACAATTGGCCCCGAGGGTGATCTTGTGGGGATGGCGCAGAGTAATGTTCCGGCCGAAGACGACGCCTTTGCCGACTTTCCGGAAAAGGCAGGGATAAAAAGCCCTTCGCAGGGTCAGGCCGAGCGCCCCTGGGAGGCCGGAGAACAGGAGATTGATGAGCTCGAAACGAAGGAGCTTCCAGAAGCCTTTCTGGCCGACGACGAGCGAGGAATACTTCGCGGAAAGCGACCTTTTTCCCGATAACAGTTCTTTTTGGGTGCTGCTCTCGAACCCGGTGCTCATCGGATGCCACCTTAGATATACCATAAAACACCTCGGGAATCACTACGCCAATTTGTCATCCCTCGAATTTTGAGTTGCATCAGAGATTCAGGGATGGAGGAGCGACTCTCGGGTTTAGCCTTCCCGAGGCGTTTTTCGAGGGGAGCCGCTCTGGCGGTCGCGAGGACTGTCTGAGCACGCAAAGATCAATCGGAGAGGGATCAGTATGGAGCAAACATCGAAAATGAGACAAGATCTGAAAGGCGGAGTTCCGCAGCGCCGAGAAAAACGTTGAGGGAACGGCGTTAAAAACCCGAGCGGAGCAACGACATTCTTGAATCTCTGATGGCCAAAGTCTCTGTACAAAAGTATGGGAGTTGTGGCATAAATAGGGCGCGGAACCCCCGCCTTGAGTTTGTTCATGCAGTTGCGACCGGATTGTATCCATTTTCGAGGCGATAAGCCCTGCTCCTTCAAACGCGTCTGCCGGGATTGCCCGCAGTTCACTCCCTTCCCGACCCGGATCCTGATCATCAAGTGCCGCGCCCAGGGAGACGTTCTGAGGACGACCCCCCTTCTTCCGGCTCTGAAAAGAAAATACCCCTTAAGCTACGTCACTTGGCTCGTGGATCGAGAAAGCCTCGATCTTCTTTTCCACAACCCCTATATCCAACGCTTGCTCAGCTACGACCTAGAGGGCGCCCTCACGCTCCAAACCAGCCGTTTCGACCTCCTCATCTCCCTCGACAAGGAACCGGGCCTCACCGCCCTGGCCACCCAAATCAAGGCTCCTCAGAAGCGGGGCTTCGGGATGAACGAATTCGGGAATCTGACCCCTTTCAACCCGGCCTCCGAGTACGCCTACCGCCTGGGCGTGGACGACGACTTGAAATTCACTAAGAATCAAAAGAGCTATCAGGAGATCATCCACGAAGCCGCCGAAATTCCCTATGCCCGCGATGAATACGTCTTCGGGCTTCCCGACGAGGCGGCCGAGAAGGCCCGGCGTTTTCTCAAGGTCCGCCGGATCTCAAGCCGCCGGCCTTCCATTGGCCTGAACACAGGCGCAGGGAGCAAGTTCGAGACAAAACAATGGCCGGCCCGCCATTACCTCGACCTGATCTCACTCCTCACACGAAAGATGAAAGCCAACGTCTTCCTGCTCGGGGGTCCGAGGGAAAAGGATCTCAACCGCTTCTTGGCCCGGACCAGCCGGGCGCGGGTTTACGACACGGGGATCGGCAACTCCCTTCTCGAATTCGCCGGCTTCATCTCGCTCCTGGACCTCCTTGTCACTTCCGACACGCTGGGCATGCACCTGGCCGTCGCCCTCAAGAAGCCGGTCGTCGCCCTTTTCGGGCCGACCTGCTCCCAGGAGATCGACCTCTACGGCCGCGGGATAAAGATTTTCGAACGCACCAAATGCTCGCCATGTTACAGGCAGACGTGCCCGGACGCCGTCTGCATGAGCCGGATCACGCCCGAGCGGGTTTTTGCCGAGATCGACAAGTTCGTCTGACCCGATATGTCTGAGCCCAAACGCAAGGCGGTCGTCACTATCCCGACGTACAACGAGCGGGAGACGATCGGCAGCTTGATCCAGGGAATCCTCGCCCTTCGGGTTGAGCCCGATCTAAACGTCCTTGTCGTCGATGACAATTCACCTGACGGCACGGCGGAAGAGGTTGCTGGCATCGGCCGCCGGGATCCTCGAGTTCGTCTGCTCCTCCGCCAGGAAAAAAGGGGCCGCGGGCTGGCCGGGATCGCAGGCTTCAAGGAAGCGCTCGATATGGGAGCGGACTTTGTCATCGAAATGGACGGCGATGGTTCCCACCAACCGGTCTTCATACCGTCCCTCCTCCAAGCGGCCAAAAACCTGGACGTTGTCCTCGGCTCCAGGTTCGTCGAGGGCGGGGAAGACGCCGACCGCTCTCGGTATCGTCGCTTTGTCACGTTCCTCGTGCGTCATTTCATCCGCCTCCTTTTCTCGGTCCCGGTCCGCGACGTCTCCTCCGGATTCCGCTCGTTCCGGCGTGAAGCCCTGGAGGCGGTCGGGCTCGACAGCCTCGCCTCGACCGGCCCGTCCATCGTCCTCGAAGTCCTCTACAGAGCCCATCGCCTGGGCCTCAGGCTCGGGGAGATCCCGATCGTCTTCATCGACCGCAAAAAGGGTAAGACCAAACTCACGGGCTTGACCCTGTGGAAGACTCTCCTCATGGCCATCCGGATCAGGCGGATAAACAGGCACATTCAACCCGTCGGCCGATCATGAACAAAACCAAGGCGCTCGGCCAGCATTTTTTGATCGACCGCTCGATCCTCCGGAAAATCCTCAGCATCATCAACCCCCAGAAGGACGAGCTGGTTATAGAAATCGGAGCCGGCAAAGGGGCGTTGACCTTCCCCCTCGCCGACCGGGCCGGCAAGGTTGTGGCCATCGAAAAGGACAGCGCCTTGATCCCATTCCTCAAGGAAGGCGGCAAGGAAAATCTCGTCCTCCTGGAGCAGGATGTCCTGGAGGTTGATTTCCGGGGTCTTGCGGCCGGTGAACCGGCCTACCGCGGCCGAGTGAAGCTGGCCGGGAACCTGCCCTATTTCATCTCCTCGCCGCTCCTCTTCAAGATCCTCCAAGATAAAGAGCTTTTCTCCACCTGCGTCTTTCTCCTGCAAAAAGAAGTGGCCCAGCGGCTCTCGGCCGCGCCGGGTTCCAAGGCTTTCGCCCCTGTATCCATCCTTTATCAGCTGTATTTCGATGTGCGCCTTCGCTTGACCATTGCGCCCGGGGCATTTTCTCCGCCGCCCAAGGTCCAATCCGCCCTTGTCTCGCTCGAAAAAAGGCCGGCGCCCCTCTATGCGGTTGCCGATGAGGAACTCTTCCGCCGCTTCCTTCGAGCCGCCTTTGCCCAGAGGAGAAAAACCTTGGCGAACAACCTGAAGTCATGGCCGCATCGTTCCGGCCCCATTCAAGAAGCTCTTCAGCTCCTCGGCCTCAAGGAGACCGTGCGGGCCGAGGAGCTCTCCATCGGCCAGTTCGTAGCTCTTTTCGGGCGGCTCAAAAGAGCCTGAGGTTGAACGGAACCGCCCGGGATGGTATAAAACAAAAGGACAAACCATCTCCGGGACGAAAGGTGACGGCATGAGTTCGGTCCGGTACTACCGGCGTCTGCTCCAGGTCTTCTCCGGCTATAAAAAGAGAAAGGCCGTGCTCCCCTACCTGCCTGTCCGCCTCTGGATCGAGACCACCAGCATCTGCAACCTCCGCTGTGTCATGTGCCCCAACAAGGACCTGAAGAAAGAAGAAAAGGGGTTCATGGACCCGGCCCTGTTCCATAAGATAGTCAACGAAGCCCGCGAATTCATTTTCGACGCCAACCTCATCCACCGGGGCGAGGGCCTGCTCCATCCGGATTTCCCCTCGCTGGCGGAATATGCCCATGCCGCCGGGATCCATACCAAGTTCCACACCAATGCCACCCTCCTGAGCGAGGACCTGTCCCGACGGCTCATCGGCTCCGGCCTGGACCAGATATCTTTTTCCTTCGACGGGTTCGACAAAAAGACTTATGAGAGCATCCGGATCAATGCCGACTTCGACAAGACCCTCCGCAATATCGCCCGCTTCCTCGAGATCAAGAAGGAGCTGCGTTCCCGGAAACCTTACACCGTATTCGAGATCATCAATTTTCCGGACCTCGGAAAGGACGAGGGCGGCGGGCGGCGCGGGGATTTCCTGAAGAATTTCCGGGGATTGCCCCTCGACCGGCTCGAGGTCAAGGAAATGCACAACTGGGCGGGAGAGGTCGGCCAGGCGCCCCCCCGAAAAAAATACGCCCCCTGCACGTTCCTCTGGCAGGCGCTGGTCATCTTCTGGGACGGTACGGTCCTTCCCTGCACCCAGGATTTCCATGGTTATTACGCCCTGGGGAACGTCCGGGACGAGCCCCTGGCCCGGATCTGGAACAACGAGAAGATGGTCCGTCTGAGGGAGAAGATTCTCGGCCGCGACATCGCCGATCTGGAGACCTGTTCTCAATGCGACCGCCTCTGGAGAGGCCAGATCCTTGGGGTGCCCAAAGAATATCTCTGGAAATTCCTTTTTCGGCGGATGCCATGAGGTCATGCCGACCTGAAAGTTGCCTAGGGGCGAGCGGGCATGATATGATGAGAAGCTGGAACAAGGCAGCGCAATGAGGCACGCGTCAACTCGGATGTTCATAAAAAAGGGTTCCTTTTGGCTGACGGCGTTTCTCTGCTTGAACATCTTCATCTTCCCCGCTGGCGACCGGACGATCCGTCAAGGCTCTCTCGAGTTCACGCTCGGAAGCTACAGCATGAATGAGCCGCGCTTCGAGGCCGTCTATCCCCAGGGGGGCTTGATGGGCGGGCTGACCCTGTCTTCGGCCCTCTTCTCCAACGTCAATCTCTATCTGGACATAAAATACTACTCCCGCCAGGGCGCCCTGACATTCTCCAAAGAGAAAACGACATTCTATATGGTCCCTGTTGACGTGGGGGTCCGCTATATCTTCCCTCTCGGTTTCCTTCATCCTTATCTCGGGGCCGGATTCGATTTCTATTTTTTTTATGAAGACAATGTCATCGGGACTACTCTGAACTACACCAACGGATATCACCTGACGGGCGGGGTCTATCTCCGGTTCGCCAAGAGTGTCCCCGTGATGGTCAACCTCCGGGTGAAGCAAACCTGGGCGCAGGCGGAAGAGAACGCCATCTCGATACAACTCGGGGGCTTCGAGTACTGCGCCGGCCTGACCTTCGTTTTCTGATCCCCGCTTCCCGGCGCTGAATCCCCGGCAGGCATCTCCGGTTCGGTTATGCTATAATCTCCCCAATGAAGAGCCGGAAAAAGAAGAGGACTTCCGCCTCCCCAAAGAATCCCGCGCGGAAAAAGCACTTCCGCTCCGCCGAGGTCATCGGCCTGCTCCTTATGCTCCTGGCCGTTTTCACGTTGATCAGCCTGGTCAGCTACAATGCCCACGATCCTTCCTGGGCCAGCGTTTCGTCCCAAGGGCAGAAAACCCATAATTACGGAGGCCGCGTAGGGGCCTCTCTGGCTGAAATATTCCTGCAGGTCTTCGGCCTGGGAGCGTTCATCCTCCCCATCATCCTCGGTTTCATAGGCATGAAGACCCTTCTGCCCCGAAGCAAGGGAGGCGCCCTGCTTCGGGTCGGAGGAAGCCTCTTGCTGTTGCTTATCCTGGGAGGCCTTTTTTCTCTCCTTTTTGGCCGGCTCTCCTGGAGAGGGGCCGACATTGAAGCCGGCGGTGTCCTCGGCACCTTCCTGTCTTCGGCCTTGGTCCGTTATCTCAGCCAGGCCGGGACGCTTATTCTCCTTCTCGCTCTGCTCCTGCTCTTCATCCTCTTTTCCACGGAATTTTCGTTGGGGAGGTTCATCCGCTTCTTCGGCCGCTGCCTGAGCTTCGCGTTCAAAAAGGTCCGCATCCAAGTGACCGATTACCAGAAATCCAAGGCCAAAGAAAAAATGAGGAAAAAGATCGTCGACAAATACACCCAACCGGCGGAAAATGACCAAAAGAAGGGCAAGCCCAAGAGAGAAGAGGAACAGGAGGAGGAACCGAAGCCCAAGGAAAAGAAAGTAGAGAGGAAAGAGCTCAAGAGGGCCGAGAGGCCGGAACCGATCCTGATCCACCCTCCCCAGCCGCCCCGGCCGGACAAGCTCCTTTTTCCGGAGATGGGGCAGAAAAGCGATTACAATTTCCCGCCCTTTACCCTGCTTGACCCCGGCGCTCCCTCCGAGCAGATCGACAAGAACGAGCTCTACGAGAAAAAAATGCGGATCGAGGAAAAACTCAAGGAATTCCGCGTCGAGGGCGAGGTCAAGGAATATCACCCCGGACCGGTCATAACGACCTACGAGTTCTATCCCAACCCGGGAATCAAGGTCAGTCAGGTGGCCAGCCTCTCCGAGGACCTGTCCCTGGCCTTGGGAGCCGAGTCGGTCCGCATCCAGAGGATCCCGGGCCGGTCCTCCCTCGGCGTCGAGATTCCCAACAACAAGCGGGAGATCATCAAGCTGAGGGACATCATCCAATCGGAGAAGTTTCTCAATTCGCCCTCCAAGCTGACCTTCGCTCTGGGCAAAACAATCCACGGCGAGGTCTATGTCACCGACCTCTCGGTCATGCCCCACCTTCTGATCGCCGGTGCCACGGGAACAGGAAAGAGCGTCGCTCTCAACGCCCTTATCGCCAGTATCCTGTACAAAGCCAGCCCCGATGAGGTCAAGCTCATCCTGATCGACCCCAAGCGTCTCGAGTTCACCCTGTACGACGGAATCCCCCATCTCTTGAGCCCCGTCATCAA
>CAYGXD010000113.1:0-11415 GCA_964353705.1 uncultured Eubacteriales bacterium | reverse complement strand
GCCACGGCCATCTCGCCGCTGCAGATGAAGGCCGCCAGCCGGGTTTTCAGCCCCATCATCACCGCCAGGCCGCCGAAGAGCTCAATGATCCCGGCAAAGAAGAGCAGAGAACCCAGCGGCGGCCGCGACTGGCCGAACAATCCCAGGAGTTTTTGGGCACCGTGGAAGGCGAACATGAGTCCCGCCATGATGCGAAGCAAAGCATAGGCATAGTCCGAGCACTTCTGTAACCATTTCATCCGCGTCTCCTCCCTTATGTCCTAAACTCTTTTTTTAGGTGATCCAAAAACGCGCCGTCCGCGTTCGGCAATTCGGGAGGTTCCTCTCCCCAGACAATTTTAGCTTAGCCCGCGAACGCGTGTCAATCTTTCCGGAGAGGTCCGCGGTCGGGCGCGCGGCGGCGACGACAGGCGGCAAGATGCGACACTCCGGGTCCTGGTCTTTACAACGCTCTCGGATGAGGAGAGAATGAAACGGACATGAGGAAACCGAGGAAGCGAAGTATCCTGATCAGCGGAGGCACGGTCGTCACCCCGGATTCCGCTTCGGAGCAGGATCTTCTCGTCGAAGACGAGACGATAGCGGCGGTCGGGCGGCTGGCCGGCACGCGCGCCGAGGAATACATCGATGCCTCCGGCCTGATCGTTCTTCCGGGCGCCGTGGACACCCATGTCCACTTCAACGACGCATTCATGGGCACGGTGAGCGTGCATGATTATTCGAGCGGCACCCGCGCGGCCGCCTTCGGCGGGGTCACCTCGGTCATCGATTTTTCGAACCAGATCCCGGGCGAGCCTCTTTTGCGGACGGTCGAAAGAAAGAAGGAGGAAGCCGCGGGACGGGCGGTCATCGACTGGGGTGTCCATGCCGTCCTCACCGATCCCTCGTCCGAGACCATCGCCGGGATCCCGGATATCGTTGCGGCCGGGGCGCCGACCGTCAAATGCTATTTGACCTACCGGAAAGAAGGGCTAATGGTCGGTTCCGATGAGCTCAAAAGGATCCTCGCGGCCCTCCGCCGGGCTGGCGGCATGCTCCTCGTCCACGCCGAGGACAACGACGCCCTGGAAGCCAACATTCCCCGGCTGATCCGCGGCGGATTCGTCCGGCCCATCTATCATGCCCGCAGCCGGCCGCCCGAGGTGGAAAACGAGGCTATCCGCCGGTCCATCGACGCCGCCCGTACGACCGGAGGCCGCCTGTTCATCGTCCACCTGGCCTCGGCCGAAGGGATCGACCTCGTCGCGTCGGCCAGGGAAGAGGGGATCGACGTCCAGGCCGAAACCTGCACCCATTATCTCATTTTCACAGAGGACATGCTCCGCCGCGACGACGGGATCAAGTGGATCTGCTCGCCGCCGCTGCGTACGCCCGAGATCCGCGAAAAGCTCTGGGCAGCCGTCCGGGATGGGGCGATCTCCCAAATCAGCTCCGACGATGCGGCCTATTCCTGGAAGGCCAAACTCATGGGAGCCGCCCGTTTCGACCTGTGCCCGAACGGCATCCCGGGGATCGAGGTCAGGCTTCCGCTCCTTTACTCGGAAGGAGTGGCCCGGGGACGGATATCCCTGCCGCGTCTGGCCGAAGTTACGGCTGGGGCGCCCGCTCGTCTCTTCGGCCTCGCTCCCGGAAAGGGAAGCCTCAAACCCGGTGCCGACGCCGACATAGTTCTTCTCGATCCTCGGGCGCAATGGATCATGGGCCGGGAGACGCTTCACATGGCAGCGGACTGGTCGGCTTACGAGGGTATTCCGGTTACAGGCAAAATCCTCAAGGTGTGGTCCCGGGGCGATCTCATCGTCGACGGAGAGAATTTCCTCGGGAATGAGGGCCGCGGCCGCTACCTCCACCGCTCGCTCCTGTCACCGACGGAGCGAAGAAGGAGTTAATTGCCGAGAAGCTCGATGAGCTTCTTGTTTTCCGGGGCGGAAGAGAACCAGTTGAACTCCAGAAAATAGCCGGCCGGATCGAGGGCAACGAATGCCCGGACCCGGCCCTTTTCGGCGGGCCCAAGTGGATCCCGGATGGCGGCGCCGCCGCCCTTCAGCCGCTCTTGCCAAGCCTCGAGCTCGGGTGTCATGAAGGCGACGTTGACGGCCTTGGCCTCCGAAAAGCGATGGAGCCCCTGGGCCTCGTCGACGAGGCCGATGAATCCCGCACCGGACGATGAGTAGACCTTGGCGAAACCCTGGTCGACGAGAAGGCTCTGGCCCATCACGATCTGGTAGAAGCGCTGGGCGACAGGGATATTTTTGTAGTACAGCCAGAGGACCGTCGCCTGCACTCCGAGAGAGGACGGCCTCCCTGCCTGGACCGCGCCCGGCCCTGACTTGGGATAAAGGGGCGCGACGCCCCGCAGCTTCTCCCTCAATTTCACATTTTGAGGATGATCGAGGAAGGTCTCGAATTCCAGGAAGTAGCCTTCGGGGTCGGTGGCGACGAAGCCCCGGGTCGGATGCCGCGTCGCGTCCCGAAGAGCGTTGCGTATGGGCACGCCCCGGGCGACGAGATGCTCATACCAGCCGTCCACCTCTTCGGTTACAAAGGAAAGCGTCACCGTCTTGGGTTCGGTGGCCCTGTGCATGCCTCGCGTCTCGTCGACCAGCCCGAGATAGGACGTCGGACCGACGCGGTGGATCGAAGCGAAACCATAGTCGAGGACACGTTCGAGACCGAGGGTGTCTTCATAGAAGCGCTGAGCCGCACCGAGGTCCCGGTAATAAAAAAACACGAGGTTGGCCGCGATCTTGGGGGCCGGCCGGACTTCTTCCTTTTGGGGATGTGCGGTGCTCCCCAGGACGGCATAGATGAGGCCGGACAAGAACCATCCGAGGCCGATGGAAGCCAGGAGCCCAAGAATGTTTTTCATGATCAGACGATATCTCCCAGCGCTTTTAAAGTCAATCGGAGGGAGCGGGGGAGGCCGCGCCGCCCGTCATCTCGAGCCATAAGGTGAAAACCGGACATATCCAGGCCGCGGGCAACGAGATCGCCGGCCTTGACAAGTGCTTCTCCCTCTGGGTATTCTGACGGAAAAGAACGAGGCCATCCCAAAGATGTTCGAGCAGTTGCTTGAGTTCGCCGGCCGGGTGGATTCCGTTATGTGGGGTCCCTGGACCATGGGCTTCATTGCAGCCACAGCGCTGTTTTTTAGCCTGCGCTCGAGGTTTTTTCAATTCCGCAAGCTTGGCTTTATCCTTTCGCAAACGGCCGGGTCGGTCTTCAAGAAAGGAGTCCACGCCCGGAATGGCCGACTTACACCCTTCCAGGCCGCCTCGACCGCCCTGGCCAGCACGGTGGGCATGGGGAACCTGGCCGGAGTAGCCACAGCCCTTTCTCTCGGAGGCCCGGGAGCGGTTTTCTGGATGTGGCTGCTCGCCTTTCTGGGGATGATGACCAAGACGGCTGAGATCACCCTGGCCGTCCACTACCGTGACGCCGATAGCGACGGGCGGGTCCGCGGCGGGCCTATGCACTACATTAGGAAGGGACTGGGCTGGCCTATCCTAGCCAAGGCGTTCAGCTTCGGGATCGTCATCAACGCCCTCTTCGCGGCCACGCTCCTTCAGTCCCATACTGTCGGCCGGGCCTTTTTTGTAGGCTACGGCCTCAACCCTTACATCACGACCGCGGCCATGGCCGCGGTTACGGCGGCGGTCATCATCGGCGGGATCAGGAGGATCGGCCGGTTCTGCGAACGGCTGGTCCCATTCATGTCCTTTGTCTATATCTTGAGCGGCCTCATCGTGTTCTTTATGAATACCCGGAAGATCCCGGCCGTTTTGGCGATGATCTTCGGTTACGCTTTCTCTCCGGTCCCGGCTGCCGCGGGCGCTGCCGGCCACGCCGTTTCTGCGGCCATCAAGTACGGCATGGCCCGGGGGATGCTCTCCAACGAGGCCGGGCTGGGAACGGCGCCCATGGCCCACGCCACCGCCGATACCCCGCATCCCTTCCGGCAGGGAATGTGGGGCGCTTTCGAAGTCTTTGTAGATACTATCGTCATCTGCACGATTTCCGCCTTTGCCATCCTGTCTACGGGTGTCCTCGACGGCGGAACAACGGGGATCGAGCTCGTTATCGCCGCCTTCGGGACGGCCCTTTCGCCGGGCATCGCCTCGGCGATCGTCTCTTTCGCCATCCTGACCTTCTGCTTGACGACGCAGATCGGCTTTTACATCTATTTCGAAACCGCCGCCTCGGACGCGTTCGGGAGAGCGTCTCTCCGCTGGCTTAAATGGATTTACCTTTTACCCGGAATCATCTTCGCCGGCTTCTCGGACGTCGACCGCCTCTGGGTATTCGCCAATATTGCCGTGGGCGTCTGCGCCGTCCCGAATCTCATCGCCCTCCTGGCCTTGAGCGGCGCCTTCTTTGCCCTGATGAAGGACCATCTGGAGGGGCGGAATGCTTACGCCACGGAGATCACCGACCGGACCCGGAAATATATCCGAGAAGCCGTGAGGAGGGAAGCATGAGGATCCTCATCATCAACCCCAACAGCGACGCCGATATGACTCGCAAGATCGGAGATGCCGCGCGATCGTTCGCGGCCGGGGAACCCGACGTCGTCTGCCTGGCGACGCCGGGCGCGCCGTCGTTCATCGAAACGTATGAGGACCAGGCCCGGGCCGCCCCGGGAATGATCAAGCTCCTCCGCGACAACCACGACGTCTTCGATGCTTTCGTGGTCGCCTGCCATTGCGATCCGAACCTCGACCTGATGAAAGAGATCAGCCGGAAGCCCGTCGTCGGGATCGGCGAGGCCTCGATGAAGCTCGCCACGATGCTGGGACACCGGTTCTCGGTCGTCTCGACGGCCGCGCACTCGATACCGAATAAAGAGGCGCTCATAGAGAAATATCACCTGAGGGGCCTGCTCGCCTCGGTCCGGGCGCCAGAAGCGGAGTGGGCGAATGAGCTGCAGGAAGAGCGATATTTCCGGACCGCCCAGGCCGCCGTCCAGAGAGACGGGGCAGAGGTCATCGTCCTCGGCTGCGCCGGCCTGGCCGGGCTCGACAAGCGCCTCCAGGAGAGATTGGGCGTCCCGGTCCTCGACGGTGTTGTCTGCGGCCTGATCATCGCTTCCGGGCTGAGCCGATACGGGATTTCTACGAGCAAAGCCCGGCGGTACCATCCGGAGTGCTGATAAAATGAGCCCCCTGGATCGGCGCATATGCTCCGGAGCGAAGCCGGATGCGATCGCGGAGGAATTAAGGCCTCTCGTTGATTTCGGCGAGGAAGGCTTGCCGCTCGATGTCCTTAAACGCCTCATCGACGAGCGCCTTGTCACGCATCTCGTGGATTACAGCCGCTCCTCCTTTCATTCCTTTTTCAATTCGGCGCCTGAAGGCGGAGCCGAGCTCGGAGCCGCGGTTGCCCTCCGGTGGAACCAGGGCGTCACGAATTGGCAGGTCTCGCCCGGCGGGGCCGTCCTCGAAGAGCTCTGCGGCCGGGCTCTCTGCAGCCTCTTCGGTTTTCCCGGCACGGCCGATGCCACGTTCCTTTATTCCGGAACATATGCCAACCAGCAGGCCTTGTACCTCGCCCTTCACCGGAAGGCCGAAGACCGCGGATTCGACCTTGCGGAGAAAGGGGTCGGCGGCTTCGGCAGTCCGGAAAGCTTGGCCGTCGCGGTTTCCGAGCAGGCCCATTTCTCGGTCCGCCACGCCGTCCGCATGCTGGGTCTCGGCGAACAAAGCCTTATCCGCATCCCCGTGGACGGGCGGCAACGGATGGACCCAGACTGCCTGAAGCGGATTTTATCGGATAGGAAGGCTCGCGAGAATGTCTTCGCGGTCGTGGCGACAGCTGGGACGACTTCCACGGGGGCGGTGGATCCCGTGGCGTCGATCATCGATGTGTGTGAAGGGACCCGCATTTGGATGCATGTCGACGGCGCCTATGGTTTGGCCTATGCTTTGGTGCCCGAATACGCGCCGCTCTTTGCGGGTTTCAGCCGGGCCGATTCCGTTTCCTGGGATCCCCATAAACAGCTCGGAGTCCCCATCCCCAGTTCTATCCTGTTTGTGAAACAGCGCGATGATTTCCGGCGAATGGCCATCTATGGTGAATATTTCAACCGCCGGGATGACCCTTACCCGAACCCGGGGCTGAAATCGGCTCCCTCGACGCGGCCGATGTCGGCCCTCGCTCTCGCCGCGTGCCTGAGGCACTTGGGGCCTGCGGGCCTGCGTTGGCGGCTGCGGGCGCCCCTGGCGGCCATAAAAGGCTTTGCTGAAAAGCTCGCCGGAGCGCCCGATATCGAACTCTGCCACAAACCGGAAACGGGCATTCTCTGCTTGCGCCTTGTTCCGGAAGGTCTTTCGGTTGAGCGGTTGGACGCCCTGCAGCTTCACATTTACAGCCGGATGCAGGCGGGCGGAGAGCGCTCCGTCTCCATCACGCGGCTCGGCGGCCGGGCCGCCCTCCGCTTCGTCGCCATTTCCCCGGCCGTCACGGTCGAGTCCCTTCTCGAGTCGGTCGAAGCCGCGCGGTCGATCGCCAAGGATTTTCCGCCTGGTGGATAAAAGGGAACCGCCGCTTGGGTTTTTATTGTCCTGTAAAATTGGCCATTATTCCGCTGTTTTCAGGGGACGTTACCGGAATCGCACCACTCCCGGATGATCCGGGTTGTGACCTCGACCGCCCTGAGATAATCCCCGGCATCCACCCAGGCATCGGGGAAGCCGTCATGGTCCAAAGTCCCCGCGAGAGGGCCGATTCCTATGCAGGGAATGTCGCTGAAGAGGATAGGATTTCGGATATCGCTGGCGGAATGGAGGGGATTGACGAATGGCGCCTCGCCCGTCACTGCCTTGATCGATCGTGAGACAGCTTGAAAAAGGGGGTGGTCTTCGCGGATCTCTACCCCCTGGGTGCCGAAAAGCCACTCGATTCGGGGCCCATTTTCACGAAGCCAGGGATCACCGGCCGCGGCTTTCTGGATAGTCGTTTCTACTTCTTTCTGTACGGCCGGAAGGTATTCGTTCGGGGGGAAGGTCAGAGATGCCTCAAGGATGCAGTTCACCGGAACCTGAGTCGATTGGCCTTGCTCTCCCGCCCGAAGATGACCGATCAGGAGATTAGTGGAACGTCCCACAGCTTTGTCCAAGGCCGGGTGCCTGACTCTGCGGCCGCGCTCTTCATCCAGCTCCTTCAAGGCTCGAACGATGATGAGAGTTTTTTCCAGCGCGCTGACGCCGAGATGGGCAAAGGCAGTCTTGCCCGGCTCGCTGGTCTCCGGCTGTTTCCCTGAGATGGCCACACGAAACCTCAACATGCCCGAGGCGATGGCTTTTACCTCCCGTAAACCCGCGCCCGACTCCGCAGGGTGCAGATAAAGGGCCCCATCGGCCAGATATCCTTTCTCGAGCAAGGCGATGACCCCTTGGGCTCCGCGCTTGGCCGGCGTGCTGCAGAGGATTACATCCCCTCCTGGCCTGAAACCGGAGGCCTGGAGCGTCTCGACAGCCGCCGCCATGATCGCTATTCCAGCCAGGTCGTCGGAAACGCCCCAGCCGTAGATGCGGCCATCCTCGACAACGCCCCCATAGGCAGGGTATTTGAAGGCGGTCTTGGGCCGCGGTTCGCCGTCCGGGTGAGCGAAAAGAAGAAGGCTCCTCCCTCCGCCCTTGCCCTTCCAAACGCCGACGACGCTCGTCCGCTTTTCAGACCCCGTTGACTCGGAGGAGGAGAACTCGTTCTTCAATTTGAGCTCCGAGGGGGATATAGTCAGGACATCCACGGAGCAGCCGAGACTGCGGAATTTCTCCGCGACTTTCTCCTGGAGAGCGATTTCTCCGTTCTCCGCCGTCCGGACGAGTTCGCGCAGGAAATCCGACGGTTCATTCACCCGCAAATCCGCAGCGCCCAGGCGGGCCCGGTCGTCGCGGACCAACTTCAGGACTTCCGGGCCGTGCCCGGCCACCGCTTCGAGGAAAGCGCGGAGGCCGCTGTACTGCCAGCACGTCCTTTCTTGCAGGGTTTCCAGGTCATCCCGGGAGGCGCCTTCCTGGATGAACGACAGCGTTTCGAAGATGCCCAAGCTGTTCCGGCCGTCGTTGAGATCGGTCGTGGAGAAACGCTTCATCTCTTCACGCGGGCCGGCCGGGCCGGTTTCGGAGGTGGCGCCCGACGAGGCGTCGACATCCAGGTCCTCGGTGACCAGGTATTCGTGGAAGGTGAAGTTCTTTTTCTTCAGGCTCTTTTCGACCTCGGGCAGGATGGCCCGGCGGGAAAAGCCCTGGAGGCCGGGCGCGATGTTGATGTTGGAAACGCAGCCGATCGAAACTCGGTAGTAATCATCGCCCTTCTCGTGGACGTCGATGGTCACCTCGGGCATCCAGGTCCGAAAGACCCGGTGGATAGCCCGCACGCCGGCGGCCTCGAGCTTGATATGGTCGCGGTTCATGTCCAGGTCGATCTCGTTCTGCCGGATATTCATGAAATTGCCGTAAGGATTCGTCTGGGGAATGACCAGGACGTTGACCTTCCCAAGGAGCGGCCGGAGGTCCCCCTGGGCCAGATCCCGGAGGAGCCACAGAGCCGCTTCTTTGGCCGACTGCTCGTTGCCGTGCTGGGCGGCCATGACGAGGACGGTGGGTTTGGTCCGGTCGAGGGCTTCGGGCGTTGGGGCTGGTCT
Organism: uncultured Eubacteriales bacterium; assembly: GCA_964353705.1. Taxonomy (GTDB): domain Bacteria; phylum Acidobacteriota; class Aminicenantia; order Aminicenantales; family UBA8522; genus UBA8522. Next base: position 2,771 of record CAYGXD010000113.1, on the reverse strand, counting down.
ATCGCTGAGAACGGCCAGGAAGATATCCTTGGCGCCATACTCGTCCGTGGGGAGCGACCGGCCGACGACCATGACGGCGAGCTCTGGCGCCCGGGCGTCCAAGGCGCTGAGGAAAGCGGCGATGGCCTCGTTTTGAGTGTACCGGAGGTAAGCCGCTTCCTCAGCCGGCGTCGGGAGAAGAGGCTGTTCCCCGGAAAGGGACGGCCCCCCTTTGAGGCCTAATCCGCAAAACAAAGCCAAGATAACGGAGATCCACAACATGACGGATTTTGAGTTCATGGTTCCTCATTTCCTTTGTCGGAATTGGGTTATGATGCCGATCGCCGGAAAAAGAAAACGGCGACGTCGGCATAGTTATAGGTCTGTTTGGGGGAGAAGAGCTCCAGATGAAAATGCCTCGCCTGCATCGCTCGCCGGAGCTTCTCCTCCCCAGCCGCGTATCCCGCATTATAAGCCGTGGCGTAGTAGCGCAGGCGGTCCTCGGTGCCGCTGAAAATGACATTCCCATACCGCTTCTGCATAACCGTCATGAACACGCGCAGATAGTCAACCTGCCAGCGCATCTCGTCGAGACGGAGGATCCTGTCCTTGCGGGCTTCACTGGTGTCGCTGAGATCGAAGGCGGGGATTCCGGCAACCGACTTCTCTTCAGCGCCAACGAGCTTGTTCCAATCGGCTTCGAGGAGCTCGATGAACGAGGGCTTCATCTGGAAATGGCCGACCGAGAAATTGGCGTATTTCCGGCCGTACTGGACGTAGAGCACCTTGAGGGCGCGGACTTGGATCATGTCCTGGAGGTAGCTGAACCGGATGATCTCCGGAAAGACGACGGCCAGGGCGACCCGCGTCTCTTCCGGAGGGAGCCGCAGGGCCTCGGCTATCCAGGGGCGTTCCGTGAGGTACTTTTCTGCTTCGGCATATTTTTCGCCGAAGATCGCGCGATAGTCTTCGCCTGCGTCCAGGGCGGTCGGCGTGGCCGAAGGGGCCAGTATCCCGAAGAAAACGACAGCCGCCGCCGCGATCGCTCGAACGGGCCGGCGCGCTCTAGCCGTCAACGATCGCAGTCCCCAGGCTACATCGCCCGCTCATAGACTACGAGTTTTTTATTGTTTTCGAGAGTAATCCACCGGTAGACGGTCTTGCCCGCGCGCTGCAAGACGACGACGTCGAGCGGAGATGGGAAAGACTGGCCGTCGCTGAAGATGATGCTCTCATAGTTGGACATGGCGTATGTCTTGCCGTCGGGACTCGGATAGAATTGGCACCTATCGAAGGAGCCGGCCTTGAACATGAGGGCCCCGTTCCTGAAGACATCATCACCGACCCGGTAGTAAAGATCGTTGCTTGATTTGGCATACCAGAATGAAAATGATTTAGTGAACGGCCCGAAGGTCCTGCCGTCGATCGTATAGATGGATTTTTTCTCCTGGTCCTTCAGGGCGGCGGCCAGCTTGTCCGGCGGCAGCTTGCCCAGGTTGTTCATTTCGGCCAGGCTGAGCTTCCCCTCGACCATGACCGCGGCGCTCTTTCCGTCGGGGCTGAACTTGAGTTCCGTCGGGATCCCGCCGAACGAGACGACGCGGCCGTCCGAGCTTCCGAACCAGGCTTTGTCGTTGTCGCTGGCCGTGTAGTAGGCCGTCGCACCGTCGGGCGTCCCCCGAGCCATCAAAACCATCATATAGGGACCGAAGGTCTTCCCCTTGAATTTTACGACCTGCTTGCCTCCAGCGGCCGAATCGGTCTCGGGACGCGCACTGTCCGAAGGCTCGCCCGGATCATAGGAGGCGCACTCGCGCCGTTTCCCAAGCGTATTTTCCCTGCCCTCGTAGGCGGCTCTGAGCGCATCCCCGATCTTGGCATAGGGGCCCGTCTTTTTTCCATCGCGGAACACGAAATAAGGAGGATTTTTCTCTTCGCCCTTGGCGAGGACAAGGATCACATCGGCGGCCTCGGCAGACATCGCGATCGTGCTCTCGGGATCGAGGATCTCCTCATCGGATTCAAGGGTATAAACGGGGGTCCCGGTCGGAGTCCCCTGGGCGAAGATCGGTGGTCCAAAGCAGGCGAGGATGGCAAGGGCGGCGCCGGCGCATGTGGAGCAGCGCTTTGTTCTTGTCATGGGATACCTCCTGAATTTTCGTAATGCGGTATTTTTCTTCAAACCGGAGAGCGTGTCAAGATGGCCGCCTGCTCCATTTCATTTTCAGTTGACTAATTTTCCCATTCCTTGATAATCTCTTCCCAGCTGGAAAGGATCAGCAGTGGCCACCAAGTGCCCGAAATGTCAGACTGAAAATGCCGATACGTCGCTTTTCTGTTCGGACTGCGGAGCGAAATTAGATTCGGTCGGGGAGTTCTCCCTGTTTCAAACGGAGACACTCCAAACTCCCCTTGGAGAACTCAGCACCGACTCGACCTTATAGGCCTGGGCGTACTTCTCGGTACTCTGACGCTTCTGGGATTCTACAAGGCCTGCCGGCGCGGCTCCTTGATCGTACTGCCCATAATTGTGATCGTCAGCCTGATGCTCGTTTGCGGCTTTTTGCTGGTGACCGATGTGCGCCATCGCCTTCCGGTGGAGCCCTTCATCATTCTTCTCATTCTGTATGGAATTGGAAAGTAAGATTGCCGCAGCCGTCTGAGTAGGTTGTTAATAGAACCCTATTTCAAGTGACCAGCTTTAATCCGGTAAGAAACCCCATCTCAGTTTTTTTCTGCCAAACGACTTCAGCGAATATTTCTATGGGTTTGGCATCTTTGCCCGGCATATC
>CAYGXD010000112.1:0-11495 GCA_964353705.1 uncultured Eubacteriales bacterium | reverse complement strand
CGCCCGTATTAATATGTCTTCCAGTCCGGCCAGACGGGAGCGTCCGCCTGGATTTCCTTCCATATGGCCTCAAGTTTAGCGGCTAACTCCCGGACTTTGGCGGGCATCGCTCCGGACAGATCCTCCCGCTGAGCGATATCCCGGCTCAGGTCGTAGAGTTCGAATCGTTCGGGCCGGGCGGTTTTAATCCAGTCCATCCAGGTCTCGTCCGGATCCTTTTCTCCGAAATAGGACACGAGTGTATAGGGCCCGTACCTTAAAACCATGGGAGGGATGAAAGAGTACTCATGGGCTGGGAAATTCCAGCAAATGGGATTTCGTCTCTTGAAATCCTTCCCGCGAAGGGCTTCGACGATGCTTTCGCCGTCGATAGCCCGGCCCGCCGGCGGCTGAACTCCGGCCAACTCGCAGAGCGTCGGCAGGACGTCCGTACCATTAACGAGGGCGCCGGTGGTTGTCCCGGCTTCGATGTGGCCCGGCCAGCGGGCGATCGCAGGAACCCGGTGTCCGCCTTCGGTCGTGAAACGCTTCATTCCCCGCAACGGGCCCGGGGTCCCAAAACAGCGGTCCCGTATGGGATCGTCCCATTCCCCTTTTGATTCCAGCCTGTTAACGGGGTATTCCGGGCCATTGTCGCTGGTGAAAAGAACGAGGGTGTCTTTGCTTCTGCCCAACGAATCCAACTCGCCTATCAGCTTCCCAAACGCATGATCGAGCTGGGTCACTGTCCCGTAATAATATTTCTTGTTCTTCCCGATCCCTTCTTTGTCGCGCGGCACTCCTCCATAGCCGACAGTCTTTTCCAGCCTCTCCACCTCGTCGTTGTCGTACAAGTCCGCATAACTTGCTGGCGGGGCGATGGGGGTATGGGGTTCATGGCTGCAGACCAGGAGGAAGAAGGGCTTTTCGAGTTCATTCCTGCTTCTCAGCCAGGAGATCGCCTCATCGACGATCACATCGCAGTACCAGCCCCGGACCGAGCCCGCCTTCTCGCCGTTCCGGATGAACTTCTGAGGGTTCTCAGGCCCTTCGAAAGCGTTCTCGGTGGTGGCGAACCAATGGTCGAACCCATGGTCGCCTGGCGTGGGCTGCCCCGCCCCGGGATCGTCCAGCCGGCTAAGGTGCCATTTGCCGACGAAGCAGGTGTCGTAGCCGGCCTTCTTGAGGAGCGAGGCCACGGTAACCTCTTCGCGTCGAAGGTGGGCTCCGCCTCCGAGGAGGTAATAAATGCCCGAGCGGTAGGGATGACGTCCCGTGAGGAGGCCGGCGCGGGAAGGAGAACAGACCGTCCCGGCGGCGTGGCAATCAGTGAACCGCGTGCCCTCGGATGCGCACCTGTCCAGGTTGGGCGTCCGGTTGATGGGATTCCCGTAGCAGCCGAGGTCTCCGTAGCCGAGGTCATCGGCCAGGAAGAGGATGAAATTGGGCCGGAGGGCCCGTTTGGTCGTACGGCAGGAGGCGAGGAAATGGGAGGAGGGGAGGACCGTGACAGCACCGCCCGCAGCCAACAAACGTAAAAAAACTCTTCTCTCCATCTCGTTCCCCAAAAAATGTGACGGTCTTTTATCTCGCCTTCGTTTCGTTTCCCAAATAGAGGACGTCCACAAAAAAAGGTGAGATTTTCTGGCCGTCCGTCCTCTGGCCGGTGAGATAGGCCTCCAATTCGCCCGGACCCGCCTCGAGCTCTAGGCGAAAACGGACTTCCTTCGCATCCGGAGGAATCTCTGTTTCATATTCAGTGAAGCCGATCCTGAGCTGGGCGCGGCCGGGCTTGAGGGGAGGGATCCAATCCGCCTCTCTCGGTCCCAGCCGGTACGTCAGCTCATAAGTCCCGCGGCGGACGACTTCGACATTCCAATAGCCGGCTCCGCACACCTCACTGGCCAACAGACGTCTGGCGCCGCTCCAACTGAATGGGAGCTGGGGCGCGCCAGGCCCGCTGATATCTTGGGTCGACAGGGTCGTGGGATTGGCCCTTGGGTCGCCGAGCGGGATTCTGACCGGAGATCGAATCCCCTGGGTTACGTCCTCAAACCAGCTCTCATAGGCGGCGCGCATTTCCCGGACGACTTCCGGATGGTCCCGGGCGATGTCCCTTTTTTCGCCGGGGTCGGCGGCCATATCGAAGAGCTGGGTTTCCTCGAGCCCGACGGCCTTCGTTTCCTGCTCGGCCGGATCGGCCGCCGTCATGACTATTTTGTGCCGCTGGGACCGGACCGCGCAGTGGGTGAAGGGACGGGGCCGGTCGATCCCTTCCGGATCAGGCCGGCACTGCTGGAAGAAAAGCATCCGGTCGGGCCACTCCTCTTTTCCGGGATCCGAGAGGAGGGGCCCGAGGCTGCGGCCGTCCAGTTTGAGGCGGGCCGGAGGGGAAACGCCGCAAATTTCCAGAAGAGTGGGCAGCACATCGATGTGGGCGGCGATGCGGTCGACATCGCGGCCCGCGGCCAAGCGGCCCGGCCGGCGCACGAAAAACGGGACCCTGATCCCGCCATCATACATGGATCCTTTAATGTCCCGCAGCCCGGCGTTGTAGCGGTCGCCATGCTGGGGTCCGTTGTCGCTCATGAAAATGACGACGGTGTCGTCCTCGAGCGCCCATTCCTCGAGGCGATCCAGTAAACGGCCGATGTTCTCATCCAGGTTGGCGATCATTCCGTAGGTGCGGGATGTCTTTTCGTCGAACCCCATCTCGCGGTAGGGCTGGGCGTAGGAATCGGCGACTTCAAGAGGGTAGTGGGGGACATTGGTCGCCAGGTAGACGAAAAAGGGGCGGCTGCGGTCGGCCGAGATGAAATCCATCGCGGCGTTGAAGAAGACGTCTGTGCAGTAACCCCTGCATTTTTCCGTCCGGCCGTTGTGCTGGAGGATGGGATCGTCGTAATGATTATCCGCCGGGTCGGAGATGGAACCGAGCAAGCCGTCGTTGTGAACGAGCGACTCCTCGAATCCCTGGTCCAGGGAGCGCAGGGGATAATTATCTCCTAAGTGCCATTTGCCGAAGATCCCGGTCCGGTAGCCGGCCTTCTTCAAAAGCTCGGCGATCGTGAGCTCCTCGGTGCGCATGAGGGCCTGGCCGACCCAAGTGTCGATGACTCCGGTCCGGTAGTTATACCTTCCCGTGAGCAGGCTGGCCCGGGTCGGCGAACAGAGGGTGCAGGCGTAAAAGTTGGTGAACCGGACGCTTTCCCGGTAAAGGCGGTCGATGGCCGGTGTCCGCAGTCTGTTATTCCCGTGGCAGCCGAGGTCGCCGTAGCCCTGGTCATCGGTCAGGATGAGGATGACATTTGGCCGCCGGCCGCGGGTCGTGCAGGAGGTGAAGAAAAGGGCGGATGGAAGGGCCGCGGCTGCTCCGGTCCCGACGGCGATTGTTCTCAGGAATTGCCGCCGCCGGATGGGGTTCAAGTTTTCACCTTAACTTCGCCCTGCTTTCGGCCTGGAGGGCATTGCAATAGATGGAGGGCCTTCTTACCCTTTACTTTTTCACGAATTCGATGCCCGCGACGCGCCCCATGTTGAACTTGAAGCCGGTGATCTTTTTCCCTTGGCGGACAAAGTCAATCCCGAAACCCTCCTGGGCGAACTGGTCCGGCGCCATCGCCTTAAATGGCGTCGGCGGGAAGCTCCTGAATTTCAGCATCAGGCTGTCCTTATCGACGACAAAACGGTATTTAGCGTTCAGCAATTCTTCGCTGACATAGTCGCCTTCGTATTCTTTGAGTTGCGCGGGAGTGAGAGGCGCGAGCGGCGCTGCCTTGACCAGGTTGTAACGTTCCACACCCCCGGCACTGACCGACACCCGGTTCGTTTTGCCCTTGGCGTCCGGCTGGAATTCCGCGGAGATATCGACGGGAGCATTCTGGGCTTCAAAGAGCGTCCGGGTTAGCGGCGCCAACTCCAGATCCAGACCCATGGCGGAGAGCCTCAATTTGTCGTCTTTCATGAAGACGGATATCCAGATGCCGAACCTCTGGTCTTTGTAGTTTCCAACCTTCTCTTCGAGCTCCTGTTTGGAGAGGGTGATCGGCTCGGCCTTCTTTTTTTCCTCTTTGGGTTTTTCCTTGATGAGGTCGGCCAGGTAGATGTCGGCGACTTTATGGCAGAGATCGTCGGGATTCTGGCTGCCGAGGTTGGTCAGGCAGATGACCGAGAACTTCTGTTCCGGGAAGCGGACGAAGCCGGAGCGGAAGCCGGCCCAGGCCCCCCCGTGACTGACGGTCTTGAGACCCTTGTGCTCGCCGATGAAAAGCCCGAAAGCGTAGTCGAGCTTTTTCCCGTTGTTCAGAGTGCCGGTCGTATGCAGGAAGTCCATCAGCTCTTTCCCCAATTTATGGTTATAAAAGGCCTGGTCCCAGAGATAGAGGTCTTCGATGGACGTATAGACATTCCCGTCGCCCGTCGCGTCCCAGTTGCTCATGCTGATCTTGTAGCCTTTTTCCGAGGGCTCGTAGCCGGTCGCACGGTTGGGGATGATCTGGGTGTGGTCGTCCTGGAAGAGGGTGTGGGTCATGCCCAGCGGCTGGAAGATATTCTCCTGGGCGAACGCGTTCAACGATTTGCCGCTCACCCTTTCGACGATCTGACTCATCAGGAAATAGCCGGAATTGGTGTAGGAGAATTCTTCACCCGGGGCATAATTGAGCGCCTTCTGCTTGAAAATAACATCCAGCACTTCATCGACGTTCGGGCAGTCGGATTCGGGGCGGAATCCGGCCAGGGCGAGGAGTCCGCAGTAATCGCGGATCCCGCTCGTGTGGTAGACGAGGTGTTTGACCTGGAGGGGCCTCTGGTAAAGCCGCATTTCGGGGAAGTACTTGCGGATATCGTCCTCTAGTCCGACCTTGCCCTGGCGGATGAGCATGGCCAGGCAGGCGGCGGTGAACTGCTTGGAGGTCGAGCCGATGTCGAAGATCTTCTGGGGCGTCATGACGATCCCGTCTTCGATCTTGGCCATGCCGTAGCCGCGCTCGTAGATGATCTTCCCATCCTGGATGACGGCCAGGGCCGCGCCGGGGGTCGTGATGTTATCCCACTCGGCGAAAACCTTGTCGACTTTGTCCGTCTTCTCGTCGGCGGCGAGAGAGGAAACGAGGGAAACAAGAATGAGAAATCCTAAGAACCAGCTTATTTTTGGATATGTCTTTAGCATAAGGCCTCCTTCTTTAAATTCGCATTCTAATCTATTTTGACGTCACTTCAAAGGAAAAAGTTCGCCATCAAAAAGGACAGGAATTTCTCCTAGAGATGCCTTTCTGGTACTTTGCAGGACTCAATTCCCAGGCTGGTCAAAGTCCGTGGAGCTGTCACCCCTTGATCATCGAAGAAGAGAGGCGCGCGCTCGTCGAGCAAATCGGCCGCCGGGAAGGGCTGTATATTGACTGTTTGCGCGTCTCGCTTTACCATTTCGGTCGATGATAGATGGGCAAGTCGAGCTGAAGGCGAGGGCCGCGCCCTGACGGAGGTCGGAGTATGGAAAGCGTGGTCTCGCGTTACTGACGCAGAAGGAGAAGACGATGTGCTTCAAAAGATCGTATCCGGGTATTCTCGGGATCGCAATCATGGGTTTCCTTTTTTTTTGCCCTGGCGTCTTTGGGAAAGAAGCAGAGGCCGAGACCGCCATTCAAAAGTTCATAGGCACGTGGAAACTTGTGACATCCGAGTTCCGCACTTCGGATGGCAAAGTCAGCTACCCATTAGGGGATAAAGCGGTGGGCATCCTGATGTACGACAGCGGCGGTCGAATGGCTGTTCAGCTCATGCGGCCGGGCCGCCCTCGGTTCGCCTCCGGGGATATGCGTGGAGGCACGCCGGAAGAGATCAAGACGGCCGGGGAGGGGTATGTGGCGTATTTCGGGACATATGAAGTGGACGGCAAGAAGAGTACGGTCGTTCATCATGTGGAAGCCTCTTTGTTCCCGAACTGGGTGGGGCAGGATCAATTGCGATTTTTTGAGTTTTCTGCCGATCGGCTGACCTTGAAGACGCTCCCCATATTGTCAGGAGGCCAGGAGATAACCGGGATTTTGGTCTGGAAAAAGCTACTATAGAATCACGGCTCAACGCTATTGGGGCGCGCGCTGAGACGACGGCCTTTCCCGGCTATTGGACTTTTTCCCAGACGACTTTGGCGAAAGGCACGATGGCGTAACCGATCGGCCGGGTTGAGGCCTCGAATTCGGCTTTAAACGTCTTTCCGATGCGGTCACAGGCACTTGTCACTTGGTCCAGATATTCCTTAAAAAGGATGTATCTCTTTGGGTCAGGCGCGGATTTCTCCTGATGGTCAGGGAGTCCGACGTAAACATACACCTTTCCCCCCTCAAAGCGGTATTCCTCGATCTTGTCGGTGACATCCACTCTTTCGTAGGTCCTTTCTCTTTTATCGAACTTGATGAGATCTTGGCTGGGGATCACGTAGAGGACCGCGTTTATCCGGCTTTTCTTTTGGGGGCAGATGTTCAGTTCCACCGCTCCATCGATGGGAATGCGGACATCGTCTTGAAAATAGCAGACATCAAATCGGACATTGTCTGCTGGGTTTGCCTGCGGCTCGTTGAACGGGCGAAGATGCGTCCACGCCCTTTCATAGCCGGTCAGATGGATCTGATAGGTCGGCCCCTCATATTTGCGGCCCAGGCTCTGTTCCAGGCTCGAAAGCGACATCAGGGAGCCGTAGCCGATCATCCCCACTGAACCTTCGGGAATTTCCAGCTTTGTTTTTTCCTGTCCGGCCAGACAGGATATGGAAAGCAAGAAGAGAATGACAAATACCCTTTTCATTCCAGCACCAGGAGCCGGATCCTGGATCCGTCCGCGCCGTCCCGGTATACCCGCTCGACGGCTTTCACAAAATCGGCTTCCCTAGCCGTGGGGATATCCATGAATTTCTGGGGATTCCGGTCGGTCAGCGGGAACCAGGAGCTCTGGATCTGGACCATGATCCTGTGGCCCGGCCGGAAGACGTGACAGACGTCCGGCATGACGAACTCGATTCTCTCTATCCGGTTGGGCACGAAGGGCTCGGGCTTTTCCAGGCTGTTGCGGAATTTGCCCCGGAACGGTTCCCCGCGCACAAGCTGCTGGTAGCCGCCCATGCGGATCATGGCCGGGTTGGGCTCCGGATCGGGGTAATCGTTCGGATAGACGTCGATTAATTTGACGACGAAATCCGAGTCGGTTCCCGAGGTTGAGACTTTCAATACCGGCGTGATCGGTCCCGCGATGACGATGTCGCGGTCGAGAGGTTCCGTTTCATAAACGAGGACGTCGGGCCTCCGGGAAGCGAACCGCTGATCCTCAGTCATGTAGTCCCCCGGCATGCCTTCACCGATATATCCGATGACGGGAACCGGCTTTCCCGGATCGCTGATGTATTCGTCGAAGGCCTCGCCGTTGTCTGTCGCTGGCTCAAAGGACAGCTTGCCTCCGGGGCAGAAATAGAGGGCTTTTTCCTTGGCTTCCCGGGGAGGCCAGGCATCGAGTTTCCGCCATTCGTTTGTTCCGGTCGCAAAAACCCAAGCTTTTGGTATGGCGCCCTGCCGGGATTGCTTCAGCCCGTCCCCCTTGCCCTTCAAGTGCTGAACGAAAAAGGGGAGTTCGATATTTTCCCGATAGAACTCACCCGTCTTGGACCCGAACCTTAGGTTCCCGAGCCGGTCACCGTCCATGTCCGACCATCCTCCGTGGAGCCAGGGCCCCATGACGAGCGTGTTCGGCCCCAAAGGCCCGCCTTTTTCCAGCGCATAGAAAAGTTTCAGCGGGCCGGCCAGGTCCTCCGCATCGAACCAGCCTCCGACAAAGAGGACCGCCGGCCTGATATTTTTCATGTGCGGCACGAGCGAGCGGGCCTGCCAGTACTCATCATAGTTCGGATGATCCAGGTTGGCGTTCCAATAGGGATTTTCGTTTTTGAGATACTTGTCGTTGCTGTTGGGGAGCGGACCCATCCTCAGGAAAAAATCGTAAGCGTCGGGCGTTTCGAGGCCGAGCCAGCCCCGTCTTTCCGGGCGCGCCGGACCGTCCGGGCGCGGCTTGAAAAAGGAATAGAATCCGAAGTTCGCCGCCAGGAAGAAAGCGCCGTTGTGAAAGGAGTCATCGCCGTTGGCCACATCTCCCACGGGTGCCTGCGGCGAGGCGGCCTTGAGAGCGGGATGCGCATCGATCATCCCGAAAGCGGCGAAGAAACCCGGATAAGAGATGCCATAGATGCCAACCCGGCCGTTATTATTCGGTACGTTCTTGACCAGCCAGTCGATGGTGTCATAGGTATCCGTGCTCTCGTCCGTGTCGGTCGGTCCGGAAAATTGAGTCTTGTGGTAGGGCATGTCGGTGAACTCGCCTTCCGAGAGATACCGTCCCCGCACGTCCTGGTAGACAAAAATAAAACCTTCCTTTTCAAAAACCTCGGAAGGGCCGACGACCGGACGGTAATTGTCGATCCCGTAGGGGCCGATAGAATAAGGCGTTCGGTTCATCAGGATAGGATAAACTTGACTCGTGTCTTTCGGCACATAAACCGTGGTAAAAAGCTTGACTCCGTCCCGCATCGGGATGCGGTAGTCATATTTGGTATAGTAGGCCCGGGTGTATTCCAGTTGCCGGCGAGCCAGGTCTTCCTCATCTTGAGTTTGATAAAAAGCGCCTGCTCCGAGCCCTAAACCCATGAGGAGCAAAAAACACATCCCCAAAATTCCAGGCCATTTCTTGGATTCCCGCCGGCATTCCATAGGTGCCTCCTTTATTCCAGCCGCCCATGGGCACTGTTGAGACCTGAGGGCTGCCCAGTCGGAAGGGACTCTTCTAAAGCCTTTTTAACATAGAGGGCGGGCGACTTCAACGGGCAGGGCGGACCCGACGCGGATAGGGGCAACCGCTCTTAATGAAAAATTTTGATTGCCGGACCCTAATGTTAAGCCAATCCCCGATTCACCAGCCTTTGGTGCTCCCAGGCGGCGAAGTCCTTTGGCGGGTTGACGGTTTCTTCCTCGGTCTTCCGTTCCAGCCGGGCGACATTGGCCGGGCAGCCTGTTGCGCATAACCCGCAGCCGATGCATTTGGTACGGTTGACGACCGCGATCTCCCCCTGGGCCGATACGGCACGCATCTGGCATCGCTCGATACAGGTGCCGCATCCCTGACATTTGGCCGGATCGATTACAGAATAATAGTTGGCGGCGGCCACCGACTTCTCGATCCCGAATTCCGTTATTCCCCGCAGAATCCCGCAGCAGCAGCCGCAGCAGTTGCAGACGTAGTAAACCCCCTCCGCCACGTTGCTGACCGTATGGACAAGGCCGATCTTTTCGGTTTTATCCAGGACCGCCAGGGCTTCTTCCTTGGTGACAAACGGATGCTCGGGAGTGCCAGCCGACTCGCGGCCGGTATAGAAAATCAGCTCCACATGGAGCGGGAAGCTGCATTTTCTGGTTCCCACAAGTTCCTGCTGCTTCCGGCAGATGCAGTCCCTCACCCGGAATGTGTTACAGGAAATAAGGAGTTCACGGAGTTTGTCATAGGGGAGGATCCATTCGGTTTTGGTCGCACTTTGGGCCGGAATGACCCGGTGGATGGCGGGCTGGGGCCTCATGATCTCAATGCCTCCCTGATCCAGATACTCTTCGAACAGATGGGCGAGCTCGTGATCCATCCTTTCCAGCTGGGCTTCATAGATGCCGACGACGAAAGGAGCCAGCCGGAATGTTCCTTGTCCCGGATCGCCCCACACAAAGCCGCGTTCCATCATGGCTCTTAGCCGGTTCATCGTTTCGGCTTCAGTCATCCCAATGCGTTTGGCGATGGCGGCCGCCGGTTCCATGGTTCCGGTCAGTTTCCCGGCCAGGTTGGCCTCCTCGGGAAGAAAAATCCTTTTCAGGAGAGTAATCTCTATATTCGATTTTGTCCTGGGAAAAGAATTGGGGAGCTTGTTCAAGGCCGTGGCCAGCCTTTCGTACCAGCCGTTTATCGCTTCCGGATCCTGCTTGAAAAAGCCTGCGGCCGGGAGGGAGAGAGTCAGGCCGGCCAGAGTGGTGGTTTTTAGAAAATCACGCCTTCCTAGACGGGCTTTCCCACGAGCTTTCTTAAACATTTTGACCTCCAGCCAAGCTTGACTTCCCAATTGAACAACAATTTATCTCGCTTCTATGATGGCGAAACGCCAGCTTTCCGGTGAATTTTTCCTTTTTCCATCTTTATAGCGGCCTCGGTTTCTAGGACCACCCTAATTGCCCTTCATGTAATAAATCTCCATGTTCCCGGGAGTTTTATCCATCCAGACGACATGGATATTACCAGAGGAATCAACGGAAATGGAAGGCGACTCGGAGCTGCCCGAAGTCAAGGTGAGTCTTTGGCCTGTTGTCCAGGTGGCTCCCCCATCCGTGCTCTTCTTGTAATAAATCTCAGGGTTCCCAGGTGTGTCATCATACCAGACTAGATGAAGATTGCCGGGAAATTCAACGGCAATGGCCGGAGCATGGGAACTGCCCGAAGTCCAGGTGAGCCTTTGGCTGGGCGCCCAGCTGGCTCCTTCATTTGCGCCCTTTTTGTAATATATCTCTGGGTACCCAGGCGTGTAATCATCCCAAACCACATGGAGATTATCGGAGGAATCAATGGCAATGGCCGGAGAATAGGAAGCACCCGAAGTCCAGGTGAGCCTTTGGCTTGTAGGCCAGGTGGTTCCCCCATCCGTGCTCTTTTTATAATATATGTCCAAGTTCCCAGGTGTATCATCATACCAGACCACATGGGGATTACCGGAGGAATCAAGGGCGATGACCGGATGCCAGGAAGCGCCCGAATTCCAAGTAAGCCTTTGGCTTGGTGACCAGGTAGCTCCCGCGTCCATGCTCTTCTTATAGTAGATCTCATTGTTCCCAGGTGTGGAGTCGTACCAGACCACCTGGAGATTGCCCGAAGAATCAACAGCAATGACCGGACAATAGGAAGCGCCTGAAGTCCCGGTAAGCTTTTGGCTGGTTGACCAGGTGGCTCCTCCATCCGTGCTCTTCTTGTAGTAGATCTCATAGTTCCCGGGCGTGTCATCACACCAGACCACATGGAGGTTCGCGGAGGAACCAGCCGCAATGGCCGGAAGCCTGGAATTGCCCGAATTCCAGGTAAGCCTTTGGCTTGTTGACCAGGCGGCTCCCGCATCCGTGCTCTTCTTGTAATAGACCTCAAGATTCCCGGACGTTTCATCATACCAGACCATGTGCAGATTGCCGGAGGAGTCAACGGCTATGGCCGGAGAATAGGAGCCGCCCGAAGTCCAGGTGAGCCTTTTGGCCGGTGTCCAGTCGGCTTGGGCGGCCTGAACAAAAAGAAATAGTCCGACCACTAGAAGCGTCAGTTGCAGCCGTTTCATTTCACCCTCCCTTCTAAAAATGAATGGATCAGGGGGCGGTTGCCTTAGAAAAGCCCCCAAATTTCTTTGCGGTCTCGTCCCGCTCTTTATACTTAACCATACGCCTCAAGGGAAGGAGAAGTCAAGAGGA
>CAYGXD010000111.1:0-11525 GCA_964353705.1 uncultured Eubacteriales bacterium | reverse complement strand
CGTAGGCCGAGAGGTTGACGACTGCGGGGTCCACTTCGACCTGGCCGAAATCCGGGTTGACCGCGGCGTCGAGCGTCAGGTTGCTCTGGAGGCCGTACTTGAGGTCGAAACCCATCTTGCCCGTGGTCTTGCGTCCCGTCTCGAACGGGTTCCCGGGCTCGGAAGGGCGCAGTTGGGCCTGCGCGACCGTATAGGGGAGGATCTCCAGGTGAGTTCCAGGCTGGATGGCGGCTATCCCCTCCAGGCGGGCGAATCGCGACACATATCCCTGCTCGTTCTTCGGCACCCAGGCGAAGGCGGCTCTCTCGTTCTTGCGCTTGATTATCCGCGTGAAATTGACGCCCCAGATATATTCGTCTTTTTTCGGAAAACGGATCTGGCTGAAAGGGATCCGCATTTCCACCGTCCAGCCCTTTCCGTTGACATGGGCCTTTCCCTCCCACACTCCGTCCCAGGACTCGTCGTCGTTGACATCGTTGGACAACGTACTGTCCCGGATGGAACCGGCCGGGTTGACTCCGAACAGAAAGCCCGTTCTTCTGTCGTAGTAAGGATCGACGGCGAAGAGAAACCAGTCGGAGTCCACATCGGCGTCCCGGCGTCCCAGCCGGCTGATGATCCCCTTCGGGTCGGAATCGTAACAGAAGGCGGCGACGTAGAGGGCTTTGTCGTCGTAGGCCACCCAGACGTCGGTCCTTTCCGAGGAGGGGGCGCCGTCGAGAGGATCGCTCTGGGTGAACCCGTTGCTGGCCGGGCTTTTCCAGGTTGATTCCTCGAGAAGAGCGTCGACGGTGATGGGTCCCTCGACACGGACGGCCAGGACGACCTTCTGTTCGGGCTGGGCGGGAGGCGGCTGTTTTGATTTTTCTTTGACCGCCGCTCCAAGCCCAAGGTTGATAAGAAGCAAAGCCAGGGCGGCTATGACCGTTTTCTTCAGATGCGGTCTCCGGGGTGTTTTGTTCACCCTATGGGCAGAACCTTGTCGCTTGGATGCTCTTTTCATTTTCTTAAATATATACGCTTCTAAAGGCCAAAAAGTTCGCTGGCCTCTTTTCGCTTTTGGGGCATCGGTTTCGTTGACAAGGACAATCGGGAGGCAATATATTGGGACGCGGTGGCCCGGATGGCATTCCCGCTAGCTGTGAGAGCGCCGCTTCCGGAGAGCTTAAAAACTGGGAACATTAGGCACAAAACCAATAACAGGGAGAGAGAAATGATCCGAAGAAACCTTTTAGCCATGGTGTCTTTGATGATTCTCGTCCTGGGGGGAGTCAAGATTGTCTCCGCTGCCGAGAAGCCCTTGGTGTCATCCCAGTTCATCCGGGCTATCGCGGATGAAGTCTCGGGCGAGATCGCCTTCCGCTATACCGTCCGCATCTCGGAGTTCGACCGGATCCAGGCCAACCAGGGCTGGCACGATGCCGCCGTCTGGATCAAGGGCGAGCTCGAAAGCATGGGTTATACCGACGCCGTCATCGAGGGCTGGCCGTCCAACGGATCGACGCGTTATTTTACCTACAAGACGCCCATCGGCTGGCGGGCCAAGCGGGCCGAACTCTGGATGACCTCGCCGCAGCGCGAGCGCCTCTGCTCGTTTGAGGAAGTCCCCCTGACGCTGGTCAAACACAGCGGCTCCGGCCACATCGAAGCCGAACTTGTTGACGTCGGGCCGGGAGCAGGGGAGGACGCTTACAAAGGCAAGGAGGTCCGGGGCAAGATCGTCCTGTCCACGGGTGCGAGCGGCGAAGTTATGCGCGAGGCCTGCCAGAAGCGCGGCGCCGTCGGAGTCATCACCTACTTTGCTCCAGATGTCCGGCCCGGCTATCCCCAAATGATCCGCTACACCGCCTTCTGGCCGGACTGGGAAGAGCGCGACAAGCTCGGGTTTGGTTTCAATGTCAGCAAGAACCAGGGCGCGGCCCTCAAACGTTTGCTCGATGAGGGACAGAAGGTCGTCCTCAAGGCCGACGTCGATACGGACTTCTTCGAGACCAAGATCGAAACGCTCTCGGCGACGTTTCAGGGCAAGGACGAGACCGGAAAAGAGGTCCTGATCATCGGGCACCTCTGCCATCCCTCGCCCAGCGCCAACGACAACGGCAGCGGCAGCGCCGGGATGCTGGAGATCGCCCGGGCCCTCAAACGGCTGGTGGACACTGGGGCGATCCCCGCCCCGCGTCGGACGATCCGGTTCCTGTGGGTCCCGGAATTTAACGGGACAGTACCCTACATCAAGGCCCACCTCGACCGGACGCGAAACACCCTGGCGGCCATCAACTGCGACATGATCGGCGAGGACCTCCACAAGACGGGCGGCACATTCAACATCGTGGCCACCCCGGATTCCCTGCCCAGTTACCTGAACGATGTGGTTGTCAACTTCACGCGCTCTATAGACGCGTTGAACCTGCGGAGCGTGAATGGAACAGACCATCCCTTTGTCTGGGACCGGGTGCCTTTCAGCGGCGGAAGCGACCATTATCTGTTCAACGACGGAGCTCTGAAGGTGCCGTCGGTCATGTTCAACCACGGCGACACGTTCCATCATACGAGCCTCGATACGCCGGACAAAGTGGACCCGTCGGAGCTCAGGCGGGTCTGCGCGATCGGCTTGGCGGCGGCCCACTATCTGGCCGGCGCTCAGCGAGCCGAGGCGGAGGACATGGCGTGGCTCATAACCAGGAACGGAGCCGGCCGCCTGGCCGCCGAGGCCTCCGACGCGATCGAGGCCATCTGGGGAGAGGGCGATGCGTCGGCACGTCTCCAGGCGCACGCGCAGGCGCTCAATGTCATCGGCCATTCGCTGGCCCGGGAGAAGCAGGCGGTCGTTTCGACGGCCGTGTTCACACCGGACAAGGATTATACCGCCCAGGCGGCCGCCTGGACCGAGCCGCTTGATGCCTTAGCCATGTCCTACAGGAACTCGGCCGGCCGGGTGTTTAAAGCCGCTTGCGCCGCCCAGAAGATCAAGCCGGAGCCGCCGAAGCTTTCGCCGGATGAAATCGCCTGGAGCAAAGTCATCCCGGTCCGCAACCCGGACTTTGTCTGTCCGCTTGACCCCGATTACCTGGTCGAAAAGCTTGGGGCGGGAGTCATGGAGAGAATTAAGCTTCAAGAGTACGCCGCCTACGAGGCGGTCAACTTCGCCGATGGCCGGTGCAGCGTGTTTGACATCGCCCAAGCGGTGGCCGCCGAGTACGGAAACCAGAATATCAAAGACGTCGCCGATTTCTTTGGCGTTCTCGCCGAAGCCGGCCTTTTTTCTCTGAAGAAATAGGAGGCAAACTTCTCTCGGAGGGGATGACCCCTTTCGGTGATTTCAGAACTTCATTTTCTGTTCCGCTGGTGAAACGACCGGTCAAACAAACATTCGGGATGTCAAGGGCGATACGCTCCTGCCGTAGCCGGAGATGGAGCTCAAAAAACCGGCTGACGTTTCACTTGCTCACTTTATAATAAATGTCCAAGTTCCCGGGTGTCTCATCATCCCAGACCACGTGGATAGAGCCTGAAGAATCAACACTCATGGCCGGATCTTCAGAATCGCCCGACGTCCAGGTGAGCCTTTGGGCGGCTGCCCAGGAAGCGCCCCAGTCCGCGCTTATCATATAATAAATTTCATTATTGTCGGGCGTGGTATCATACCAGACCACATGGAGCTTGCCCGAAGAACCGGCGGCGATGGCCGGTGCCATGGAATAGCTCGGAGTCCAGGTCAGCCTTCGGCTTGACGTCCAGGTGGATCCCACATTCGTACTCTTTTTGTAATAGATCTCAGGGAACCCGGGCGAGTAATCATGCCAGACCACATGGAGATTGGCTAAGGAATCAACGGCAATAGCCGGAAAATAGGAGCCGCCCGAGGTCCAGCTGAGCCTTTGAGTTGCCGCCCAAGTGGCGCCCCCGTTCGTGCTCTTTTTATAATAAACCTGCGTGTTCCCGGCCTGGTCACCGTACCAGACGACATGGGGATTGCCAGAGGAATCAGCGGCGATGGCTGGGACAAAGGAATTGCTTGATGTCCAGGTGAGCCTTTTGGCCGCCCCCCAGGTGGCGCCTCCATCCAGACTCTTTTTGTAATATATCTCCCAGTTCCCCGGTGCTGAATCAGACCAGACGACATGGAGATTGCCAGAGGAATCAGCGGCAATGGCCGGAATTTCGGAATCACCCGACGTCCAGGTGAGTCTTTTGGCTGCCGCCCAAGTGGCGCCTCCATTCGTGCTCCTGGTATAGCAGATTTCAGAGTTTCCCATCGGGTAATCAAGCCAAACGATATGGATATAGCCGGAGGGATCAATAGCGATGGCCGGTTTAAATGAATGGGCCGGGGTCCAGGTGAGCCTTTTGTTTGTTGTCCAGGTAGCCCCCGCGTTCGTGCTCTTCTTATAAAAAATCTCGTTGTTCCCGGGCGTATTATCATGCCAGACGACATGGACGCCGCCGGAGAAATCAACGGCAATGGCCGGATAGGCGGAATCGCCCGAATTCCAGGTCAGCCTCTGACTCTTTGTCCAGGTGGCTTGGGCGGCCTGGGGCAAAAGAAATAGCCCTAATCCCACAATCAGGATCAATGTCCTTTTCATCCCATCCTCCTTCAAAGAATGAACTTGTCGGGAAGCGCAGCTTTGCCTAAAAAAGCTGTTTTGTCTGGCTTTCATTGCCATCTTTCCCATTTTCTGTTTAAAACCATACGATTGAAGGGGAGACGAAGTCAAGAGAATAACGTGCCTGCGGCGTCCAGGTCCGATTCTCCGCCATTTATTTTTCATTTGACCCCGCCCGACGCTTCGGATTATTATCCCGGGGGGCGGCTTGCGATGCTGGATGATCTTATCGTTGAGCCGATGAAGGAGGATTTCATCCTCTGGCGGTGTCTGCATGCCGGGCCGCTCACCCGGCGAAACATCGATGCTCCGGAGCCGAATGTCGAAGTCGATTGGCCGTCCACTCGAGCCCGGAACATCCCCCTGCTCAAGAAGCTGACGCGGACGTACGGCGCCTGTGCCATCCTGGCCCGCGACGGAGACAGTGTAGTGGGCACCCTAAGGTTCTACCCGAAGGCGCTGTGTTCGTTCGCAGACAGCGGCGCCGGTTTCTGCCTGCAGCAGCGCCCTCCTGCCGGCCCGCAAGACGACCTGGCCGCCCGCGAGTTCCCGCCGCGGGAGGGATTGGCCGACAAAACTTTGTTTGTCCACTGCCTGATGATTGCATCACCTCCCGGGGATCCGAACCGCTACAGGCGGAAGGGCTTGGCGACGCGCCTGGCGCTTGAGTTGGTCCGCTGGGCCGAGGACCAGGGCTGGTCGGAGATCGAGGCCAATTCTTACGAAGAGATCCCTTTGCTCTACGCCATCTCCGGCTCGGTCGGGAGGCGCTTTTGGGAAAGGCTGGGCTTCAGCATGGTCCATCAGGACACGGAGCCGGCCATCAGCGGCGATTTTCTGGTTAAGCTGCGCCAGGACACCGTTGCAGCGGGCCTTCGGGCCGAAGACGTTACCAATAGATATGAGATGCGTCTCGATCTGAGGTGATGTTCAATGCTATATTGTTTGGGACCGATAGATCGGCGGCCGGTCAAATGCTCTCTTGGCGGCTGGGCCCGCGAGAATGCTGAGCCGCAAAAGCGCTTCACCGCGGGCTCCCGGCTGTGGAAGGGAATCCATAACGGAGGACCTATGAAGGAAACAGTGCGCATCGATCTCTACACCAAAGTGGTTCTGACGGTCATTGCCGTCTGCCTGGTCTGGATCTGCCTGGGGGGTGTACTTCGCACGGCGCCACCGCTCCAGGCCGCGGGCCAGGGATTAGTCGACGTTAGGATCCGGGGAATCCAGAGGGACGCGTCCGAGGCCTGGGATCCGGTGGACATCACGGCCGGCGACACACTGCCCGTGGAAGTCCAGAACCAGAATGCCGTCCCGGTGGAAATCCTGAACGAGCTCGTGCCCGTGGACGTCAAAAACGTGGTGGTCAAGACGTCGCTCGTCCCGCTCGAGAAGCAGGACGACTGATCCTTTTTATCAAACCGGTTCAAAAAAACGGGGACGGTCCATAGGCTTTATTTCACCTCGATCGGAATCGGCAGAGGTTTGCGGGGGAGCATCTCATCCCGCATCGCCGTGAAATAAACAAAGCTGGCCATGACCACGGCCGACTGGACCAGGTCTTCGGGAACACAATGATCGTATATATCCTGGCTGGTATGGTGGAGCGCCGGGGTGTAATCCAAGGGGTCCTGGATGAACTGGAACCCCGGGATCCCGATCCAGTCGAACGGCAGATGGTCGGTCCCCTCGGTCGGCTGGAGGGCGATCGTCGTGACGCCCAGGTCGCGGAGCGGCTTCATCCACTCCTCGAAGATCGGCCGGACCTGGAAATTTTCCTGGATGTAGATGCCCCGGATGCGTCCTGAGCCGTTGTCGTAGTTGAAATAGCCCGAGATCTTGTTGTATTCGGGCTTGACGATGAGCTTCTTGGAATCGGCCAGGGGGTTCCGCCAGTTTTTCTCGTAGGCCTCAAAGTCGATCTCTTTAAGGGTGTTTTTATCGGTGTCTCCGAAATGGGTGAAGACATAGCCCCGGGAACCGTAGAAGCCTTCCTCTTCGCCCGTCCAGAGGGCTGCCCGGATGGTGCGCTTGGGTTTCACTCCCAGCGCCTTGAGGATCCGCAGCGCCTCCATGGCCACGGCGCACCCGGAGGCGTCGTCGACGGCCCCTGTCCCTCCGGCCCAGGAGTCGAGGTGGCCGCCAAGCATCACGATCTCGCCCTTCTTGTCTATTCCCGGAATCTCGGCCACGACGTTGTATCCTTGCTTGTCCTGGTCAAAGATCGTACTTCTGACCTCGGCCTCAAGCGTCACAGGGACATTGAGGTCCAGGATGCGGCAGATGCGGGCATAGGCCTCGGCCGCCATCACGATCCGCGGGCTCTGGCCGGGGAGGATGTGATTCTTGCCCATCCCTTCATAGGCGTCGACCTTGACCGTCCCGAAATCACTCCGGCTTCCCTCGCTCGATTCGACGAGGAGGGCGACCTCCTCGCTCCTGTAGAATTCCTCGAGTTCTTCCCATTTGAGCTCGGGCTTATCTCCGCCGCCTCCCACCTGGGCCTCCCTCGGTTGGATGGGGATCGGCGTTTCGGTGAGCTCCTTGAGGTCCTCATCGGTATATCGGTGGGCGATGGGCTTGAACACGGGATGGACCTGACGCGGCGGCTGGGTCAGCACGATGGCGCCCTTGAGCTTTCCCTTCCATTTTTCGAGGTCGGCCTTGGTCCGGACGACGGCAAGAACAGGTTGGCCCCTTATCTTGCCCGCGGTTCCGAGTGTCCAGGGCTTGGCGTAGGCGAGGAGAGAGGCGTAGGTAGGCTCGACCATGTGGACCGAGATGTATTCGTTGGCCCAGCCCAGGCCGAGTTCTCCGCAGGGTTCTATGGCCGCGTTCGCCATCCCCCATTCGGTGAACTTGCCTTTGGCCCATTCGCACGCTCTCTTGTAGGCCGGGCTGCCGGGGATGCGGGGCCCGATGACGTCGGTCAAGTAACTCATTGTTTCCATGATTTTGGAGCGGTTGACCCCTTCCTCCCAGATGCGGTTGACCATGCCCACGTCCACCTTCTCCTGGGCGAAAGAGGCCGGGATGATGAGGACCATGAGCGCCAGAACGGCCGTGAGCAGACGGTTTCTTTTCATCGGACACCCTCCTGTTTTTAGCGGATAGGATTTTGATTTTCGGCGGCGCAGGCTGCGGCCGCATTTTCGCCTCTATCAAACCAGCCAACCATTGGCAAAAAGCATAGCCCAAGACGGCGAACGACGTCAAGGAGAGCCGAGGAGCGCGGGAATCTTCCTTCCAATGATACGCCCTTGAACAGCGGTTTTTTTGTTGTTAAACTGACCTAGTTATTTCTGGGAATTTAGATTTGCCGGGGATTAGTCGAGGAGGTTTAATGAAAGAAACATGCGCTGTCCTTATTTTTGTGATGTTCGTCTTGTCCGCGTTGGCGAGCCCCGTCGGGCAAGAGACGGTAAAAACGGAGAAGTTTAAACCGGCTTTGCTGGTGATCGACATACAGAACGAATTCCTTCCGAGCATGTCCGAGCAGGATAAAAAGACGGCCTTGGACTACATCAACGGCGCCATCCGCCGGTTTCATGACAAGGGATTTCCGGTCATCCGCATCTATCATTCCCATCCCACGGCCGGGCCCAAACCGGGCAGCGAGGCCTTCGAATTTCCGCAAACGGTGCTCATCAGACCCGATGATCCGATGATCATTAAAACCTATTCCAATGCCTTCAATAAAACGGGGCTGGAGAGACTGCTGAAAGAGAAGGGATGCAACGTCCTTTTTCTGTGCGGACTCAGCGCCGACGCCTGCGTGCTGGCCACTTATCATGGCGCTCAAGATTTAGATTATGATGCGTTCCTGATCCGGGAGGCCCTGCTCAGTCCGGATTCGGCCACAACGCGCTTTGTGACCGGCCTCTGTGAAACGGTGAGCTACGGCGCTCTGAAGGTGATGATCAAGTACTCCCTAAACTGAGAGCCAAGATGATTAAAAGCAAGTGTTTCTTCCTGGGTTTTCTTTTGCTGTGGCCGGTCGGCGCCTTTGCCGGCCAAGAGGCGGGGGCGCTCTGGCCCGAAATCAAACCCTACCAAACCGGATATCTCAAGGTCTCGTCACTCCATGAGATCTATTACCAAGTGGGCGGCAATCCTAAGGGCAAGCCTGTCATGTACCTGCACGGCGGACCGGGCGGGGGGTGTTCGGCCCATGATTTCCGGTATTTTAATCCCCAGAAATTTAACATCGTCCTGCATGACCAGCGCGGATCTAGTCAAAGCAAGCCCTATGGCAAGATCCGGGAAAACACCACAGCCAATCTGGTGGAGGATATCGAAAAACTGAGGAAGCACCTGCGGCTGGATCGCGTTATCCTCTTCGGCGGATCGTGGGGCACAACGCTGGCCCTGGCCTACGCCGAGACATATCCGCGGAACGTCGCCGGGATCGTCCTGCGCGGGGTTTTTACGGCGACGCGGGCAGAGATCGACCATTATTATCACGGCGGAGCGGCCAAATTCTTCCCGGAGGTTTATCGGGAATTGGCCGCTTCCCTCGACCATCCGGAAAGGGGCGATTATCCGGCCCAACTGTTGGCCAAGCTGATGTCCGATGACCCGGCCGTCCGCGACCGTTATGCCCGCATTTGGATCAAGTATGAGGGCGGGATCGCCCTTTTTAAGAAATCAGATGAGATGATCGAGGCTTTCCTGCGTGAATACAATCCCTACGCCATCGCCCTCATGGAAAACTACTACATGGCCAACGGCTGCTTTCTGGAGGAGGGCCAGCTTCTGAAAAGTGCCGGACGGCTGGCCGATATCCCGGTGGTCATTATCAATGGCCGCTATGACATGATCTGCCTGCCGGCCGCGGCCTATGAACTGCACCGGTTATTGCCCAAATCGACACTTTTCATCGTCCCCGACGCCGGGCACGCGGCCTTCGAACCGGGCATCCAGGCGGATCTCGTCAAAGCCATGCGCCGCTTTGAGGACTGAGACTGCGTTCCGGATCCGTCCTTTACTTTTTTATCTCGGGGACGTCAGCTATTTTCGAGTGAAGACCTGTTCTCCGGACGGATCCCTCTGCTTCAGGGCTTTGACCTCACCGTTTTCGATGACGAACTCGAAGACCAGGTCGGAAAATTCCTTAAGCTGGAACTTAAGTCCCTTGTAATGAATCAGCTTTTCGGCGGGCTCACCCGGGAACACCAGGTAGAGGACGTTGTCCTCTTTCAAGGCAACCTGGAACTTGAACCCGGTCGGCGTCTCGTAAGTCCCAGCCAGTTGTTTGAGCAACTCGGGTTTGAGTGATTCGGGCTTGCGCGTGAAAAGGGCTTCGGCTTCGTCCAGGGACATGAGGGCTTTGTCGATGTCGCCCTGGGGATTGGTTTGGAAATTCACCGACCATTTTCCGTAGAGCTCATCATCGGGCGTGTCGAACCGATCGTAATGGAAATGGGTCAGCGGGAACTGAATTTTATGGAAGTCGAATTGAAGCTCTCCGTCGCTTAATCCGATCTTCAAGATGCCGTAAGCAGGATGCTCGTACTCCCCCACATAATCGGGTAGAGAATGGGAAGGCTTGGTGTCCGGAATGCGTTCCGCTCCGGCCTTGGCCCGGGCGTCTGTCCCCGCCTTCTTTCCTTTCAACCTCAGCTCCAGTAAGCGTTCGCTCCAAGGAGTCTGGTCCAAGCCGAGCAGGCGCTCGTAGATATTATAGCTGATCGTGTTATAAAGGCTGGCGCAGTGGTCGCCGATCACGAAAACGATCACTCCGATTCGCTCGCGAGGCATGAAGGAAACCTGAGAGTGGAATCCGGGCAGGTCTCCACCGTGGAAGGTGAGGAGGTGGCCTCGATAGGAGCTTGTTTCGCGGCCCATCCCGTAGGCGGAATTCAGCAGCTCCCAGTAGCCGCGCGTCTCAGCATAGGTATTGGGGAGCGCTATGGCCGGCTCCAGCGTCGCCTTGAGCACATCTGCCGGGAGGACTTGTCGGTCCGCATATTGCCCGTCGTTCATAAGGGCGATGAGCCAGTGGGACATGTCCTGAATGTTGGAAATGATCGCACCGCAGGGAGCGACGCCCCCGATATCCTCATAATAAGGGATTTTGTAGAGTTCAAAGCTGTCCCGTTTCTCGGTGTAAGGGACTCCATAGTCAGGCTGCTTGAGCATGTCCGCGATGGAGTAAACAGTGCTGGTCATGTTGAGTGGAGAGAATATCTTGCCCCGGACAAACTCTTCCCAAGTCTTTCCGGATTCGAGCTCAACAAGATATCCTGCGGCGGCGTACATCAAATTATTGTAGAGAAAAGTCTGCCGGATCGGCTCCTTGGGCTCCAGGTACTTGATCCGCTCATAGAGCTCCAAGCGGGAAAAGTCCGATTTGAACCAGATCGTGTCGTGTCGGGTGATGCCGGTGCGATGGGCGAGCATATCCCGGAGTGTGACCGTGTTGTTGAGCTCGTCGTTATAAAATTGGATAGACGGAACCGAAGCGCGGACGGGCTTGTCCCAGGTCAGTTTCCCCTCATCTACCAGGAACCCTGCGGCCACCGCCGTGAAGAGCTTCGTGTTGGAAGCGACCTGGCACAGCGTCGTGGGTGTGAACGGGAGCTTTTTCTCGTAGTCACGATAGCCGTATCCTTTGGCGAACACGAGCTTGTCGCCGGCGATAACACCTACGCCGATGCCGGGCGCGTTCCAATCCTTGAGAATCTTCGTCATGTAAGCGTCGAAACCCTGCAGCTTCTTGGCGATCTCCTTATCCTGGGCTATAAGGCCAGGCTGGGCAGCCAAGATCAGAAGCCCGATTGTCAACATCCACAGACCTGCGCTGCGCCATCTGAGTTTTGAAGTGGGGCTCATATCGTTTCCTCCTTGTTTAGGTCGCTAATTCTTATGGATCGGCGATTCGGGAAGGGTGACCGCCAGAATAATGTTTATCAAGCT
>CAYGXD010000110.1:0-11705 GCA_964353705.1 uncultured Eubacteriales bacterium | reverse complement strand
TTGGAACCCCCGCTGCTTTGCTGCCGCAAATCAGCAAACTCGCTTCAGTCGAGAAACCGTGCCCGCCGGCCTTTGTCCGAGACGCCCACATTGTTTGATCCTCCCCTGATTGGTCAGGGGAGGTAGGAGGGGTTAATGGCCTTAATTCGAAGTCTTAAAGGCGTTGAGGAATGGGTTCCTCACCCACACCCTTCGCCTTTATCAACAAAAGAGCGGCTTCCCTTGAAAAACGTTTCGCGAGGGCTGAACCTTCGAGGTCGCTTCTCCATCCCCATATTGCCCAATGCCTTGATCACGCAATAGCAGACGCATATCATCACTTGAAGATTTTCGGCGTAAAAGCTAGGATGTAAATGCGCTTCAGACATGAGCAAGAAGAAGAAAAGACGTCCGGCCAGGAACAAGCCGGCGGTTTCGGCCCCGGCACCAGCTCCCCGAAAGGCGGAAGAAAAGGCGTTGCCACGAGCGCCAAAAAAAGGCTTCAAGAAAATCCCCCTACTCGTCTTGTTTCTGGTCATCCTTGTCGCCGGGGCGGTTTCGTATTTCATCCTCAAGCCCAAGTACCGGCTCAAGACCGACAGCGAGCTCAACGTCCTCTTGATCACCCTGGATACGACCCGGGCGGACCGGATCGGCTGTTACGGCTACCCGAAGGCCAAAACACCCAGTCTGGATTACCTGGCCGCCAACGGCGTCCGCTTCATCAACTCCTACTGCCAGGTGCCGCTGACGGCTCCCTCCCATAGTTCCCTATTCACTTCGACGTATCCCCTCTCTCACGGAGTCCACGATAACGGCTTCTACAGTCTGGCCCCGGAATTCGACACCCTGGCCGAGATCCTGAAGAACCGGGGGTTCCAGACATCCGCATTCGTGAGCTCCTTCACCCTGGATTCACGGTTCGGCCTCGACCAGGGCTTCGACGTCTACGACGATACCTTCGAGTACGAGGAATTCCTGAAGAGCTTCCGGTCGGAGAGGACCGCCGACAAGACATCGGCCTCCTTCTGGAAATGGCTAGACGGAAACGCCGGACGGAAGTTTTTCTGCTGGGTCCATTTCTTCGACCCCCACCTTCCCTACAGTCCTCCTCCGCCGTTCAAAACGGAATTCGCCGACCGCCCCTATGACGGAGAGATCGCCTTCACCGATTACTACCTGGGAAAGATGATCGAGAAACTGAGGGAGAAAGGTCTTCTGGACAGGACGCTGATCGTCTGCGTCGGGGACCACGGCGAGGCGCTCGGGGAAAAAAACGAGGTCGACCACGGGCTTTTCATCTACGATGTCAGCCTCCGGGTCCCCCTGATATTCTATGCCGAGAACCATCTCCCCAGGGGCCAGGTCGTTCCCTCCAGGGTCAGGGTGATCGACGTCATGCCGACCATCCTCGAGCTCCTCAAGGCGGCGCCAAGCCGCTCCTTGCAAGGGGAAAGCCTTTTGCCCCAGCTCAAAGGCCGGAAGAGGCCGGACCTCTCCACCTATATCGAAACCTATATGCCGCGGGAATACTACGGCTGGTCGGAACTCATCGGGATCGTCGACGGAAAACACAAGTACATCCGGGCCCCGAGACCGGAGCTCTATGATCTCGCCGGGGATCCGGAGGAGACACAGAATCTTTACAAGAAAGAAACCGGCGTCGCGGCCGGGCTGGAAGAAAAGCTCAAAGCGATGATCGCGGAGTACGCGTCGAAGACGGCTCCCGGGGGGAGAACGCTGAGCCTCGAGGAGCAGGAAAGGCTGTCTTCTTTGGGATATGTCGGCGGCCAGGCTTTAGAGAACCCTTCCGGCCAGCCGCTTCCCGACCCCAAGGACAAGACCTCCGAATACAGTGTTTATGTCTATGCCAAAAAGTACGAGTACGAAGGGGATTACCCAAAAGCCGAGGAATACTACAGACAGGCCCTGGCCTTCAGCCCCGATGTGGCCTGGAATTACGTCCATCTCGCGCTCCTTTACAGAAGGATGGGCAAGATCCGAGAGGGTATCGAGGTCCTGGAGCTGGGGAACAAAAAAATACCCGATAACCTCATCATCCTCTCGCGGCTCGCCAGCCTGTACGTGAGAGGACAGAGGCTTGTAGAGGCCGTGACGACCGCTCAGGCAGTCCTCCGGATCGACCCTCAATACTTCGACGCCCTCTATATTTCGGGCCTCTCCCTCGTCAACCTGGGGAAATGGGAAGAAGCCCTCGGCTACTTCGAGAGCGCGATGGACATCGAGCCGGAGAACTCATCCCTGGAGCTTCAATACGCCTTCTGCCTGGTGGCCAACGGCCGCGGCGCGGAAGCCGCGAAGATCTACGACCGGCTCAAGAAAGAGAATCCCCGGGACTACAGGATCTACCAGGACATGGCCATCATGTACGAATCCCTGCACGACTTGAACCAGGCCAGGGAAAACATGAAGCAGGCCGTCGACCTCAACCCCGGCTTTGAAACCTACTTTAATTACGCCATTCTGCTCGAAAAGACGGGGGATTTGCGCGAGGCGGTCTATTACCTGAAGCGCTACCTCGAAACGACCCCCGAAAAAGAAACTCCCCGGAGGCTGGCCGCCCAAAAAACGCTCGGCGTCTGGGAAAGCCGGCTCGGGAATCAATAAGGGCCGGCAGCTTCAACCGATACCCTCTTAAAGAGCCGTCCTTCCGGGCGTCGGCATAATGCCGGAAAGGCTTCGCTGCGCTGTCCAAACGGACGGCCCAGAAGGCTTGATCATATCTCCGAATACTTCGCAAATAACTGCTTGACACGGCCCCAGGATTTGCATATACATTTTTCGGTATATTGCATCATGCAGCATATATCCTCAGGGACTTCAAAAGGAGGTGGTAATCAACGGAGAAACGAACCTTTAGGGTTGGACCGGAGAAACGCAGTACGTTCTCAGGTCCAGGGTTAAGTTCTAAACTGGAAAAAGGGGAAGGAGGGGAATGAATGAAGGGCAAAAGAGTTCTTTTTGTTCTGACCTGTCTGTTTGTTGTCTCTTCCTTGATCTGGGCCCAGGACATCGGGAATTTTGTCGGAACCGTTCTTGACGATCAGGAAAATGCGCTCCCCGGGGCGACGGTCACGGCCAAAAACTCCATGACCGGCCTGACTCAATCCACCATCACCAACGCCCAGGGAAGGTACAGGCTCGAGAGGCTGAGCCGAGGGATCTACGAGATCAGTGCGAGCCTTCCCGGATTCAAGACCAGCACCAAGGAGAAGATCGAGCTCTTTTCCGGCGGCGAGAACAAGGTCGACTTCAAGATGGAACCCGGGATGATCGAGGAAGAAGTGACCGTCATCGGGCAGACCCCGATGGTCGAGACGACCCGCTCCCAGGTCTCGACGGTCATGACCGAGAGGGAGATCCTGAGCTATCCTCAGGCCAACCGCAATTTCCTCAACCTCATGGCCTACGCGCCGGGCACTCAGCCGGACGCGCCGACGATCGGAGGTTCGGCCTTCGCCGTCAACGGGATGCGGGGGGAGTCGAACAACTACACGCTCGACGGCATCAACAATAACGACATGACGGACAACTCCATGACGGCCGGCATCGCCTCGCTGCCGCCGGAGGCCATCCAGGAGTTCCGCCTGGTCTCCAACAACTTCAACGTCGAGTACGGCCGGAACACTGGCGGTTTCCTCAACGTCGTCATGAAATCGGGGACCAACGAGCTACACGGCTCGGGCTGGATGTTCTACCGGGGCCCGGGCGCCGCGTTCCGGACGGAGGACTGGCTGACCGGCGAAAGGCCCGACTACAGCCGTTATCAGTACGGCGGGACGATCGGCGGCCCGATCAAGAAAGACAAGACCTTCTTTTTCGCCAGCTTCGAGGGGATCAACGAAAACGTCAACAACATCGCCAATCCCTATGTGTTCACGCCGGAGGCCATCGCCGGCTCCGTCGGGCCGGCCAGGCAGTTCTTCGACAAGTACGGAGGCTCCTACCCGGCGCCCTCGTCCAACTTCATTGACGCCAACGGGGACGGGGTCATGGACTACGGCCGGGGCATCATTGATTACAAGCAAACCCTGACCAACTACAACGCCGGGATCAAGATCGACCATATCTTCAACGAAAAGGACCGGATCGCCTTCCGCTGGCTCTATAACTACGGCCTTAACAAGGACGGGTTGCCCTATTACTGGGTGCCCGGGGAACAGCTCGAAAGGCCCTCAAACTACAACACCGGCGGGCTTTCCTGGCTCCATCTCTTCGGCCCCACGGCCTACAACGAAGTCCGGGCCGGATATCACAAGGAACATTGGGAAGAGAAGGTCCAGGATCCGGACATGGCCGGGTTTGGCTGGTATGACGAGCCGCAGTGGATGGGGGACGTCGGCTACCCGATGTACCAGGACAACACGACCTATCAGCTCAGCGACGTCCTGAACTTCCAGAAGGGAAACCACAGCCTGAAGGTCGGCGGCGAGCTGCGGTTCTGGAGAGTCGACTGCATGTTCGACGCGGACATCCTCGGCCAGTACGTCTATGTCAGCGGCATGGACTTCATCAACAACCTGAGCTGCGACTACATGGTCTACGGGGCCAACCCGCCCGATCCGCCGGCTGACAATCCCTATGTGCCCGGCGACGCCGCTGGAGATTGGATCACCGGGTTCGGCCTGACCTGGAGAAAATGGAAGGGCACCGAGGTCGGCCTCTTCGCCCAGGACGACTGGAGAGCCACCGACCGGCTAACCATCACGTTCGGACTGAGATGGGATTACTATTCGGTCCCGCAGGAGTATTCCGGCGTCGGGATCAACCAGCCGGCCTTCGGGACTCAAAAGGGTTATGAAACCGGAGAGGTCATCGAAGGCACGTATAACCCGGACAACCCGGCCGACCCCGCCAACAGAGAGGGAATCCAGTACCTGATCTATGACGGTAGACAACTCCTGGACAAGGGGATCTGGAACCCCTACTACGGCGGTTTCGCCCCCAAGGTCAGCGCTTCTTATGACCTGACGGGAGACGGGAAGACCTCGCTCCGGGCCGGCTACGGAATCGGCTACGAGCGGCAGATGAACCGGAACTATGAAAACGACCGCTTCAACTATCCCGACTTCTGCTTTGCCACGTTCTTCGGAGAGCCCTCAGGGTTCGCCCCGCTCTATGCGACACTTCCCGGAAGCCTTCCCCCTGTCGAGAACCGGGCGGGATTCAGGACCTCCCTGAGATGGATGGACCCTGAGCTCAAGCCCCAGATGGCCCACAACTGGCTGCTCGGGATCCAGAGGGAGATCGCCACGAATTTCTCAATCGAGGTCGATTACGCCGGGTCCGCCGGGCGCCGCATCGGCTCTTTGACGGCCATCAACCGTTTCACGGGAGACGGGGTCAGCGGCGGGTATGAAGGTTATAATCCCTACGCCGGAATCCGGGATGTCTATTTCCGGGAGAACAGGTACAAGTCGAACTATCATTCGCTCCAGGTCATCCTCAACAAGCGCTTCGCCAGAGGGTGGTCCTTCTATTCCGCTTACACTCTGAGCCAATCCAAGGATCAGGTCTCGGCCTACCAATTCGGCCCTCTGACCTCCATCGAGCGGGAGGATATGGACTACGGCTACTCCGATTTCGACCACCTCCACCGCCTGGTCGGAGGATTCGTCGTCGACCTGCCTTTCTTCAAGAATTCAGACAGTTGGGCCTTGAGGAACATCCTCGGAGGCTGGCAGGTCGGAGGCTCTTTCCACATCACTTCCGGGACCCGTTTCTCGGTGCTTGGCTGGGCCCCAAGTACGGACTTCAACAAAGACGGGATCCGCCAGGATTGGCCTCTCTGGCTGGGCGGCTCCAACGACGATTTCATTAAGGAAAATGCCGACGGATTCCCCTATCTGGATCCCGGTCAGGTTGGAGTTCCCAATCCACCCGCCGCCGAGTTCGACCTGGGCTACTACAACCAGAACTTCGTCAAGAGAAATCAATTCACCTGGTACCCCACGCGCAATCTTTCCATCTCCCTCCAGAAGTACTTCAAGTCCACAATGGCCGGGCGTGAGGTCACCTTCCAGTTCATCTTCGAGGTGTTCAACGTGTTCAAGTTCCAGCCCTGGGCGCTGCCTGTAACGGACTACTCCCTCGACACTTTCGGCGAAGTGACCCGGAGGGTCGGAGAAAGAACGGGCCAGATCTCCTTCCGGGTGCTGTTCTAAAACCTGAGCCCAAGCAGAATCTCAAGTCCCGCCCCGGGTCACACCGGGGCGGGACTTTCTCTCAAGGAGAAAAAACCATGACGTCAAAGTCCAGATGTATCGTCCTGCTCGCCGTTTTGCTCCTGGGTTCGTTCTCTCTGGCCGAGGTCATCCCGGCCAAACCGGCCGATCCCCTGAGCGGATTATTCCAGAGCCTCCGGTGGAGGCAGATCGGCCCGGCCTCGTTCGGCGGGCGGATCGACGACATCGAAGCCGTGGCCGGCGACCCGAAGATCATTTTTATCGGGGCGGCTTCGGGGGGCATTTTTAAGAGCGTCAACAACGGCCTGACCTGGAAGCCCGTCTTCGATGAAGAAGGGGTCTCGCTTTCGATCGGGGACCTGGCCATCGCACCCTCCGACCCCAACATCGTCTGGACGGGGACGGGCGAGCCCAACAGCCGCCAGAGTTCCTCCTGGGGAGACGGGGTTTATAAGTCTCTGGACGGCGGGGAGACGTGGATGTTCATGGGCCTGCGTGAGACGCAGCGTGTCGGACGCATCGTCATCGACCCCCAAAACCCGGATATCGTTTTCATCGCCGCCCTGGGACATCTCTGGGGGCCCAATCCGGAAAGGGGTTTGTTCAGGACTAAAGATGGCGGCAAAACGTGGGAAAAGGTCCTCTTCATTAACGCTGACACGGGGGTCGTCGACGTCGCCATGGAGGCTGGCGGCCGGATCCTCTATGCGGCGGCTTACCAGCACCGCCGCCGGGCCTGGGGCTTTGTCGGAGGCGGACCGCACAGTGGACTCTATCGATCGCTCGACGGCGGGGACAGCTGGGCGAAGCTCGCCAAAGGCCTTCCCGAAGGAGACACCGGCCGGATCGGGTTGGCCATCTCGCCGAGCCAGCCCCAGGTCGTCTATGCCATCATCGAGAACAAGAAAGGCGGCGTCTTCAGGTCGGACGACCGGGGTGAGACCTGGACCCGGAAGAGCGATTTCAACCACCGGCCCATGTACTACAGCCAGATCCGGGTCGATCCCTGGAATCCCGACAAGATCTGGGCTTTGGGCAGCCCGCTTTTCGTCTCGATCGACGGCGGAAAGACATTTACGAGCGATGGCACGGGTGAAAAAATTCACGTCGACCATCACGCTCTCTGGATCAACCCCAACGATCCCGACCATCTCCTGCTCGGAGGAGACGGCGGCTTCTATATGTCCTACGAAGGCAGCAAGAACTGGAATTTCGTCGACAACCTTCCGATCGGGCAGTACTACGCCATCGGCATCGACAGCCGCGAGCCCTACTGGATCTACGGCGGAACCCAGGACAACGGCGCCTGGGGAATCCCAGGCCGCACCTACAGCTCCCTCGGCATCACGAATGCCGACGTCGTCAACATCTCCTACGGGGACGGTTTCTACGCCGCCGTGGACCCCAAGGACCAGCGGGTTATCTATTCCGAATCCCAGATGGGACGGCTGTATCTGGTCGACCTCGTCACCCGGGAAGAGAAAGGCATCGCTCCCGTTCCGGAAAACCCGGAAGAGAAGTACAGATGGAACTGGAGCACTCCCCTGATCATCTCTTCCCACGATCCGGACGTCGTCTATTATTGCGGCAACAGACTCTTCAAAGCGCGCAACAGGGGACATAGCTGGGAAGCCGTCAGCCCCGACCTGACGAAAAACCAGGACTGGAAAAAGATCCCGATCATGGGTGTCGTCAGGGACGACAACACTCTCTCCCGGGATGACGGTGTCGCCCACTATGGGACCCTGACGACCATCAGCGAATCCCCGGTCCAAACGGGGCTGATCTACGTCGGCACGGACGACGGCAACGTCCAGATGACGCCGGACGGAGGCAAGACCTGGGAAGACCTCACCAAGAGGTTTCGCCTGCCCGGCGACCGCTGGGTCAGCCGAGTGCTGGCCTCATCGCACGGCGCGGGGATCGCTTATGCCGCCTTCAGCGGGCATCAGGACGACGATTTCACGCCCTACCTCTTCAAGACCATAGACTCCGGCAAAACCTGGAAACCGATCGCCTCCGATCTCCCGCCCGGGATGGTGATCAACACCGTCGCCGAGCACCCCCGCAACCCGGATCTTCTTTTCGCGGGGACTGAGTTCGGGCTGTTTTTCACGATCGACGCCGGCAAGAGCTGGCACCTGGCTCCCGGCAGCCTCCCCCGGATGCCGGTGGACGACATCATCGTCAATGCCCGGGAAAACGACCTCATCCTGGGAACCCATGGGCGAAGCATCATCATCCTCGACGATATCTCCGTCTTCGAGAAACTGACCCCGGCCGTCCTCGCCTCGGAAGTCTTTCTCTTCCCGCCCCGCGAGGCCGTCGAGTTCTACGAGAAAAGATCCCTCCCCGACCAGGGGGCCGCCGAGTTCTCGGGCCCGAATCCGGACTACGGTGCCCTGATCACCTATTATCTGAAAAATGACCCTCCAAAGCCGGAGCCGAAAGCGGCGGGCGAGAAGAAAACCGAAACGCCGGAAAAGGAAGAAAAGCCGGCGCCTCAGCCGAAAGTCAAGATCACCATCCTTGACGCCGCCGGCCAGGTCGTGCGCGAGATCGAAGGGCCCGACCAGAAAGGGTTCCAGCGCTCGAGCTGGGACCTGCGATACCCTCTCCCCTTCGAGCCGAAAAAAGACGATGAAGGATGGTTCGGTCCCCACCGCGGCCCGTTCGCCCTGCCGGGCGAGTACACCGTCAAGCTTCTGGCCAGAGGTCAGGAGTTGACTCAGAAACTCTCGGTGCGGCCCGACCCGGAGGCAAAGACGACCCCGGAAGCCCTCCGGGCCAGGTTCGAGGCCGCCACGGCGGTCAGAGAATTGCAGCGGGCGTTCAAAGACGTTCAGAGCTCCGGCGAAAAGCTGGCCAAGGAGCTCGATTCCTACAGGAAATCACTTCAAGAGCGGAAGGATCTCCCGGAGGAGGTCGGGAAAAAGGCGGAAGAATTCCAGAAGAAATGGGACGAACTGAAAAAGGAGTTCAGCGGAGGATGGGACGGTCCTGAGTTCGCGATCATGGACCTGGCCGGCCAGCTCCAGGCTTCGACGTCTGCTCCCACGGAGGCCCACTTGAGGAGCGTCAAGCAGTTGACGGATAAGCTGGCCAAGAACATCGAAAAATACAACGCTTTCCTGGCCAAGGATTTCGCGGAGCTGCGGGATTTCATGGAAAAAAATGGGGTTCGCCAAACAGGCCCCGGGGCCGTTGAGCCACCCAAAAAGTAGAGACGGCGTTCTGACCGGCCGGGAACGAGCCCCGGGTTCATTTGACATCCCCTGAGCCGCCGTTTATATTCTCCGGTTGGGGCCGGATAAGCACGACGATTTTCTGAAATGAGGAGGGATTCCATGAACCGTCTTCCGGATTTAAGGGGATTTTTTATATTGCTGTTCCTGACCGGGACGTGCCTTTTCTCTGTTTCTTTTTTCGGCGGGACCTCTTTCGCCGGGCCGGAAAGGACAGGGCTCAAGGCGACAGGGAGTGTTCAGCAGGCGAAACCTGAGGGAAAAGCGGGAGAAGAGAAGATCTCCTTGGGGGCCAAAACCGTGATTATCCCCACTCCCGTCTGGATCATCGGATCCTATGACAAGAACGGCAAGCCCAATATGATGACTTCCTCTTGGGTCGGAGTATGCAGCTCATCGCCGGCGTCTGTCATGACCTGCCTGAGGGAGGCCACCTATACTTATGGAAATATCCTGGAAAGGAAGGCCTTCACGGTGAATATCCCGTCGGAGTCCCTCGCCGAGGAAGCCGCTTACGTCGGCCGAGTTTCCGGGAGGGACGTCGATAAGTTCGCGAAGGCCGGATTGACGCCGGTCAGGAGCGCCCTCGTGGATGCTCCCTACATAAAGGAATTTCCGTTAATCCTAGAATGCCGGTTGAAGCAGACGATCGAGCTGGGTTCCCATACCATGTTCATCGGAGAAATCATGGATGTCAAGGCGGACCGGTCCGTGCTCAGCGAAGGCGGCGTTCCCGATATCGAAAAGCTGAAGCCCTTTGTGTACACCCCGGGTAGCTCGAAATTTTATGGAATTGGACAATCCCTTGGCCATGTGTCGGATCTGTCCAAAGAAAAAAAGGAGAGGTGATGTCATGATGAGGATCGAGCTTTTCATTTCGGCAGTCTGCCTCCTGGCGGGCCTGGCCGCGTTCTCCCGCCCGTCGGCTCCAGCCGGCAGGGCAGACGTCTTCGAAGAGCTTTTTTCCGCATCTCTCACCGAAGACGAAGCGGCCTTTATCTCTCTGGGCTATTCCGCGGTCATTGTCAGAACGGCCAAAGGGACCGTTATCATCGACCCGGCCGACCTCCTTCGCGACGAGAACATGAGCCAACTCAAAGGGAAAAAGGTCGATGCCGTCCTCTATACCCATGCCCACGGCGACCATTGGCAGCCGGATGTGGCACGCCGCCTTTTCGAAGCGACGGGGGCTCCCATCTGCGGAGAGGAGGAGGTCATCCGGCCGCTCAGGTCGGGAGCGGGAATCCCCCCGGACAAGATCATCAACCTGACTCCCGGCCGAAGCCAGACCCTCGGTGAATTCAAGGTCACACCGGTCCGGGGAAAACACATCGGGTCCATCATTCTTTTCCATATCGAGGCTGGGAAAATGCGCATTTTTCACGGCGGAGACTCCGCCTACGTTCCCCTGACGTTTTTCAGGGCCGGGCTGGCCTTCCTCCCGGCGGGAGACCCGTCTCCCACGGCCTCACCCGACGACGCGCTGAAGATGGCGCAGGATCTCAGGCCGAAGGTCATCGTCGGAATGCACGGCTCGGACAGACAATATCAGCAGCTCTCGTCCAAACTCAAAACCGCACTCCCGGACGCCTCCCTGATCATCCCCCAGACCATGAAGGTGAACGTGGTCAAGGTCCGCTGACGTCAGGCACAGAGAGGGGTCAGGTCTCAACATTCAACAATTGGCGATGCTGCTTCAGATTTGTTGATTGTTGAGACCTGACCCCTAATTTTAATCGGCCTCGGTGCCTTTCTTGCCGATATTGACCTGGGCCGCGGCCAGCCGGGCGATCGGGATCTGGTAGGCCGAGCAGCTCACGTAGTTCAAGCCGACTTTGTGGCAGAAGAAGATCGAGCGCGGGTCGCCGCCGTGCACTCCGCAGATCCCGATCTTGAGGTCCGGCCGGGTCTTCCTCCCCTTCTCCACGGCCATCTTCATCAGCTCGCCGACGCCCTTGATGTCGATCGTCTCAAAGGGATCGTCCTTCCAGATGCCCTTGTTGAGATAGTAGTTCAGGAACTTGCCGCCGTCGTCGCGTGACACTCCGTAGGTGGTCTGGGTGAGGTCGTTCGTGCCGAAGCTGAAAAACTCCGCTTCCTTGGCGACTTCATCGGCCGTGATGGCCCCGCGCGGAATCTCGATCATCGTGCCGACCAGGTAGTCGACCTGGACGCCGTACCGCTTCATCACCTCGTCGGCTATTCGGATGACGATCTCTCTCTGGTTGGCCAGCTCGGCGACATGCCCGACAAGCGGGATCATGATCTCGGGACG
>CAYGXD010000109.1:0-11843 GCA_964353705.1 uncultured Eubacteriales bacterium | reverse complement strand
TTTCGAGGCTAAGAGAGAAGCAGTCAGGCGGTCGAGGCGGGGTTGAGTCATGGGATTCTCCTTTCCTCTCAGATCAATTCGACATCCGAAAAAGCGCCGATTTATCATTCCCCACGATACCGTGAGGTAAGAGCGGTGCCATGAATGCTTGTCCAGCTGGCGCAGCTGAAAAGCAGCTTCTTATATTTGGCAGCATATTCCTGGCCAACCTGGAATTGGGGTATCTCACTCCGCCCGTCGGGCTTAACCTGCTCCTGGCATCCTACCGCTTCAACGAGCCGATGCCCCGCGTCTACCGCGATGTGCGGATCTTCCTCGGCCTGGGCCTGGCCGTCGTCCTCCTCATCACCTAAGTGCCGCTGCTCACCACCGCGCTGCAATAATAATGCAGTTTTGACCCCATCTTAATCCCGGTCGAAGTGGGGCATGTCCCAGGGGACCTCGAACGAGAGCTCGACGAAGCCCGCGTAGACCCCGTCCCGGTACCAGGGCGCCTGGTAGATCAGCTTCTTCCTGCCGTTCTTCCGGCGCTCGTCCATCATGCCCTTGAGCTTGGCCCGGCTCGGCTCGGGGTGGCAATCGAGGACGTCCGTCCCCAGGAGCTTCGCCCCGCCGTCGGCCGCGAAGACCTCGAGCGACCTGTCGTTCATCCCGACGATCCGCCCCCCGGTGGCGCAGACGGTCACCGCCGCCGGAAATCCCTTGACCCAGGCTTCGATGTCCATGGACACTCCCATTTTCCGGCCGGCTTGACGAGCTTCCTGACGGCGTACCCCGCGTAGCCGGCGACCGCGGCGGAGAGCGCCGCGACGATGGCCGTGGCCAGCACCATCATCCAGGAGCTTCCCAGGCCGAACATCGCGGCCATCCGCGCGGCGATGCGTTCGCTGCCGGTGAGAAAGAGATAGAGGCTCGCCCCGAGCCAGAGCAGGCCGGCCGAGGATAGGCCCGTCAGGAAGGCCGTCCCTCCCGTCCGCGCGGCCGCCGCCCCGAAGGCGAACGGGACGGCCATGACCCACCACCAATGAGGGGTCAGCAGGTGGAGCCCGAGCATGATCATAAGACAGACGAGGGTCGCGGTCATTTTTCACCTCTCAGCACCGTCCGCCCGGCGACGGCCGGGTTCGCCTCGTCCGCCGACCCGAGGAAGACGAGCTCGTAGGGCTTTCCTGACGCCCAGTCGTCGATGAAATCGGCGTAGAAGCGGGAGCCCGGATTCCCCGACTGGCCGCCCGGATAAACGCCCCAAGCCCTGACCTCGGGGCCGAGCTCGACGACCATCCGCCAGGAGGGAGCCCAGCCGGAGTCGATGGCGTTGATCACGTGCCCCGCCCCGTCCGCCTCGAGCCGCTCCCGGCCGAGGCCGGGGATCTGGCCGAGATGATCGATGCCTGTTGCCTTGGCCTTGCCCCATATCCAGGCGTCTCCCATCCGGCCGAAGCGCTTTTCCAGGCTCCCGACCGCGCCGCGGAAAGCCTGCCCGGCGAGACCGGCCAGGGATTCGCGGCCCGGCGTCGTCCTGTCGTCGAAGTAGATCGACTCGGGATGGTTGACGACGAGGTCGACCATGACCTGGCTGTCCGGCCAGACCATCCAGGGAATGCCATCCCTCTTCTCGTCGTCCCAGGTCAGGCGGTTGAGCTCGAGCCAGAACTCCCGGAAGACCGTAGGGGCGATGAGCGAAGCCCGCGCTTCGAAGTTCCAGGACCGAAGTTCTTCGAAAACCCTATTTTCCTCCTCCGTTGTCGCCGCCCCCTGGATGAGGCCGAGCAGGACCGGCAGGACGGCCCTGGCCCGGACGTCGAGGACGTCGGCCTGCATCCGGACCATGTCCGCGGGAGTGACGCCGCGGGCCGCCGCCAGGAGCTCGTTGATCCTCGCGCCGCGCTCGTAGGGGGCGTAGTCCCAGCCGAGGTAGTACGGGTAGCGGGCGTCGGCGTAGAGCTGATTGGCCGAGCTGACGAACCCCCGATCGGGGTCCTTGACGTGGGGGACGTGGCCGCGCGGCACCCAGCCTTGCCACGCGTCCGCCGGGTCGGAGCCGTCGAGCACGTAGCGCCCCTGGCCTTTCCGGCGGAGCGGGAATTTTCCGTTGTGCCAGATGGCGATCGTCCCGTCCCGGTCGGCATAGACGATGTTCTGGGCCGGGCAATCCCAGTCCTTGAGCGCCTCGACGAAGTCCGCGTAGCCCCGCGCCCTGTTCAGGGCGTAGAGGGTCATGAACTCGTTCGACGGGTCGTGGGCGAGCCAGCGCAGGGCCGCGTCCGGCGGCACGTTGGCTGGGGCGACGTCCTTCTCGTCCTTCAGCCGGACGACCGGCCCGAAGTGGGTGTA
The DNA here is from genome assembly GCA_964353705.1 of uncultured Eubacteriales bacterium. GTDB lineage: Bacteria > Acidobacteriota > Aminicenantia > Aminicenantales > UBA8522 > UBA8522. The sequence goes on along the minus strand of CAYGXD010000109.1, from coordinate 9,509 downwards.
GATGACCCGGTCGCGGAAAGTCCCTCCGCCCCTGACCTTGATCGTCTCCTCGCGGACGGCCGTCTTGCGCCACTCTCCGCCGTAGAGGTATTCGGCCCGCGACTCGTCCCTGAAGGTGATCCTGTACCAGTCGAGGACGTCGTCGGTGCCGTTGGTGAACCCCCAGGCCACGGATTCGTTGAAGCCGGCGATGACCGTGGGGGCGGCCGGAAAGGCGACGCCGCAGACGTTGACGCCCGGGGCCGAGAGCTGGACCTCGTACCAGACGGCGGGCAGGGCCAGGGCCAAGTGCATGTCGTTGCAGAGGATGGGGAAGCCGTCGCGGGTGAGTTCGCCCGAGACGGCCCAGTTGTTGCTGCCGACGCCGGGACCGGTCCGGAAGAACATCGGCTCCGGCCAAACAGCATCGGGGCGGCCGGGGAAAACCGATGGACCCGGCGGCGTCCCGGATGCCGGCAACGCTCCGCCGGCGGAGCCTCCCGGGTCTTTCGCCCCGCCGGAAGGAGGCAGGGCGAGCGGCTCGAAATCGAACGGCGTTCCCGGAGGTATGACCGGGTCGACCAAGGGCGGGAAGAAGGGGAACAGTTCGTCGACGGCCTCTTCGCCCAGGGCCTCTTTCATCCATGTCATCGCGGCCTCCTGGTGGTAGAAGGCGAGCGTGTAGGACATGCCCTTGAGGAGGAGCGCGCACTTGACGTCCGTCCAGGATTCGGGCCGGTAGTCGAGGATCTTGTACTCGACCGGCAGCCGCCTGCGGCCGAGGCTGTCGATATAGGCGTTGACTCCGGCCGTGAAGGCTTCGACGGTCTCGCGGACGTTGGGGTCGGCGCGGAAGGCCTGCGCGGCGTTCTCGGCGGCCCAGAGGAGGCCGCGGCGGCGGTTGAGACGGTCATTTCTCAGGCCGGCCGGGCCGACGACCTCCGAGATGCGGCCGGCGGTGTAGAAGGCCTGGAATTCCATCTGCCAGAGGCGGAGCGAGGCCGCGACGTAGCCCTGGGCGAGATACAGGTCGTGGTCGTTCCCCGCGAAGATGTGCGGCACGTGCCGCGTATCCCAGACGACCCGGACCTCGTCGAGGAGGCCGGGGACCTCCAGGCTCTCCGGCGGGGCGTCGTCGCGGCTGCCGTTGAGCCAGAAGCCGGCGAAAGGGCTGAGGAGCTTGCCGAGGGCGGGGAAGGTGCCGTGCCGGTTGTCGAGGCTCCAGAAAATCGCGGCCGCGAGAACGAGGGTGACGATCGCCCGGACCCATTTCATCGAGGCCTCCTTGCGGATCTCGCCGATCCCGGATCCGCTGCCCGGATTTATACCATAGCGGCTCCGGCGCTGACAATGCGCGGGATTCGCCGTTCTGGTAGAATACCGGCGGGAGGGCGACATGAAAGACGACACGGCTTTTCCGGGTTTCACCAAAGAGACGGTCCGCTTCTTCACGGCGCTCCGCAGGAACAACAACAGAGAGTGGTTCGAGAAGAACCGCCCGGTATATGAGGCCCACGTCATGGCCCCGGCCAGGCTCTTCGTCACGGCCATGGGCGCGAAGCTGAAGACGATCGCGCCCCGGATCGTCGCCGTGCCCCAGGTCAACAAGTCCATCTTCCGCATCAACCGCGACACGCGCTTCAGCCTGGACCCGTCGCCCTACAAGACGAACCTGGGCATCTATTTCTGGGACGGGTCCCGGCCGAAGATGGAGTCGGCGGGTTTCTACTTCCACCTCGAACCGCCGGACCTGATGCTCGGCGGCGGCATGTACTTCATCCCCGACACCCTGATCGGCCGTTTCAGGAAGGCCGTCGTCGCTCCGAAGAGCGGCCCGGAGATCGGGAAGATCGTCGCCGCGATCCGGGCCGTCCCGGGCTTCACCGTCGAGGGAGCGCACTACAAGCGCGTCCCGGCCGGCTTCGACCCCGGCCACCCCAACGCCGAACTCCTCAAGAACAAGGGCCTCTACGCGGGTTACGAGACGAGGATACCCGACGAGTTCTATTCGGCCGAGCTCATCGATTATTGCCTTGAGCGCTTTGAGCCACTCTTACCGCTCCACCGCTGGCTGATGAAACTCTTCGGATGAATGCGGCCATGGACAAACGGCGCGAGGAGGCGACCGGGGCAAGAACCGCTCTCTCCTAATGGCGCTGCTGATGCCGAGCTTTGGGCAAGCCAATTTGGTCCCTGTCGGAGCGTTGGTAGCAATCTGAAAATCATTGAATGAGTCCTGCGGGTTGCCTTCACCATCCCCAGGGCGGGACCCTCGGACACCCCGCGCTTCCCGTATCCGCAGGGTATCTCATGGGCCTGTACCCGACGATTATCTCTTCGTGCGGATAAGGGGGATATTGCTAATGGTCGCGATTGTCCCCCGAAAATCAAGCGCTTCTCCGTCAAAACGGAAGAAGAGTCCCGGCAGATGCTCTTGGCAGCGCATGCCGTTGTAAGTCAGGTATCCGTTGTCGATCCCGATCGTCGCCGTGTATCCGGGCGCCCTGCCCCAGGTCAACATCCGGTAACTCCCGAGATAGGGCTTCCATTCCGGCTTATCCGGGCCCGCCTGGTCGGCCGATTTTTCCGGCTTGTGGAAGACATAGTAAGTAACCGTGCCCGACAGCCTGTTAAGGTGGACGAGAGTCCCGGGCTGGCCGGCGAGCGGCGGTTTGACGCGAAGCTCGGAGTATTGCCCGAACACGCCGACGACCTCGCCGCGGTCCTCGTAGAAGGAGAGCGGGTAAAACTCCTTTCCCCTCGCGAAGCCAAAAACTGCGTCCCGCGGCCCGATGTTAACGCCCTCGCTGTATTGGCCTGCGAGCTGTTGGACTCGGACGTCGCCGGGAGGAAGCGGGTTACGCGTATCGACGGTCGGCTTTTCGAGCTCCGGATCCGGCGGTCCGGCCGCTTTCGCGATCAATTCGCTGACGATGTCCGTGATCCAGCCTATTCCCTGGCCGGCTTGTTCTGAATTCGTCATGTAGACCATGCCCAGCTTCAGCCCGGGGAACATGACCATGTAACTCCCGAAGCCGTAGCCCCCCCCGCCGTGGGAATAGAAAACCTCAGGGCCGAAATGATCGACACCGATGCCCAACCCGTATCCAAATGTCTGGTGCGGTTCCGGGAAGGCGGCCGTGTGCATGGCCTTCATGAGGTCGTCGCGCAGGAGAGGCCGGCCGTCGATACGGCCTTCATTTATGTGAAACATAAGATACCGGGCCATGTCGAGGACGCTGGTGTAGACTCCACCCGCGGGGAGCATGGGTATTTCAACCGGAATCCCCCCGGCGACGATGACGGCGGGGGCCAGATGACCCACGGCGCGATCGTCCGCCTTGAGGATGGTCGCGATATCGAGCGTGCTGTCGTTCATGCCGAGCGGGATGAGGATCTTGTCCCGGATATAGGCAGCGAACGGCTGGCCGGATTTCTTCTCCAGGATATATCCGGCCAGATCGATCCCCATATTCGAGTAGCTGTACCGGTAGCCGACCGGATAGCGCAGCCAGGAGTCGGAAATGCTGAGGACGTGCTCGTTGAAGGTCGTGGGCCGGCTGTCGTAGTTGCTGCCCACCGGCGCCTCGTGCGAGAACCCGGCCCGGTGGGAAAGGAGATGCCGCAGCGTCATCTTCCGCTCGGGATGTTCCTCATATCGGCTCCGGACGCTGAAATCGGGAAGATAATCCGTGATCGGAGCGTCGAGGTCGATGAGCCTATCCTGGACGGCCATCAGGACGCCGAGCGCCGTGAAGCTCTTGGACATGGACTGGATGCTGAACAAGGTCCGGGGGGTCACCGGTTTGTCCTTGGCCCGGCTTATGTGGCCGTAGACTTCACTCCAGAGGACGGCCTTGTCGTCGACGACGGCGATGGCCGCTCCAGGCGCATTCTTTTGCTTAATCCAATCAGGCATCCGGGCTTGGATCTGGGCGACAACCTGGGCGGCGATGGATTCCGGGGTGGCTTGGGGAGTCGCGGGGGCAAATGTAACAAGGAAGGGGGCGCAAGTGATAAGAGCGACTAAAAGAACCTGTCCGATTTTAAAGCGTCTGATTCTGAACATTTATCCCTCCTTTTCGCTGGATTATATGTCTCCTTTCCAATAAATACATCTGTGTTTTAAAAATGGTTGTGCAACCTCTAAGATAACTTCAAGGTTAGTTATCGGGCCTGTTTTGCCAAAGGCGATCGTGGGGCATGCTCAATGGAGAGGTTGTCAGACGTCAAAAAGTTATGACGACATTTCCCGTTTTTTGCCCTGTTTCGACATACCGGTAGGCCTCGACAATTTGTTCGAGCGGATAACGTCTGTCAATGACCGCTTTATACTTTCCGGCCTCGATGAGCTCTTTAAAAAAAACCACATCTTCCTTACGGTCTTTTGGAATCGGAAACTTGACTTTTTTGCCGCCGAACATCCCGGTCCATAATACTAAGAATAAATTCTGCGCTAAGAAACCCAGGTCGGTTGAAAAATATATGCCGCCTTTCTTGAGTAGGTTCTTGCAGCGGAAAAACGAGGCCTTGCCGACCGCATCGAAAACAACCCTATACGTTTGACCGTGCTTGGTGAAATCTTCTTTTGTGTAATCAATGACCGCATCGGCTCCTAGGAATTTTACCAGCTCTAAATTCTTGGTATTGCACACGGCTGTAACCTCGGCCCCATAGTACTTGGCCAGCTGCACAGCTGCGGTACCTATGGATCCGGAGGCTCCATAGATAAGAATTCTATCTCCCTTTTGAAGATTAACTTTTCTAATAAAGGTGAAGGCGAGCATCGCCCCGTCGCAGACAGCGGCCGCTTCTTCATAGCTCATGTTGGCCGGCATCGCCACAATTGAAGCTGCTTCAGGTAGGCATACGTACTCGGCATGGGCGCCAAATCTGTTGCCGGTCAACCCAAAAACTTGATCGCCCTTTTTAAATTGCCGGATATCCTTGCCGACGACTTCGACGTCTCCAGCCAGCTCACTGCCCAGAATCTTCCGCTTGGGCCTAAAGACGCCATTCATCAACCTGATAATCAGCGGATATTCAGGTTTTCTAAAGCCGCAGTCCGTTCGGTTGACCGTTGTCGCCTGGATTTTTATCAGGACCTCATCGTCCTTGGGAGTGGGTTTTTCTACATCCTTGATCCGGACAACATCCGGCGGTCCATATTTCGTGTAAACGGCCGCTTTCATGATGCGCCTCCAAATCTACCTGGATCCTTTCATTTATTATTCTGCTCCAACGTTATGACCACCTTCCCTCGAGCGTGTCCTTCACCAAGATACTGGAGAGCTTCAGGAACCTCACTTAACGGATAACGCCTGCCTATAACAGGTCTGACTCTGCCGGCTTCAAGAAGCTCTTTTATAAAAACCAGATCGTCTTGTTTCACTTTTGCAGATACGCCACCCATCTTCTTACTTCCGGCCATTGAAATCCATGGCCCCAGGAGCATAGCTTGGAACATTTGCGCCATGGTACCTCCGGCCACGACATAAATTCCCTTGGGACCTAAGGCCCGCCGGTAATCCAAGATTGGATGGTATCCGTTGGCCGCAAAAATAAGGTCATAATGCTGCCCATTTTTGGTGAAATCTTCTTTAGTGTAATCAATGACCTGGTCCGCGCCAATCGAGCGCGCCGTGTCCATCTTCCCCGTGCTGCATACGGCGGTGACTTCAGCCCCGAACGATTTGGCAATCTGCACGGCGAACGTGCCCACACCACCGGACGCACCGTTAATCAAAACTTTCTGTCCGGGTTGAATCCGTCCTTTGTCCCGAAGACCCTGCAGGGCGGTGAGTGCCGCCATAGGCACGGCCGCTGCTTCCTCGAACGAGAGATTGATCGGTTTCGACACCAATCGATTTTCGCGAGCACATGCATACTCGGCAAAACCGCCGCGACCAATGACCCCGAAGACATCATCACCCGGCTCGAACTGCGTGGCGTTTCTGCCAACCGCTTCGACCCGCCCCGCTATGTCAGCTCCGAGTATTTTATTTTTTGGTTTGAGAAGACCGAAGCCCATGAGACGGACCAAGAATATGTCAGCTGTCAGGGCATGCCAGTCATAGGCATTTAGGGATGCCGCATGGACTTTTATCAGGACTTCATCGTCCTTGGGAGCGGGTTTTTCCACTTCTTTAAACTGAAGGACATCCGGTGTTCCGTACTTTGTGTAGACAATCGCTTTCATGAGATTCCTCCAAATTGGCCTTGATGCATTCATTCTAAGCGTGGTTCACGCCTTTTGCAAAAGGCCATCCTGGGGGTGCTTAATCGGGATGTTGTCGGCTGTCAAAGGGGAATATTGGTCTCGAGGCAGGCTAGGCCTTGTCCGTCAGAACCTTTTTTCCGTTCAATTCAGAATGCCCGCGCTCCGCAGGCTTATGGGCCCGGACCACGTCTTCCCAGAATCCCTGCTTTTATAGATATGATAGCCCTTGGTCGCCAGATACACCAGACTTGGACTTGAGGACGCAAACTCGATATCGTCCACGCGGTCGAGAGCAGTGAGAACGAGATTCCGCGATTGAAGTCCGTTGGCTGAGCGATACACCCTCTCACCCTCGCAGAAGAGTACAATTTTCGGGTTGGAGGGTGATATCTTGATCGGCCCGTTTGCCGGAACGGCAAGCGTATCCCATGCTGTCCCATGGTTGATTGATTTAAGAACGGAGAACGCATCGCGTTCGATCGCATACAGGATTTGCCCGTCGGTTGAAACGTCAAACTCCGTGATCAGCTTCGTCCGCAGCGACGGCGCGAAAGAACTCCAGTTCTGTCCCCCGTCATCCGAGCGCAGAAAGCCCAGGTTCTGTGAGGGTTCGTCTATGCACAATCCGAATGTGACGAATTCCCCCGTTCCGGATCCACAGGCGCGAAGAACCCAGAAAACGTTTTTAGCCGCTCCGGCAGGCATTATAGCCGCACTCCAATTTATCCCGCCGTCATTCGATTGCATGAGGGCGCCGTCAAAGGGCTGTCCCAGGAGCGCGCTGAACGTTGCTTTGCCAGCGCCGATCCCCAGCACAAGGACATCCGGATCAAGGGGATCGAAGCACAAACACAACGCATAGGAATTCGTCAGTCCGCAATTCGATCTCGACCAAAAGGCGCCGCTGTCCTTGCTGAGGTAGACGCATGCGGCGCTCGAGGGATAATCGCCTGCTACGGGTCCAGGCGAATCGGCTGTGGCCACGACGACGAACCGGGAGTTGAACGGAGAAACGGCGATGTCCCACACCTCGGGGTAGGCGTCAGCGCTGTGGCGCATCCCCTGGCGCAGCCGTTGCCACGTGACGCCTCCGTCGCTGGATTTGACGATACCATTCCGTTCTGTTCCCATGTAGACCACGTCGGAATTGGAAGGGTCGACCTCGAGCGAGCGAAAGACTTGATCATAATCGCCGTTCTCGGGTCCGTCTGGACCTGGGATGATTGTATTGCCGTTGCCGACGGCGTTGGAGCACGGATCGTTTTCGTCGTCGGTCACATCATCCATTTTATGCGAGCAAAAGGAAAGGATCATGAACAAGGGGACCATCAAAAACAACCTATTCACCCGGCCTTTGCCTCCTATCCCGATGAGCACCGATTTTGCCTGAAGCCGTCGTTGGGGATGATAGATCGGGACGTTGCCGGCTGTCAAATTGAGCCCCAAATGAGAGAGGGCGAGCCGGGAACCTGCAGATAAGGCAAAAGAACCTGAGATCCGCCAGACTTCTCCTCCCCAGGGCAAGAGAGGACCAAGAAAGATATTCAGCTGAGGTCGTTAGCCTTTTTGAATGCATTTGGGCCCCCAAGTCGCCAATCTTGCTAGCCTTAGGCTGTGCGTGTACAATTGGTTCCAGGAATCAAACGAACGGGGATATCAAATGAGTATCTGGCGAAAGATAGCGACTTGGCTAGGGGGAAGGAAACCTCTCCCTTCAGGTTTTCACAAGGTCAAGGGCCCTCGCGGCGAAGTCATGATTGTTGATCAACTAACCTTTGATTACCTGAAATCGACGGCACCAGCACCAACCCAGGAATCTCTCGATAAGATTATAAAGCTTCTAAGAAGGATCCGCGTCTATAACGGGGGTGTCTTCGGATCGGATTTGGGAACCAACGATTTGCTTTTTGAAACAGAGCGCGATGAAGATCTCAAAGCCTTAGGTGAGAGCCTGCGAATCAAGGACAGGTCTGCGGGCCACTGCATGTGCCTGGGGGATCCGACTATCGAGCTCCTTGGAGAGGGGGCTGAGCGTCTGGCCCTCATCACTCTGCATCATGGCCGGACCATTCGTTGGAATCGTTGGAAAGATGATGCCGAACTTCTGGACGGACCCGGCCTGCTCGGCTGGCTGGCTGACCGAGGGGTAACATATCCATTGAGGGACTATGAGGAGAACTGCCGCCGGGCTGAGCACGGGGAGCGCGCTTGGCATCGCTGGTTGGATCACATGCCTTCGTGCTTAAGCCCTTTCGCGCAAGAAATGAGAAGAGATTTTGGCTGGAATATTTTTATTGCAGCCCCGGATTTCACGGAATCTGGAGCAACTGCTCACGACATTCCCAAGGAAAGAGAGGGGCGCACTGTCCCAATCGAAAAACTCCGGAATGCTCTGGGAGAGACCTATCCTGATGGAGCGGACCGTGCCCTGGCGCTCTTGGATTGGTTCGGAAACGGGCTGGGTCCGTGGACCGGATTTCCTGCATACGAGGAAATCGCAGATTTGCTGCTTTTGCGCGTTTCTGAAGACGATTTGAAGCGCGCGTTATCACAGCTTGGACTAAGTGAGGCCCAATTGGAGGGGGGCGCGAGATTCTTATCCGGTCCCGATTCTCAGTCTATAAGGGCTGGCGTTTGGGCTCGGCTACCTGATGGCGCAAAGAAAATGTTTTGCGAACACGTGCAGCTCTACACTGATGAAGACAGGAAGAAAAGAGCGCAGCGTCTTTTGCCCACTGAGAAGCAAAAGGCCGGTCCCATTTAATTGAGTTTTGACGGCTTACCCTACCGGGCGAGGAACTTCTTAAGGCGGGACACAGCCTGTCCCGAACCTACCCACAGTCCAGGATTTCCATAGGCTCCCCTCCGGTCGAGCTAGATCTGCCAGCCTCGCTCCTCGTCTTCCTCCAGAGTCCATCCTCGATTGGTGCCGTTGACCACGAAATTCCATCCGTATAGCGCGCCCGGGCCAGGGTTCAAAGCGGCCGGATTCCCTGACCTCCCGTTAGAGAAGATCCTGGAATTTCAAATCCACGACATCGACAAGGACTACATCCTGTACTGCCGGGAGCTCTTGAAGGGGAAGAAGGAACTAACCCTGGACCTGGTCGTCAAGATGAAGATCAACGGAATTTGACCGCGGTCGGGGATTTATCGGCCTAAGGGAGATAATCTTCCCGAGCGGGTGAGAACACGTCGCTGACCACGCAATCTCAGAATCCGAACCCGAAGGCCAAGCCGAAGCTGACGAAGTCCGGATCTGTGAAGGGAATAACCATGACGGCGATCCGGGAGGGGCCGGTCCGGTAGC
>CAYGXD010000108.1:0-11918 GCA_964353705.1 uncultured Eubacteriales bacterium | reverse complement strand
CCCTCCTGGTTGACATCAAAATCAAAGAACCGGGCGCGGCGGTTCGGCGGTTTCCGGGTGAGTATATTCCGGACCTTGCCGGCGTCGCCGGACGATTTGCAGACGAGCAGCAGGAAGCCCCCGCCGCCGGCTCCGAGCAGCGTCGCTCCGAAGATGTGACCGCTGACCCGGTTGAGGATCGCCTCGATCACGGGCATCGTCGATTCCGGATCGAGCCCTTTCTTTAGCTCCCAGGCGTCGTCGAGAAGCCGGCCGAAACGCTCGATCGATTTCTGGGACATTGCTTCGGCCATCAGCGGTGGGAAGGCATGGAGCTCGCTGAGGACTTTCATCGCGCCTCTATCCCGGTTCAAATAGCTGCCGACGACATCGGCCAGGATGTTCTTGGCCAGGCGGCGCAGGCCGGTGTAGTAGAGGAGAGTCAGGCCGCCGTTCGTCCGGGGATCGAGGACATCGGCCGGCACGAAATGGATGAGGGGGTCGGGGACCATGCCCGGTTCGGTCCGGATGACTTTGACTCCGCCGACGACGCCGCCCACTTGGTCCTGCCATCCTCCGCCGGTCGTGAGTTCCTGTTCGAGTTTGAGGACGGCATGGAACAGCTCGCGCGAGGAGAGATTCCGACCGGTCATCCGGCTGATGACCGAGATCAGAACGGCGCCCATGATACTTGATGTACCCAGGCCGCTGCCGCTCGGAATGGCAGCCAGAGTCGTGAGCTCAATCCCGCCGCCAAAGCCGTGCAGCATGCGGCGCAGGGTCGTCCCTTTCCTCCAGGCCGCTTCAGCCGGAGAGAAACCGCAGAGAGCCAGGGCGGCCTTGGCCAGCCCGAAACGGCTGGCCGGCTGGCGATAATCGAGGAGCTCATCGAGCTCCCGGATGACGATGCGGACGCTGTGGTCGATGGAATTGATCCGGATCTCGGTCTCCGGTATGACCCGGGCATAGGCTTGAATAGGGGCTTGTCCGTTGAGGTTAACAGCGGCATTGGCGACACAGCCGCCCCTCTCGAGAGAATAGGGCGGTGTGTCTGTCCAGCCCCCGGCCAGGTCAAGCCGAGCCGGCGCCCGCCCCCAGACGATCTCATCGTCGCGGAGCGCGTTGCTGAGTGGTTCGATAGGTCCATGGCCGCTGCGGACGATTGCCTTTCCCAAGTGTTCAAATGCGGCCCGCCGGGCCCTATTTCCAAATGCTCGGGGCGATCCGTTCCTATCCAAAGACAGCCCCAAGGAACTCAGCCAAATCTTTTCTTCCCGCTTCAGGATCTTCTCGGTTTGGACCAAAACCGAACGGGAAATCCCCGGCCTTTGTCCCCCCGGCCGAGAAACTGCAGTTCCCAGGGTATGAAGTATACGGGAGAGCCCCAGGCTTTCGATGCCGGTCAATGGAGCTTCCGGCCCATGACGGCGGTAGGCCTCTTTCAGAATGCCGGAGAGCCAGAGTGTTTTCTCCCGATCGGTTGACCTTTCCAAGGAGAACGCCAGGTCTGCCGCCGAGAAACCGCTTTCCGGCCGGAAGAGCCGGGCGGGCTCATTCCGCATCTCCGCGGCGCGGATTCCCAGCCGGCGGGAATGAAAAGCTTCATGTGAAGCGAATCGGGACATGTCGGCGAGGCTCAGCCGGCGGCTTTCCCGCCAGACGCTCTTCTGGAGCTCGGTCGCCGCCGCAAGGTTGAAGAGCCACAGCCAGGACAAGGCTTGTGACGGGCTGTCGGCGACAGGAAAGAAGCGTCCCTTCCAGACGGTCCGCTCTTCGGGGGAAAGATGAGCGTCCCAAACCTCGTCCTCCTCGGCGTCCATGACCCGAAGCCATTCTTCTAAAGATAGACCGTTCAGCCGGCCTCCCCGGCCTTTGGGAAGATGAAACAAGTCATCGATGTCATAGCAGCGGATGAACCAGGCCTTTTTTCCGCTGCCGTCTTCGCCGTCGAGAACGTCCAAACAGGCTCTTGGAGGCAGCGCAAGCCGCTCATCGATATCGACACCGGCGACGACGTTTTCGCCCTCGAGAGAAAGGGCGACGCGCACCCGGCAGCCTTCGACCCAGGCGTCCTTCCCAATAACGGCGCCGGCGGGCCCGACCTCAGAATTGAGGATGATCGGGGCGTGGGAATTCGATACTCCCCTGTCCAGGCTGATCAGGTCAGCGCCGCTTCCCATCAGTTGCCGCATCGTGCCGAAATGCAGGAAGATGCAGGCCGGGACAGTCTCGACAAAAAATGGGATAGGGGAGAAGGCCTCGTAAAGGACTTTGAGTTCTGAGGTCTTCAACGCCGATCCGGTCCTTCGGACTTCCGCGAGGTAACCGCTCAGGTCCGTATCGCGGCCCATGGCGCAGCAGATTTCCCGGTAGAAATCGAGGCCGCGTCCCAGTATGAGGCGCGCCGGCCGGCCGGACCAGACGAGCCGGCCCTTGCTCCCGGCCTGGGGATGACAGGCGGCGACAAAGCGGGTCGAGGCGGCCGAGTCCAGGCTCATGATGCCGATGTCGAGCACCGACCTTCCGTGACGGTCGATGGCGCCCTGCTTGTCCTGGTCCTCGACCGAAGGCTTCTGGAGGAACCGCCTGACTTCGCCGTCTGGAGCGGGACAGAAAACACCGTGGGCCGCGGCCAGCTTGGGATCGGCCAAGCAGCCGACCGCCGTGATTCCCGGCCTGTCGAAGCGGAGGCGGGATGGGTTGAAATCCAGGAAAACATCGCCGCTGGTGACGATAACCTGTCCGGGTTTTTCCGGCGGCGCCGGAAGGGAGAGGTAACGCGGCAGCTGCCTGTCCAAGAGAGTCAGGCCTAGGGCGCTGTCGGATTCCCCGGGCACAGGTATAAATACCTTCCCGCAGGGGCTGTAAACAGGAAGTCGGCGCGCGTCGCCTCCCGCGTGGACGATCAAGGCGCGGACCCGGCCCAGAGCCTTCTGCCAGACCGCGGGTGACGCCGGATTTTCCTTGCGTCCTTTGAGCTCTCGGTTGATGACCTCGAGAAGGCAGAGGACGGTGCTCCCTCCGCTCCCGATGCGGCGGCCGTCCGGGTCGGCAACGACGAGGATCTTGCCGACTTGCGGGATCAGCCCCAGATCGCAGCGTAGCCCAAGTTGCTCCCGGTAAGCCCCGGCCTGATCTTCATTGGCCGCCGTGACGATGAGATAGTCCCAGGCCGGTCTCATTTTTTATTATCTTCGACCTGAGCTTTGATCCAGGGATAGGTGCGTGAGATGCCCTCTTTGAGCGAGATCTTCGAGGACCAGCCCAGGGAGGCGACGCGGTCATTCCGGAAATTGCGGGCGTCGACTCCGACCGGCCCGGGGACGTGCTTGATCCGGATGCGTTTGCCCGCGACTTCGGCCACGGTCCGGGCCAGTTCGTCCACGGAGACGTATTCCTGGCGGCCGATGTTGACTCCGTCTTCGAGGTCCGAATGCACGAGCAGGATGATCCCGTCAAGGAGGTCGTCGATATAAGTATAGGCGCGCATGGCCCGGCCGTCGCCCCAGGCTTCGATCTCCCCTTCGTCCGGGGCCTCGGCGACCTTCCGGCAGAAAGCAGCAGGGGCCTTCTCGCGGCCGCCCTGCCAAGTCCCTTCGGGGCCGTAGGTGTTCTGGAAGCGGGCGATCCGGACGACCATCCCGAAACGGCGGCCGTAGGCCATGGCCATCCGTTCGGCATAGAGCTTCTCCCATCCGTACTCGTTATCGGGGAGTGCGGGGTAAGCCTCGGCTTCGGAGAGTTCCGGCTCGTCGGGTTTCATGTTCCGGTAGACACAGGCTGACGAGGAGAAGAAGTAGCGCTTCACTCCGGCAGTGGCGGCGGCGTTGGTCATATGGATGTTGATCAGGGCGCTGTTCCGCATGATCTCGCACTCGGCGGACTGGATGAACCCCATGCCGCCCATGTCGGCGGCCAGTTGGTAGACTTCTTCGAACGGCCGGCCCTCAGAGGTCCGGACGGCCCGCTCGCAGTTGGGCTTCTCCCGAAGGTCGAGGAGGAGAAACTCGTCCGCAGCCGTCGGGGAGAATTCGGGATACTTGAGATCCACACCGCGGACCCAGTGGCCGTCTCTCTTGAGCCTCTTGACCAGGTGGCTTCCGATGAAACCGCCCGCGCCGCACACCAACGCCGTATTCTTCATGGAGTCGTCCTCTCGAGTTCTTGTTTGCCATCGTTTTTATAACAAACGATATTGGCCAAGTCAATTAAGGCTCGAGGTAGTGGCATCAAAACCGCGCCCGTTTTCTCACAACGCCCCTTTGGAGGGAGGAAGCTTCGCTTCCCCCCTTCCAACGGTCGCTTCGCTCCCTGCCTCCCCTTCGCCTTGCGACCAAGGGGGCTTTCCCCCTTGGAACCCCCCTGCTTTGCTTCGCAAATCAGGAAGACGGGCTCGATTCGTCGTTCGCTCTTCTCTCCCTTTGGTCGAGAAACCGTGCCCGCTTACTCCTCATACGGGTTTCTCCTCCACCACCCCTCGCCTTGGCCAAATAAGCAGGGTTCGCTCGCCTTTGGATGACCTGAACCTTCGAGTTCGCTTCTCCATTCCCATATTGCCTTGCATAATGATCACTGCAAAAGAAATACCTACTCCTGGAGACTTATAGACGGAATTTGGCCGTTTGTTGTTGTATTATATAGGGGAATGAATTTGCCGTTGAACATTGAGGCGGTGTCGGTCGGGAGGAAATAATGGAGAAAAGAAGTCCGGTCGAGCTCTGTTCAAACGTCCTGCGCCGGCGGGCCATCCGCGCGGCCGCTTGGGCTATTCCGACTTTATTGGCAGCCATATTCATTTTATGGGGAGCTGTCACTCCCCCCCACGCCCAGGACACCCGGTCGGGTCCGAACTCTGATAATCTGGGTCTATCGTCCATTCCCTCCCAACGCCAGCTAAAGCTTGACCGCAAACGCCTGGACCAGCTCGTGAGCGAGGAGAAGTTCGAGGAGGCGGCCAAGGAAGCGGCGCGCCTCCGTGAAGAAGCCAAGAAAGCCGGCGATGACTCGGGCTGGGCCTGGGCCCTGATCAAAGAAGTCCAGCTTCGCATTGCCCTTCATGGTTATGAGACTTCAGTGCGTTTTCTGAAGGAGGAGACCTGGCCCAAGAGTCCCCTCCAACGGGATATGCTGGACCTTTTTTACGCTCAGTCTCTGGCCACTTATTACGAAGCTTATTCCTGGGAGATCAACCGGCGCGAGAGGGTGGAAGCGAAGGGTCCGGTCGACCTCAAGGCTTGGACCAGGGAGCAGATTTTCGAGGAAGCATGGACGACCCTTCTCCGGGTCTGGGAAGACCGCGGGCGGCTCCAGGACTTCCAGCCTAAAGATTTTCCTGACTATTGGAGCGCCGGCGATTATCCGGCCGGCATCCGGAGCACTCTCCGGGATTCCCTCGTTTATCTTATGGCCCGGCTCCTCGTGGATACGGGCTTCTGGACCCCGCGGCAGACAAACGAGCTCTTTTTATTGAACCTCGGGGAGCTGACGGGCGATCCGGCTGCCGATAAACCCGCCGCCGATATCCTCAAATCTGGGACCGCCCACCCGCTTGAGAAGCTCAAAGCCTTGCTCGGAGAGCATGAATCCTTCTGCCGCCGCTCCGGCCGTCCGGACGGAGCGCTCGAAGCGCGGCTGGAACGGCTGCAGGCCCTTCAGGGATCTTTTGCCCAAGAAGAGGACCGTAGCTTTATCCGGGAGCGTCTGGCCGATTTCCTGCCGAAATACCGGGCCTATCCCTGGTGGGCGACAGGTCAAGCTGTCTTGGCCGAATTCACCAGAGCCGAGGATGCCCCTGAGTCGCTTATCCGGGCCCGCCGCCTGGCCCAGGAAGGCGTCGAGTCTTATCCAAACTCCCCCGGAGGACAGCGCTGCCTCAATATCGTCAAGAGTATCGAGGCCCCTCATTTCTCGGTTGAGATCATGTTAACCGACGCCCCGGGCAAACGGTCTATCCGGATCAACCACCGCAACCTCGACCGCCTCTTTTTCCGGGCCTTCCCGGTGGATCTGCTGGAGCGGATCCGGACGTCCAAAGATTACAACCTTTTCCCGGAGTGGCAGGAGGCCCAGGCCGTCCTTGAGAAACAGCGGCCGGTCGCCGCCTGGAAAAGCGATCTCCCGGCGACTCCGGACTACAAGGACCATAGGACGTATGTCGATCTCCCGGCCGGGCTGGCCCCCGGGTTGTATATCGTCTTCGCGTCGGCCCGTGAGGATTTTATCCGCAAGAAAAACTATATCGAGGCCCATCCGACAATGGTCGCCGACCTGGTCCTGCTCAAGCGCGGCGACACGCAGGGTGGAGAAGAGGCGCTAGTCCTGTCCGGTGAGACGGGAAAGCCGGTCGCCGAGGCGACGGTCGAGCTCTATATTTTTGATTGGCAAAAAGGACACGCTCTGATCGAATCCCAGGCTGCAGATCCGGACGGCCGCGCCCGTTTCTCTCCCCGCCGGAGTTCGGGCCCGTACTTTCTCCTGGCCAAGAAAGGGAAGGACATGGTCCTCGACTCATCCTATATGTATCTCTATGGCCGGGAAAAGCCGAGGAATATCACTTCGGCCCTGATCTATACCGACCGGAGCATCTATCGTCCGGGCCAGAAGCTTTACTGGAAGGTCCTCGCCTATGCGGGTCGTCCGGATATCGGACGAGTCCAGCCGGCAGCCAACTTTCCGGCCACGGTCTGGCTGGAGGACATAAACGGCGAGCGGGTCGCGGAAGCCGTCCAGACGACCAACGAGTTCGGCACGGCGAGCGGCGAATTCGTCATTCCGGCCGCGGGACGGCCGCTCGGCGCCTGGCGGATCCGGACGCAGCCGGACGGCTATGCCCAGGTCCGTGTCGAAGAATACAAACGTCCGACTTTCGAAGTGGCCGTCAAGGACCCGGAAAAGCCGCTTCGGCTGAATCGGCCCGCAGCGCTGACGGGCGAGGCTCGCTATTATTTCGGCCTTCCGGTCGCTTCCGGAACGGCGGTCTGGCAGGTGAAACGGTCGCCCGTCTTTCCCCGCTGGTGGTGGTGGGGCTCAGGCAGTACGCAAGCCCAGGTCGTCTCCGGCGGCCGGAGTCCTCTTCAGGAGGACGGCAGGTTCGAAGTGAGCTTTACGCCCCGGGTGGATGAACGCCGGAATAAGCCGGAATCCGGTTTGACCTACAGCTATACCTTGTCGGTGGACGTGACCGACGAGGGCGGAGAAACCCGCTCAGCCAGCCGTTCTTTCCGTCTCGGTTTCGTGAGTGTCGAAGCCCTCATCGCCGCCGAATCCGGGTTTTTCCGGCAGCAGGTGGAGAGCGCCTTCAAGATCGTGCGGACCGACCTCAACGGGACGCCCAAGTCCGGCAAGGGCTTATGGCGTGTCGTCAGGCTCGTCCAGCCGGAGATGACGCTTCCGCCTGCCGAACAGCCTCTTCCCGATTTTCAATCGGGCGACGGCTCCAAGAAATACCAGACGCCGGGTGACAGTCTTCGTCCTCGCTGGGAGTCCTCGCCATCCCCGGAATCGATTCTCTATCTTTGGAAGGATGGCGCGGAAGTCGCCAAGGGAACGGCCGAGCATGATCAGAAAGGCGAAGCCGCCGTGGCGATCTCCAAGCTCGAGCCGGGGGCTTACCGGCTCCTCTATGAAACTAAAGACGATTTCGGTGCCGTCTGCCGCGAACGCCTGGATTTCCTGGTCGCCCAGAAACAAGTTCCGGTCCGGCTTCCACTCGTCCTCTCGGCCGAACAATCAACCGTCCAAGTTGGCGGGACCGCCCGCCTGCTCATCCACAGCGGCTGGGAGGGGCAGCCCCTCCTTTTTGAAACCTTCAAAGGCAGTGAGACCTGGGAGCGGCGCTGGATAGCCGCCGGCGAGGGAAATGGAGTCGCGGAGATCCTTGTCGGCGAGGAGCTGCGCGGCGGGTTCGGCGCCCGCGTCACGGCGCTCAAGGATCACCAGTTCATGACCGCGGAAGCGAACGTCTTTGTTCCCTGGGACAATAAAGAGCTGGAGCTGTCTTTCTCCTCATTCAGGGATAAGCTCGCGCCCGGCGGACGGGAGACCTGGCGGGTGACCGTGAAAACTCCGTCCGGAAAGCCGGCCGTCCAGGGAGCCGCCGAGCTCCTGGCCTACATGTATGACCGCAGCCTCGACATCTTCGCTCCTCATCGTCCGCCGAATCTGCTGAACATCTATCCCAGCCGGGTGGGGGCTCCATCATGGGAGCCGGTTTTGGGCACGGCGCCGCAAGCGTTCAGCGAGGATTCAGGCTGGTTTATCATCCCCTCCTACCCAACCTTCAGGCCGGATTACCTAGTGGCGCTCGACAGCTACGGGATCGGCGGGCCCGGCGGCCGAAGGTATGGTCCTGTCGGCGGGGTGCACGCCCAACTCACGCCGGCGCCGACGCAGCGCCGGAAAGCGGGGGAGGAGCTGGCCATGAGCGAGGTCGCCGAGGACCGGGCGCCGGCGAAAGAAGTCGAGGCTAAAACCAGCCAGGAGGCCGCGGCCGCCGAGCCTGTCCCTCTCCGTTCCAGGTTCGACGAGACCGCCTTCTGGCAGCCGCATCTCCTCACCGGCCCGGACGGCACGGCCGCCATAGAATTTACTGTGCCCGACTCCGTCACGGGCTGGCGTGTATTCGTCCACGGTGTGACCCGCGACTTCATGGGTGGAAGTCTGGAGAAAGAGGCCCTTACAGTCAAGGAACTTATGGTCAGGCCGTACTTGCCGCGTTTCTTCCGCGAGGGGGACCGGGCCGAGCTCCGGGTCATGGTCAACAATGCCGGAGAGTCGAGCCTCACCGGATCCGTTTCGCTCGAGATTTTCGACCCCCTCACCAATGAGAACTTGGCCGCAGCATTCGGCCTTCCGGCGAAGGTCCCCCCTCAATCGTTCACGGCGAAAGCGGGAGGGGGCACCGCCGTCGTGTTTTCACTCTCTGCCCCGGCGCGCGTGGGGACGGTGGCCTTCAAGGTGACGGCCAAGGCCGGAGCTTTCTCCGACGGCGAGCTCCGTCCGCTGCCTGTTTTGCCGGGCCGGATGCATCTTGTCCAGTCCCGGTTCGCTACGCTCAAGGAAGGGGTGACGCGCGAGCTCAGTTTCCCGGATCTGGCCAGGGCCGACGACCCGACCCGGATCAACGAACAGCTTGTGGTCACGGTCGACGCGCAGCTCTTCTATGGTCTGCTCGAAGCCCTTCCGTATCTGATCAATTACCCTTACGAGTGCACCGAGCAAACGCTCAACCGCTTTCTGTCCACCGGCATCCTGACAGGCCTCTATGTTCAATACCCCCAAGTGGCGCGTATGGCCGAAGCCCTGAGCAAGAGGGAGACCGTTTACGAGACGTTCGATGCCGCCGATCCCAACCGGAAGATGTCGATGGAGGAGACGCCCTGGCTCGTCACGGCCAGGGGAGGCGAGGATGCCGGATATGGCGTCGAGAAAGTGCTCGACCCGCGGGTGGCTAAAGTCCAGAGGGATGCTTCGCTGGCCAAGTTGCTCAAGGCCCAGACATCGCTGGGGGCTTTTCCCTGGTGGCCGGGCGGTCCTCCTTCTCCTTATATGACCCTCTACATTGTTTATGGTTTCTCCAAAGCGCTCGAGTTCGGGGTTGAGGTCCCCAAGGATCCCGTGGTCCGGGCATTCGACTATCTCCACCGGCATTACCTTGATGAGATCGTCAGGGAGATGATGGCCCAGGATGTGGGCTGGGAGTTCGTGACGTTTCTCAACTACACACTCAGCAATTACCCCGACTCTTCCTGGACGGGCGGCGTGTTCACGGACGAGGAGAGGAAGAAGATGCTCGATTTTTCCTTCCGCCATTGGAAACAGCACTCGCCGTACCTCAAGGGCTACCTGGCTCTTACGCTGAAGCGCATGGGACGTCAGAAGGACGCGGCTTTGGTCTGGGACAGCGTCATGGATTCGGCCAAGACGACACCCGACGAGGGCACGTCCTGGGCGCCCGAGGACCGCGGCTGGCTCTGGTACAATGACGCCATCGAGACTCATGCCTTCGCCCTGCGGACGCTGCTGGAGCTCCGGCCTAAAGATGCGCGCTCCGAGGGGCTCGTCCAATGGCTCTTTCTCAATAAGAAGCTCAACCACTGGAAATCCACCCGGGCCACTTCTGAGGTCATCTACTCGGTCGCCCATTTTCTGAAGGCAACCGGCGCGCTCGGAGTGCGGGAGACAGTCCAGGTTGACGCCTGCAACACCAAGACGACGTTTACTTTTGAGCCGGACAAGTACACGGGCAAGAAAAACCAGGTTGTCATCCCGGGCGATAAGCTTTCTTCGGCGTGCTCGACGGTCCGGGCAAGAAAAGACGGCAAGGGGATCGCCTTCGCTTCGGCAACCTGGCATTTCAGCACGGAAAAGCTACCCGAGAAAGGCGAAGGAGACCTGTTCGCCGTTGAGCGGAGCTACTTCCGCCGGGTGAAAACTGGCGACGAGGTCGTCCTGAAACCCCTTGCGGAAGGTGCGCCTCTCGCCGTCGGCGACGAGATCGAAGTCCAGCTCTCGATCCGGGCGCGGCATCCGGCCGAGTATGTCCATCTGCGCGACCCGAGACCGTCCGGCTGCGAGCCCGCTACGCTCACTTCCGGCTACAAATGGGACCTGGGCATCGTCCGTTATGAAGAGATCCGGGACAGCGGGACGAATTTCTTCGTGGAGTGGCTGCCCCAGGGGGAGTACACGTTGAAGCACCGGCTGCGCTGCGCCATGGCCGGAACGTTCAAGGCGGCCCCGGCGACGCTCCAATCTATGTACGCGCCGGAGTTCGCCGCCTACTCCGCCGGCAGCCTCATCACGATTAAATAGAGCCTGGTTGCGGCATTGCTTTTGTTGCGGTGCGGGATATTCTCTGATGCACGATGTCCTTTTTTTCCCTCGATGAGCGGATATGCGTGTATCGGCCTGGCTGAATTCCATTAAATGCCAATTTAAGCATATAATGTCTCGGGATTAAGATGATGGTTTTATCGTAATGGCAGATTCAACACAAGTTCCAAATTATGTCGGCGCCATAACGGCTGTCCTGATCAATGTTCTTCTGATCGCTCTTTTCATTGCGCGCCTGGGCCACAGGCCGAAAATCGAGTACTGGCTGGGAATCGCGACTATTTTGGGTTTGGTCCCATTAGCCTATCTGTTTATCGCGGCTGTCAACGGCAAACGTCCGCTTTTGTATTTTATCCAAATCGGCTTAATGATCACGTACCTTATCGTTGAACTCCTGGCCGATTATGTTCTAAAGATCGAGTTCCGCCAGATACGATGGATGGCCATTCCCTATGTCACGTTGTTTTATGCCGCGGCCGGCGGAATGATCGGCGTGGCCAGCCAAGCGGGCAGAGTCTGGACAATTGTGACGGTCGTGAGTTTTCTCATCATGACGGCATTGAGTTTGGTCCAGCATTCCATAACTGGACAGTAGGCCTAGTGGCGCGTCTCACAAATAACGTGGCTATATGACGATCCATTATAGACGCGCCACCGCGGGGGAGTTTGAGGGGGACGGCGTCGTTCCCCTCAGGGGGTCAGCGGAGCAAAGCGAAGCGCCGAGGGGGGAGCTTGACTCCCCCATGGAAGTGTCCCGTCTTTGGAGAGGAATTATAAAAGAAATTAATGAGACGGGACACTAGTTTCCCCTGACCCCACCGGAGGCGTCGAATTCGATGACCGCCCAGACGGGCCTGTGATCGCTGGCCTTTCTATTGTCCTCGACAACGCCGGCTAGGGCAGTTAGCGGAGTCTTCGTGAGTCCCTTGGCAAAAATATGATCATAGCGGAACTTGAAAAAAGCGTTGTGCAACGTCGGCCCGACGTCACGCGTGACCCAGGTGAAGCCCGCTTTTACGAACTCTTCCCCAATTCCGTAGGAATTGCCAAAGGCTGGGCCGAGATGATCCGTAAAGTCTATGAGGTTGACCCGCTGGTCTGCCCTC
>CAYGXD010000107.1:0-12109 GCA_964353705.1 uncultured Eubacteriales bacterium | reverse complement strand
TGGCTGCGCAGGCCAGAGCCTTTGAGTCCTACGCCTCCATCTTGGAGGTCCGCGGCCAGAAAGACGAGGCCGGATACTGGCGCGAGCGTGCGGCAGCCCTGAGGGACAAATATGAAACCGGCTGGTGGAACAAAGCCCTCGGACTGTATGCCTATTTCGTCTCCGTTGACGGACAGTTGGCCTTCGAGGACGCGTATTGGGGCGCTCTCACCCCGCTCTACTTCGGGCTTATACCCGCCGGGGCCCGCCGCGATGCCACCCTGAAGCGCATCCTCAACCGGGAACCCGAAAACATCGAGACGGAATCCTATCTGCCTGAGATCTTCTACGCCTACGGAGCCGATGAGGCGGCCTACGGGGAGATCCTGAAGCTTTCCGATCCGACCAAGAAACGGCGCGAGTACCCGGAGGTTCCTTTTGCCCTGATTGGAGCGATCACGGCAGGGCTCATGGGAATTCAGCCCGATGCCAGAACGAGGACGGTCGAGACCAGGTCCAGGCTCACCGGCGCGACGGAATATGCTGAGCTAAAGAACGTTCCCGTCTTTGACGGTTTCATCGATGTCCGGCACGAAGCAAGGAGAAAGACTAGCTGCGCCGTCCGCTCCGGCGCGGGCGTTGTCTGGAAGGCCGTCATCGAAGGCGATTGGGAGGAGCTCGAGATCAACGGCATCGGCCGGAAAACCCTTCATGGCGAGGATTCGGCGGGACGCAAAATCTCCTGGGTCCTGGTCAATCTGGCGGCCGGGGAAGAAGCGGTCGTTTCTCCTCAATGGGCCGAATGAATATGGGACGGCTTCCGGTTTTTCTGAGGTTTGCCGTGCTGGGCGCGGCCCTGGCTGCTGGCGGAGCCCAGCGCGGCCAATCGGATTTCCGCGGCTTGGGCAAAGAGACGCCTCCGCAGGCCATCGGGTTCGCGAACCGCGACCCCGGATTCGATGTCTTGCCCGGTTTCCAAAACCCGCCGCCCGGTTTCGGCGAAGTCGCCTTCTTCTGGTGGCTCGGCGATCCGCTGACCAAGGAACGTCTGAGCTGGCAGCTTGACCAGCTCGCTGGAAAGGGTGTAATGGGGCTGCAGATCAACTACGCGCACAGCGACCGTGGCGGCCACTCCTATGGGCTGACCTACGTCAGCGACCCGCCCCTTTTCAGCGAAGCCTGGTGGGAGCTTGTCGGCTGGTTCATGCAGGAATCCAAGAAGCGGGGCATGGCCGTCAGCCTGAGCGACTACACGCTGGGCATCGGTCAGGGCTGGTCGATCGACGAAGTCTTGAGGGAGAATCCCGATCTGACCGGATCGGTGTTGCGGGCGCAGAGCCAAGAAGTCGCCGCCGGGAATATTCGTTGGATATTGCCCGAGAACACGCTGTCTGTTGCCGCGCTGGACCCGGCCACGGGAGCGTTGACGGACCTCCGTGAAAAAGCCGTTGACGGTATCCTCAACTGGACGGCGCCCGGACCCAAGCACCGCCTTTTAGCAGTCTACGCCGAGACCGTTACGCCGTCGCTCGATCCGCTGAACCCGCAATCCGGTCCGGCTTATGCGGACAAGTTCTTCGGCCAGTTCGAGGACCGCAATCCCGGCGAACCCGGTCGGGGGCTGAATTTCTTCTTCTCGGATGAGCTCGATTTCCGCGTGGCCGGCCGCCTGTGGACGGCGCGCTTCGCCGAGGAGTTCAGGAAGCGCAAAGGCTACGACATCACTCCCGAACTTCCTGCCCTCTTTTACGACATCGGGCCGCGCACGCCCAAGGTGCGGTTGGACTACAGCGATGTCAAGGTAGCGCTTGCCGAGGAGGGCTTCTTCAAGCCGGTCTTCGATTGGCATGAGCAGCGCGGGATGATCTTCGGCTGTGACCACGGGGGACGCGGCCGGGACGTCGCCGAGTTCGGCGACTACTTCCGCACCCAGCGCTGGAACCAGGGGCCGGGCTGCGACCAGCCGAACCTCGGCCGGGACATCGTCAAGAACAAGGTGGCCAGCTCGATCGCCCACCTCTACCTGCGGCCGCGCACCTGGCTCGAGGGCTACCACAGCAGCGGCTGGGGCACGAGCAGCGGACAGGTCGCCGATGCCACGTTCGCGAACTTCGCGCAGGGACAGAACCTGCTCACCCTGCACGGCCTCTATTATTCCACCCACGGCGGCTGGTGGGAATGGGCGCCGCCCTGTAACCACTGGCGCATGCCCTACTGGGCGCACATGGGAGAGTTGCTGAAGTGCACCGAGCGCCTGAGCTATCTCCTGAGCCAGGGCCACCACCGCTGCGACGTGGCCATCCTCTATCCGGTTGCGCCAAAGGAAGCCGGCTTGGGGGGAGACGAAGCCGTCGACGCGGCCTTCTCCACGGCGGAACATCTCTACCGGAGCGGCATCGACCTCGATTTCATCGACTTCGAGTCGGTCGCGCGGGCGAAGATCGAGAGAAAGGAGTTGAGTGTCAGCGGCGAGCTTTATCGCGTACTCGTCCTCCCGGCGATGCGCGCCGTGCGCTGGTCCACGATCCGGAAAGCCCTCGAGTTCCACCGCGCCGGCGGCCTGGTGATCGCTCTCGGAGGCGTCCCTGAGGCCAGCGACCGGGCCGGTCGGGACGATCCTGAATTGAAGGCTGCCGTGAAGGAGCTCTTTGGCGACGGCCGGTACGTCTCCAAATCCCCGGCGCAATTGGCCGACCTGATCTCGAACGCCTTCACCCGCGATTTCTCTCCAGCCGGAGGTTCGCCGGACTTCCTGCACCGGCGCGTGGGTTGGCGTGATGTTTTCATGATCTACGGCCTGCCCAAGGGGACGGAATGCGCGTTCCGCGCAACCGGCGCGGCAGAACTCTGGGATCCCTGGACCGGCTCCGTGCGGCCGCTGCCCATTTTGCAGCAGACCGCCGAAACCACCCGGTTGCGTTTGCCGCTTACGGATAAAGAGGTCCAGCTCGTCGTCTTCACTCCCGGCCGACCGGTCATTGATGACGGCATCCCTGAGCCACCCTGGTTCGAGACAATGGTCGAGGGCGCGTGGGAATGCGAGTTCAAGCCCACGCTGGACAACCGCTGGGGCGACTTCCGCTGGCCGGCCTTTGACGGGTTCATCGGTCCCGAGGCGCGCAAGTTCCGCTATCGCGACGAGACGGCGGCCAATCCCGGGTGGGAAAAACCCGGGATCGACGACAGCCGATGGCCCCGTGTCACGTATTCCTATGGCCCGCAGTTCCTGCAGCTCGGCCCTCTGCCGGCCGAGGCCGACGTCGCGGGGCTGGAAGCGAGGCTGATCCGGGCGCGAGCGTTGGAGGAGGGTACGGGTGAGACAGTGGGCGGCAAAGCCTACTCTTGGAAGGCGTATGAGTTTTCCTGGCGGTGGGGCGTCGCAGGCGACCCCGGTCATCAGGGCTATCACGGCCTGAAGGAGGAGATGTACGATGAGTTCATCCGCCTGGGAAAGCTGGTGGACGCTCACCGTTCCTACGGGCGCGAGAGAGAGGAAGGCGGCACGCGCTATTACCTTTGGACCAGCGTCGCGGCTCCGCAGGCGATGAAAGGCCGGCTGCTCGTCGGCGGTTTGAGGCCGGCCGCCGCCTGGCTTAATGGAGAAACTGCTTCGCTGAGCGGAGACTCGGTGGAGGTGCAGTTCGCGCAGGGCGCGAACACGCTCCTCGTCCGTTACGATGGGCCGGGCACCGGCTATATTGTCGCGGTCGACCGGTCCTTTAGGCCGGAGATGGAAAACGGTGGCACCATTGGTTCGCTGGAGATGCGCTGGAACAATGCCCCGGGTTTGTTGTCTTTCGACGTGCGCCCGGCCGATGCCAAACCGGCCGGCTGGTACCGCTTCCGCACCGCCCCAGGCACCAAGTCGATGGTGGTCACGGCCCACGGGACGGCGGAGTGCTGGGTGGGCGGCAAGCTGTGCCGCCGCGAGGAACTCGGAGGCGGGCAGTTCCGATTCCATCTTCCGGAACCGTCGCTGAGCGAAGCGGTCGTGGCGCTGAGAATCAAGCAGGAGCGGGGGGTATACGGCGGCGCGGCACTGCCCGAACCGGTTATTTTCGAGTGCGGCGCGGGGCGGATCCCGCCGGGCGACTGGTCGAGGATCGAGAGTCTGGAGAGCTACTCGGGCGGCCTGTCGTACCGCAAGACGATTATGCTGGAGCCAGGGAATCTCAAGGGCCGCGTGCGGCTGGACCTCGGCGATGTCGTCTCTACGGCGGAAGTGCGCATAAACGGGCAGCCGGCCGGAGTGCGCGTCGCTCCGCCCTGGAATTGGGACGTTACCGAATTGGTGAAGCCGGGCGAGAATCGCATTGATGTGCTTGTCTACAACACCTTGGCCAACCATTATACGACGATCCCGACGCGCTACCGCGGGCGGCTGACCTCCGGGATGCTCGGGCCGGTGAAGATCCTAAGTGGATCATGAAGATCAGCTGAAGCCAGGACACGGCGAGCCCCGCGGCAGCTAGAAGGCAGACCCCTGTTTTTTCTTGACGTCACGTACGGAAAAGCGTACCATTATGAGCGGAGGTTCGAATGACCGTTCTCAAGGCCAGCGACGCCCGGGCCAGGCTGTACCGCCTCATCGATGAGGCGGCCCTCTCTCATGAGCCTGTGCTCATTTCCGGCAAGCGCAGCAATGCGGTTCTTCTTTCTGAGGACGACTGGAGATCTATCCAGGAGACGCTCTATCTCCTGGCGATCCCGGGAATGCGCGAGTCCATTGTCAAGGGGCTCAAGACACCTGTCGCCAAGTGCGCCAAGAAACTAAACTGGTGAACTGGAAGCTGGTCTATACCAGGCAGGCGCAGAAGGATGCCAAGACGCTGGCAGCTGCCGGGCTTAAGGAAAAAGCGATTGCGCTGCTCGGGATACTCGAACGCAACCCTTACGAGACCCCGCCACCCTTTGAGAGGCTGAAGGGCGACTTGACAGGCGCTTGTTCGAGACGGATAAGCGTCCAGCACCGGCTGGTGTATCAGGTCCTCGAAAAGGAAAGAATTGTCAAAGTCATCCGCCTGTGGACGCACTACGAGTAGTCCGGATAATAGATATCTTGTCGTCAGGCATGGATAAAGGACGGAAGAGTTAGATGTACGGGACGGCCCCGCTTTTCTTTAGCGTCTTCTTGGCCGCGTCAGCCGGTTTACAGAGCCCGGACCTCGAGAAAGGCCGGATAATCGACAAGGTTGTTTGCGCCAGGAACCCTCAATTCAGCTACGCCTTGTTCCTTCCTTCCGTGTATTCGAGCGATAAGGAGTGGCCGGTCGTTTTCTGTTTCGATCCGCGGGGCCAGGGACGGAGGCCCGTCGAGAAACTGCAGGCGGCGGCCGAAACCTATGGCTATATCGTCGCCGGCTCGCTCGATTCAAAGAACGGACCGGTGGAGCCCAGCCAGAAGGCCGCTAAAACCGTCTGGCAGGACGTCCGGGAGCGCTTTTCTGTCGATCCGGCGCGTGTCTATGCGGCCGGTTTTTCGGGCGGGGCCGAAGCCGCGGTCCTCTTTCCCTATCTTGTAGAGACACAGGTAGCGGGAATCATCTCCTGCGGAGCGGGACTTCCATCGAGCCATGAGCCCCGCTACGTAAAGCCCGCGGCCTATTACGGCATCATCGGGAACTGGGATTTCCGGTACCAGGACATGGCGCGGCTGGAAGGGCCGTTCGCCGAGTCCGGCGTGACTTTTCGTATCATTTATTACGACGGCTGGCACCAGTGGCCGTCCGCCGAGGCTTTGGGCGAAGCTGTGGAATGGCTGGAGCTCATGGCCATGAAGTCCGGCCTTAAAGCTAAGGAACCCGGCTTCATTGAAGGCGAATATAGAAAGAGGCTGAAGACCGCCGCCGACCTTGAGACGACGGGGCGGACCTTGAGCGTCCTCCATGAATACGCAAGCCTGGCCTCGGATTTTAAAGACCTGGCCGACGTGTCGAAGGTCGAAGAACAAATGCTCGCCCTCAAAAGCTCCGCGGAGGTTAAGAAACTCGAAGAGGACAGGAGGACGGCCGAAGAAAACGAGCGGTCCGTCCAGGCGCGGATGCAGCATGTGTTCGCGACCATTGAACAGCCCGTCCCCGGGCAGCCCCCCTTCCGGCTCAAGGATATCGTCCGCGCGCTTGACCTCGATGTCTGGGCCGCGGCTTCCCTTCAGAAGAAAGATCTTTTTCAGAGTGACGCGGCCAAGCGGGTTCTCTCCCAGATCGCCATCCTGGCCGACCAGCACGGCGTCCGGGCGAAGGGAATCGGAGACCTCCGACTGAGCGTTACGATGTTCGAACTGGCGGCCAGGGCGAGCGCGGGACACCCGATGAACGCCGGGGAGTTCTATAACCTGGCCTGCGCCTACGCTGTTTCCGGGAAGGGAAAGGACGCTCTGAAGGCGCTGCGGCTGGCCGTGGACAAGGGCTTTGACGACCTCGGACTCCTGGAGAGCGATAAGGATCTCGATTCAATCCGGGACACGCCGCAGTTTAAGTCCCTCGTGGAAGAACTAAAGGCCAGGAAGCGTTCTCCCTGAACTCCAAAAAACCAAGCCGCAACGAGCGGCGAATATGCCGCGCGGCTTGCTACGTTTGGCCATCTCCGCTAGATTAGCAATTGTCCTGTTTAGTTTGATTGTGCATTCAGAAGGATCGAGCCATGACAAAACAGCTCTTTTCTTGGCTTGTTGCGGCAGCGGTTTTGATGACTATTCCGGCCTGCCGGGTGGCCACGGCGCCGCCGGCCCCGGAAGGACCGCAAGCCGATGCCGGCATTGTCCCCAGACCCACGAATGTTGAGATGAGGCCCGGGTCGTTTAGCCTCGGGCTGAGGGTGCCCATTTTTGTGGGAGCGGCAGACGAGGGAGTAATCGAGGTCGCCCGCTACCTGGCTGACTGCTTGGCTGCCGTGACCGGCAGCGTCATGCCGGTGGCGACCGGAACTCCTCCATCGGGCCGAAAGGCGATCTTCTTGGCGCCGCCCAAAGACGATACTCTAGGAGCCGGAAGCTATCGACTCGAAGTCCGGAATGACCGGATCCTTCTTGAGGCCTCGACATCGGCGGGGTTCTTCTACGGAGTTCAGACGATCCTCGGGCTTATGCCTCCCGTTGTGTTCTCCGGGAAAGCGGCCGACGGCCCGCTCACGCTCCCTTGCGTTCTCGTCCAGGATTCCCCCCGCTTCCTCTGGCGGGGATTCATGCTCGACGTTTCGCGCCATTTTCATCCAAAAGAGTATGTCCTCAGGCTCATCGACTGTCTGGCCAGGCATAAAATGAACGTCTTCCACTGGCATCTCACGGACGACCAGGGCTGGAGGATCGAGATCAAATCCTACCCCCGGCTGACCGAGGTAGGAGCCTGGCGCGTGGACCGGGGAGAGACGCCCTGGACGCTCCGGGAGCAGCAGAAAGAAGGGGAGAAGGCTGCCTATGGCGGCTTCTACACCCAGGATGATATCCGGGAGGTGATCGCCTATGCCCGAAGCCGGCACGTTACCGTCATCCCGGAGATCGAAATGCCGGGACACTGCCTGGCGGCCCTGGCTTCTTACCCCCAATATTCCTGCAGCGGAGGCCCATTCACCGTCCCGCCGGGAAGCGTCTGGCCGATCAAGGACGTCTACTGTCCGGGGAACGAGGAGACCTTCACTTTCCTGGAAGGAGTCCTGGATGAAGTAGCCGGCCTCTTCCCATCCGAATTCATCCACATCGGCGGGGACGAAGTGGACAAATCGACCTGGAAGACGTGTCCCAAGTGCCAGGCGCGGATGGCCGCGGAGGGGCTCGAGACCGAGGAGGAGCTCCAGAGCTATTTCGTCAAGCGGATCGAGAGATTCCTGAATTCCAAGGGAAAGAAGCTCATCGGCTGGGACGAGATCCTGGAGGGAGGCCTGGCCCCGAACGCCGCCGTCATGTCCTGGCGCGGAACCGAGGGCGGGATCGCTGCGGCCCGGGCCGGCCATGACGTCGTCATGTCCCCGACTTCCCACTTATACTTTGATTACTACCAGGGAGATCCCCTGGCCGAACCCCTCGGTATCGGGGGGTTTGTGCCGCTTCGCAAAGTCTATTCCTTCGAGCCGGTCCCCTCCGAGCTGACCGCCGAGGAAGCGGTTCATATCCTGGGAACCCAGGCCAACCTTTGGACGGAATATATCATGACCTCCGAGCACGCCGAGTATATGACTTTCCCCCGGATTGCCGCCCTGGCCGAGGTCGGCTGGACGTCCAAGGAAAACCGTGACTGGACGGACTTCACGGCCCGGATGATCAAGCAGTACGCCTGCTATGATCAGGCGGGCATTCACTACGCCAAGAGCGCCTATGCCGTCCGCGTTTTTCCCGAGCTGGATGTCCGCGAACGGGAATTCACCGTCCGGTTGGAAACGGATACGTACAGGCCGGAAATCCGCTACACCCTCAACGGGGGAGTGCCGACGGCGTCGTCGCCCCGTTATAAGGACCCTCTTCATATAAAGAAGACGGCGATCCTCAGAACGGCCGCCTTTATGAGCGGCCGGGCGGTCGGCCGGCCGGCGGAGGAAAGGCTTTTCCGGCACCTGGCTTTAGCCATTCGGCCTGCCTTGGCGTTTGCCTATCGAGACCAGTATAGCGGCGGGGGGCCGCTGGGCCTCACCGATGGACTGCGCGGATCGCGTTCGTCGAGAGACGGCCGCTGGCAGGGTTTCGAGGGTGACGACCTCAGCGCCGTGATCGATTTGGGAAAAACGCGCCCGATCGGCCGTATCGCCGTCGGATTCCTGCAGGCGAGTTCTTCCTGGATATTCCTTCCGTCGGCCGTGGAATTTGCCATCTCCGAAGACGGGAAGGACTACGTCGTCGTGGCCACGCAGGCGAACGATATTTCCCCGTTGGACCCGGAGCCGAAAACCAAGGAATTCTCAGTCAACCCGGCCGGAAAGAAGGCCCGTTTTGTCCGCGTTCAGGCCCGGAATATCGGCGTCTGTCCCGAGGGTCACCCCGGCGCAGGAAATAAAGCCTGGCTGTTCGCCGACGAGATCATCGTCGAGTAAGGATCACGGAGGTCTTCCATGGTTCGCATCGTCAAGATGGCCGCGCTGGCCCTGTTTTGCCTCTCCACGGCCGCGGGCTTCCAGAACATCCCCGACGACAGAGAGGCGCAGGTCGACGGGGTCTTTGCCGCTTGGAGCAAGCCGGACACTCCCGGCGCTGCTGTCGCGGTGGTCATGGATGGGAAACCGGTCCTGGTCAAGGGCTACGGCAGCGCCGACCTGGAGCACGGAACGCCGATCACCCCAACGACGCTCTTTGATGCCGCCTCCCTGGCCAAGCAGTTCACCGCCGCGGCCGTGCTGATGCTCGAGGCCGACGGAAAAATCTCCCTCCAGGATGAGGTGCGCCGCTTCATACCGGAATTCCCCGACTTCGGCCGTCCGGTTACCATCCGGCACCTGCTTTATCACACCAGCGGCCTGCGTGACTACGGCGGGCTGGTGCAGATGTCCGGCGGCCGGATGGACGACCCGATCACGTCTCGGGATGTGCTGAAGCTTGTCAGCCGCCAGAGGGAGCTGAATTTTCCGCCGGGGACGGAATTCGCCTATTCGAACGCAGGTTATGTAGTTCTGGCAGAGATCGTGGCCCGCGCCGGCGGGCAAAAGTTCAGAGACTGGACCTGGGCCCGGCTCTTTGCTCCCCTGGGTATGAAGGAGACTTTTTTCCGCGACGATCTGACCGATGCCCGGGTGGAAGCCATTTACTCTTACAGCCGGACCTCCGGCGGCCGATTCGAAAAAGTGCCCAATAACGGTGCGATCCCGGGTCCCGGTTCGCTGTTCATCTCGGCTGCGGACTTAGCCCATTGGCTGGCGGCGCAGCAATCCACTGCTTCCGCCGGGGATCTCCGGACCAGGATGGCCACGCCGGGAACGCTCGACGACGGCCGGCCCCTCCACTATGCCGCGGGACTGATCATCGGCCGCTACCGGGGCCTGCCGATCCTCCATCACAGCGGAGGCTGGGCCGGGTTTCGCGGCGAGACCGTCCTCTTTCCGGAGCAGAAACTGGCCGTGGCCGTCCTCTCCAATAATTCCGCTCTTGATCCGGCGCCGATCTCAAGGCAGATCTCCGGGATCTACCTGGAAGGGAAGTTTCCGTCCCCTCAGGCGGCGCCCGCTCCGCCCGCTATCGAACCCGCCGTTCTTGATTCTTATGTCGGCCGCTATTGGCTGGACGGTGAACAGACAATCCAGATCACCCGCCGCGAGGGCCATCTCTATTCTCAAGTCGGCGGTTCGATGGCGATCGAGATCTTTGCGGAATCCCCAGGGCTATTCGCCTACCGCGTCGCCGACGTGAAAATCCAATTCCATCGCAACCCCAACGGCGACGTTCCCAAGCTGACCTTTTGGCAGGGGGCCTACGCCATGCCGGCGGAACGGCTTCCGGTGGAGATCTGGAAGCCCGCAGACCCCGCTGAGTATTGCGGATCCTACCGGAGCGAGGAATTGGAGACGACACTCGAGGTCAGACCCGGCGAGAACGGATTGGTCATCCCGTTCGCCAGACGAGGCGACCTTGTCCTCGTCCCGATCGCCGATGAGCGCTTCGCCGGCAAAGACTCATCGACGAAATTCCGTTTTGTCAGGGATAGCGATGGCCGGATCAAGGAGCTCCGCTTCTCGATGAAGGACGCCTGGAACGTCCGGTTTGCGAGAATGGAGGAAGGCCAAAGCGTTGTCGACGGCACCTGGACGGGGGCCATCGAGCTCATGGGCCAGAAAATGGAATTTTCCGTCCATTTCAAGACAGATTCAGGAACTATTCAGGGAACGATGGATGTTCCGCTTCAAGGGGCCACAGGATTGCCTTTGAAAGATATCCTCCTCGACGGGTCCAGGATCTCCTTCAAGCTGGAAACGCCGCAGGCCGTGGCTTCCTTCGAAGGCGTGATCGAGGGACATAAAATCAGCGGACAGTTTGAACAGCAGGGCATGGCCGGGACTTTTGTGTTGACCCGGTCGGATGAAAAAACGAAGCCGGAACCGGCTCAACCCAAGGATCCCCTCCCATACAACGAGGAGGAGGTGGCTTTCCACAACGGGGACATCAAATTCGCCGGCACTCTCATGCTTCCCAAAAAACAGGGAAAACATCCGACCGTCATCATGATCACGGGGAGCGGGCCTCAAAACCGCTACGAGGAGCTTTTCGGCTGGAAGGTCTTCCAGGGGATTGCCGACCATTTCACCAGAAGAGGTATCGCCGTGCTGCTCTACGACGACCGCGGCGTGGGAGGCTCGGGCGGCAACGTTTTTGATGTGACAACGGAGGACTTCGCCACGGACGCTCTGGCCGCCCTGAAATATCTCCAGTCCCGGAGCGATATCAACCCCCGCCAGATCGGGCTCTGCGGACACAGCGAGGGAGGGATTGTCGCGCCCTTCGCCGCCGCGAAGTCGGATGAGGTGGCCTTTATCATTTGCATTTCCGGGACGGGCGTCCCGGGAAAGGACATTCTCCTCAAACAGACGGAGCTCATCGCCCGGGCAAACGGGGAGCCCGAGGAAAAGATCAAGCAAAGCGTGAACAACATCGAGACCATCATTTCTTTGATTAAAGAAGGCCGTGGCGAGGAAGAAATAAAAAAGAAGATCGGGGAAATCGTCGAGATCCAGATCGCGGCCATGACGGAGGAGCAGAAGAAGGGCATCAAAGACCTGGAAGCATTCAGGGCAAGCATGGTGGATGAGCTGTACAGGCAGTTCGGGGGCCCCTGGTTCCAGTTTTTTCTCAAGCTCGACCCGAGTCCCATCCTGGAGAAAGTGAAGTGCCCGGTTTTGCTCACCTTCGGGGAGCTCGACCTCCAGGTCCCGGCGGAATGGAGCAAAGAGGCCATGGTCAAGGCCCTGGAAAGGGGAGGAAACAAGGATTTCAAGGCACGGATTTTTCCCAAGGCCAACCATCTCTATCAGGCAGCCAAAACGGGCAGCCCGAGCGAGTACATGAGCCTTGCCAAGGAATTCGTGCCGGGCTTCCTGGAATTCATGTCCGGCTGGATTCTTGAGCGAGTGGACGTCGTTAAGTAAGAATAGTTTCATTGACAAGCCGGGCGCCCTCGCCGCTTTCCTTCGGGCTAATATCAGGAGTTGGAGGAAGAAACGT
>CAYGXD010000106.1:3593-12260 GCA_964353705.1 uncultured Eubacteriales bacterium | reverse complement strand
GGACCTCGGGTTCGAACTCTGCCGCCTGGACGGCGTTCAGGCCATCGTCCTGGGCAGCTACGTCAAGGCCGGGGACACCTTCGCCACCGATGTCAAGGTCCTGGACGTCCGGACCAAGGGAATTCTCAAGTCCTTCAGTTCGCGCGGCGAGGGAGTCGACAGCATCCTCAAGCGGCAGATCGATGAGCTGAGCCGGGAAATCACCACCGGGTTTGTTGAGCCCGAGGGAGTCACCCAGGCCGCCGCCTCGCCGATTACGGAAGTGACGACCAACTCCATGGAAGCCTACCATCATTTTCTGCGCGGGCGGGAGGATTTCGAGAAATTCTATCTGAGCGAATCGCAAAAGTCTCTGGAGCGGGCGGTCGAACTCGACCCCGACTTCGCCATGGCCCATTACTACCTGGCCAGGGTTTACCTGCAGTCGGGGAACAACGAAGCCGCCAGGGGGTCTCTTGAGAAGCTGCAACAACTGAGGGACAGGGTCGCGGGAAAAGAGGGGCTCTATGTCCGGGCGCTTTTGGCCGACCTGGCCGAGGGCAACGTTGAGAAGGCCATGGAGACCCTCCGGAAGATCCTCGCTGATTTCCCTGATGAGAAAAGGGCCCGCCTTGACCTCGGCACTTATTACTATCGGTTAGGGGAATACGAGGAAGCCTTGGCTGAACTCAACCAGGCCGTCAAGCTGGACCTCCAATACGGGTTTGCCATGAACATGCTGGCCTACACCTATGCCCAGATTCAGAACTACGACCAGGCGATCGAATGGTTTAAGAAATACGCCCTGGCATCGCCGGCGGACGCCAATCCCCTGGATTCCTTGGGCGATGCCTATTACAACATCGGGAAGCTCGACGAGGCGCTCGAAAAATTCCAGGAAGCCCTGAGGATCAAGCCGGATTTCGGGTCGGGCTACAAGATCTCCTACATCCATGCGGTCCGCGGGGATTTCGCGCAGGCGACGAGTTGGGCCGACCGGCATATCGCGGCCTCCACTTCGGACGCCGACAAGGCCTGGGGGAGCGTTCTGAAAGCTATCTATCTTCACATGCAGGGGAGGCTCAGCCAGGCCTTCCAGATGTTGGATGAAGCTCTAAAAGAGGCGGAGCGCGGTGATGCGCTGGCGATCATTGATTCCGTCTACCGGACGCGGCTGTGGATCGCCTGGGAATGGCGGGATTATGACTTGTTCATCAGGACCGCCAAGGAGCGCTACGACTTCCGGGCTGCCCGCAAATACCTGTCGGAGGAACGCAACCGCTTTATCTATGCGTATTACGAAGGATTGTTCGAGCTGAAACGGAAAGGACTGGCGGCAGCCCAGGAGCGGCTTGCCGCCATTGAGAAGTCCCGTCCGACGCCGCAGCCCGCCGCGGAAGCCGAGGTGTGGACGACAGGCATCGAGCATCTGAGGGCCGAGATTCTGTTGGCAGAGGGCCGGCCCGACGAGGCCCGGCTTGCGTTTGAAAAGATCCAGAGAAGGTCTGTCTCCATCCTTCAAGCCTTTGTTCTTGTGCAGAGGAGCATGCCCTATCTCCATGATATCCCGGCCCGGGCGCAGGTGATGAAGGGGAGAAAGGACCTCGCTATCTCCCTCTACGAGCGTTTCGTCTCGTCCGACCCGCGGGAGCGGGAGATGGAAATACTCCACCCCTTCAGCCGCCTGGAACTCGCCAAGTTGTACGAGTCGTCCGGAGACCGGGGCAAGGCGCTCGACCAGCTTGAACACCTGGCCGAGCTCTGGAAGGACGCGGACCAGGGCCTGGCTCAAGTGGAAGAGGCGAGACAGCGGCTGGCGGCCCTTCGAGGGAGCAAGGGTTAGGCGTGATTTTCTAGGAACTTTTTTGGCCCGACGATTGTATAAATAGTGGGAATCTTCCTATGCTGAAGCTCTCTAACCTGAAAAAATCCTACCTGATGGGAGAGACCTCGGTGCCTGCCCTCAAGGGGATTGACCTCCACATCCGGCGCAACGAGTTCGTGGCCATAATGGGCGCCTCGGGCTCGGGGAAATCAACACTGATGAACATCCTGGGGTGCCTGGACAAGCCGACCGAGGGTTCTTATCTCCTCAATGGGAGGGAAGTCAGCCATCTCGATGACGATGAGCTGTCCCTGATCCGGAACAAGCACCTGGGATTTGTGTTCCAGAACTTCAACCTCCTGCCCCGGTACTCGGCCCTGAAAAACACCTACCTGCCCCTGAAATACTCCTCCGGCCGTCCCGAGGAGGGCCTGGAAAAAGCGGCCCGGATGCTGGAACTGACCGGACTCGGAGGGCGCCTGCACCACCGGCCGTCCCAGCTCTCCGGAGGGGAGTGCCAGCGGGTGGCCATTGCCAGGGCACTGATCAACGATCCCGACATCATCCTGGCGGATGAGCCGACGGGAAACCTGGATTCGGCCACGGCCCACGAGATCATGGAGCTTGTGAAAAAGCTCCACGGGAGCGGCCAGACGATCGTGATGGTCACCCACGAAGCCGATATCTCCGCTTATGCCGGCCGGATCATCACGCTTAAAGACGGGAAGATCATCAATGACACGGCGAATCCTTAGGCCGGGCGGACAGGAGGCGGCAAAGGCCGCTATGGGGGCGATCGCCCTGGCGGTCCTTTTTCTTTCGCCGGCGGTTCGCGGCCGGCCTGTTGAAGATGGAGACGTTCCCCGGGTCACTCAAGGAGATTTCCGTCCGGTCCTGGTCCTCACCGGAAGCCTGACGGCGCTGCGCTCGGAGGAGTTCAAGGTCCCGATCACCCAGAACTGGCGGATCCAGATCAAGTGGATGGTCAAGGAGGGCGATTCGGTGAAGCCCGGTGATCCCGTGGTTCGGTTCGACACCGCCAACCTGGCGGCCGATCTCGAGACGAACCAGGATGCGGTGAGGACCAAACGGGAGGAGAAGACCCAGAAAGAAGCGGACTACCGGCACCAGAAGTTCGAGCTGGAGGTGGCGGTCAAGAAGGCCGAGAACGATGTGCGGCGGAAAGAGATCGACGCTTCGATCCCCGAGGGCGTCGAATCCAGGTTCGAGTACGACCGCAAACAACTGGAAAAGAAAAAGAGCGATCACTCGCTCGAGAGCGCCGAAACGGACCTGCTCGTCAAGCTGGCGGAGACCGAAGCCCAGATCAAAACGCTCGAGATCGAAATCGGGGAGCTCGAGGCCAAGCTTCAGAAGATCCGCCAGGGTCTCGAGGAGATGACCCTCACGGCCCACAACGCGGGCGCCGTCATCTATGCCGTGGAGGAATGGAGCGGCCGGAAAGTCCAGGTGGGAGACACCGTTTTCGCCACCCGCACGATCGCTCATATCCCCGACTTGTCGTCCCTCCGGGTCGAGGCCTGGATCAGCGAGACGCATGTCCAGCAGATCCAGGAGGGCCAGGCCGTCGATCTTTATCTCGACGCTTATCCGGAGAACCGGTTCCACGGCGTAATCAAGGGGCTTTCGAAGAGCGCCGAGGCGATCCGACGCTGGGGAAAATCGAACTATTTCAGGGCCGACATCGAGTTGGACAAGCTCGACCCGGAGATCATGAAACCCGGGATGAGCGTCAAGTGCGACGTTCTCGGAACTCCGCATAAGGACGCCCTTTTAATACCGCTCGAGATGACCGTCTTCGACGGAATGGCTTTCTGGGTGAAGCCCGAAGGCGGAGAGCCGTTGAAGGTCGATCACCTGGGTTTCAACGAGTTCGTGCTGGCGGCACGCCTCGAGCAAAACCCCGGCCTCCGGTCAGGCCTGGCGCTCCAGCCTCTCAAAGGCCTCGAAACCCGTCAACAAATAAAAGCCGATGATAAAAATGACCAGGATTGAGGCGTCACGCTTCGCGGCCGCGGCGGCGGTTGCGCTCGTTCTCGCCGGCTGTTCGCCTTCGGGTAAGTCCCGGACAGTCAAAGCGGTCAGGGGACCCTTCGACATCAAGATCCACGCCACGGGACAGCTCCAGTCGGCGGCGTCCTACTATATCGGCTGCCCCTCCGTCGAGCGGATGTGGCAGTACACGATTTCCTTCTTGGCCCCGGAAGGCAAACCGGTCGGGGAGGGGGATCCGATTCTCACCTTCGATTCCCGGGAGCTCATGCAGAGGCTCCAGCTCAAGCAGGCGGAGCTCGACACCGGCATGAAGGAGCTGGCGCGAATGAAGCTTCAGGAAAAGCAGACCCAGGAGGATTTCGTGCTTCAGCAGGAGGAGGCGAAGGTCAACGCCCAGAAGGCCAGGCAGAAGGCGGATGTTCCCCAGGGCCTGACGTCGGAGAACGAGTACAAGAAGCTGAAGATGGAGCTCGAGCTGGCCGGGCTCCAGGAAAAGCTGGCCGAGAGCCGCGTTGCGAACCAGGACTCCGGGATGAAAACCCGGTTCCACGTTCAGGAATCGAAAGTGGCCAAGCTGAAGGACGAGGTGGAGAGACTCAACCGGGACATTCAAAGCCTGAATTGCCTGGCGCCCAAGCCCGGGATCGTCGTCTATACGCCCGATTGGGACGGCAAAAAAAAGGCCGTGGGCGACACCTGCTGGATGGGGGAGAAAATCCTCGAACTTCCCGACCTCAGCCGGATGCAGATGAAAGCGGTGATCCTCGAGTCCCAAGCCGGCCGGATCAGGGAAGGGCAGAAGGCCGACGTCCGTCTCGACGCCAACCCGGACCGGGTGTACAAGGGCACGGTGCTTTCGTTGGGGCGAATTTTCAGGGTCAAGTCGGACAGCCAGCCGGCGATCGTATTCGATGCGGTGATCGACCTCGCCGAGTCGGACCCTCAACTGATGCGGCCGGGCATGGCGGCCGGCGTGGACATCACGATTTCGTCCAAGGAGAACGCCCTTCAGGTTGCGGAAGCCGCCCTCGTCTATCATGAGGGGGGCATCTCGGTGCGGAAAAAGGGCCGGTTCGGCGATGACCTGGTCCCGGTGACCATCGGGGCGCGGTCCGCGGGTGTGGTCGAGGTCCTGAGCGGGCTCGGTGAGGGGGACGAGGTCGTGATTCGAGCCGGGACCCGGGAGGGGAAACGATGAAAACAAGAATCCTGGCGGCCTCTCTGATCGTGGCGGCGGGGATCGCCGCCGGCTGCCGGGGGACCTCCGGCGAGGCCCTGGCCAGCCTGAAGGTTCAAAGAGGAGCTTTTCAGGTCGTCATTCCCGCCTTCGGCGAGCTTCAGGCGGCCAAGTCCACTCCCATCGTCGTCCCGCCGGAGAGCCGGTTCGGACGCCAGACCATCGGCTGGATGGCCCCGGAATATTCCTCGGTCAAGAACGGCGATGTGGTCATCCGGCTGGCCAGCACCGAGCTCGTCGAGCTCCTCCGGACAGAAGAGGCCGCGTTGGCCAAGATCGACCTGGAAATCGCCACCAAGGAGAAGCAGCTGGGAAAGGAGAAGTCCGACCTGACCGGTGAAATCGCGGTCACCTCCATCCAACGGAAACTGGCCGACGTCTACGCGGCCCGGGACGAGCGCATCTACCCCCGCAACAAGATCATCGAAGATGCGGTCGACCTGCATTACCAGGAAGTCCGGGAGCGCCATTTCGAGCGGAAGAAGGAGCAGCTCGAAGACCGGGAGACCGCCGAGCTCCAACTCCTGCAGTCCCGGGCGAACACCTGCCGGGTGAAGATCGGCCAGTACCGGGACCAGTTGAGCAAGCTCGAAATCCGGGCACCGCATGACGGCATCCTGATCATCGAGAAGCTCTGGAACGGGGAGAAATATCGCGTCGGCATGAACGTCTGGGGCGGGCAGAAGCTCGGCTCCCTGCCCGACCTGAGCGTGATGGAGGCCAAGCTCTTCGTCCTGGAATCCGAAGCGTCCGGACTTAAGGAGAGCCTGCCCGTCTCACTCAGCCTGGATTTTGAGCCCGGCCGGGTGTTTTCCGGCAAGATTATTTCGCTCGATACCGTGGCCAAACCTCTGACCGAGGAGAGTCCGTCCAAGTTTTTCGAAACAAAGGCCAGCCTGGAGGTGACCGACCCGGTGTTGATGAAGCCGGGGATTCAGGTGAAAGCGTCGGTTTTCGTCGAGAGGCAGGACGGAGTGATCACGGTTCCCAACCAAGCCATATCCTTTGAGCAGGGCCAGGCGTTCCTCCTGGTCAAGAGTTCGGCCAAGGTCGAGAAGCGTCAGGTGGAGGTGGGCGCGCGGAGTCTCACCCTGACGGTCATCACCCGGGGACTCGAGGAGGGCGAGGTGATCCTGCTGGGCCATCCTCAGGCCGGCGCGGAGTGAGAGTTCGGGTGAAGATCAAGATCGAAGTCGCGGAATCGGTGGAATCCCTCCTCCAGCATAGGCTGCGCACCCTGCTTACGCTTTTGGGCATGATCTTCGGGGTGGGAGCGGTGATCGCCATGCTCAGCATCGGCAAGGGGGCGGAGCGGGAAGCCCTTCAGCTGATCGATACTATGGGACTCCGTAACATCATCGTCAAGGCCAAGGCCTACGAGGAAAGCAAGCTGAAGGAGATCCGGGAGAGCTCCGCGGGTCTCACGCTCCAGGACCTTCAGGCCGCCCGGGAGACCCTGCCGTTCCTGAGCACCTACAGCGCCGGCAAGCAGGTCAAGGTTTATGCCCTGTTCAGCCCGGCCGGAGAGAGCGACGCCGAGGTCTGGGCGGTGACACCGACCTATCTCGAGATGGCCAACCTGAGCATGAGCGGCGGCCGCTTCCTGCTGCTCTTCGACGACTTGATCTACGCCCACGTCTGCGTCATCGGCTCGCGCGTCGCCCAGGTGCTTTTTCCCGGCGAAGATCCCATCGGCCGGCACGTCAAGATCAA
The DNA here is from genome assembly GCA_964353705.1 of uncultured Eubacteriales bacterium. Classification (GTDB taxonomy): domain Bacteria; phylum Acidobacteriota; class Aminicenantia; order Aminicenantales; family UBA8522; genus UBA8522. Next base: position 5,490 of record CAYGXD010000106.1, on the reverse strand, counting down.
CCATGTCTGGCTGACCGTCGTCGGGGTCCTCAAGGATAAGAACATCATCCGGGAGGAGTTCCAGGGGATCCCCTTGAAGGGGGAGCAGAACAACATTTATGTCCCCCTCCAGACCGCGCTGAAGATGTTTCGCTTCGGCCCCTACGAGCCCGAAATCGACGAGTTTCGCGTCCAGATCAATAGGGATATCTCGAGCGGCACGGCCGCTGCGACCCTCGCCTACCTGATGAAGCGGCGCCACAAGGACATCGAGGATTACGAGATGATCGTGCCCGAAGCACTGCTCGAGCAGCACCGCAAAACGCAGAACATCTTCACGATCGTCATGGCCTGCATCGCGGGGATTTCCCTCCTCGTGGGCGGGATCGGCATCATGAACATCATGCTGGCCACGGTGCTCGAGCGGACCCGGGAGATCGGACTGAGGCGCGCCGTGGGAGCGCGCCAGAAGGACATCCGGCTCCAGTTCATCGCCGAGACGGTTTCCATCTCCGCGATCGGCGGGATCGTGGGCATCCTTTTCGGTTTCGGCCTGTCCATGGCTATCGGCGCGATAACGGGCTGGGCCGTGGGCTGGACGATCACCTCCATCCTGCTTTCGTTTTTTGTCTGCACCGTCATCGGCCTGGCTTCCGGGATCTATCCGGCGATCAAAGCCTCGCGCCTGGATCCCATCGAGGCGCTCAGGCACGATTGAAGATCCGCTCCTGCTTCCATCTAATCTGAGTGCCTGCCCTGCTCGACAAACTTGATTTAGACGCCTATGCTGGGAAGACGAATCTCTCCGAAGGAGGGAAGCTAATATGCCGAACCCCATCCGCCGGATCTACGACAGGTTGTTGATTGGCCTTTTGGTCGTCGCCCTTCTGCCGGGCGCGGTCCTTGGTCTCATGGACAAAGAGGATGCCGCGGGCGGTATCGACCGCCTTCTGGCCGGCCTGTATGCGGCCGACGCCCCGGGGGCCGCGGTTCTCGTAGCCCGGAAAGGGATTGTCATTCTCCGAAAGGGATACGGGCTGGCGAATCTCGAGCATAGAATCGCCGCGTCGCCGCAGACGGTTTTTCGTCTCGCTTCGGTCTCGAAGGTCTTTACCGCCGCGGCGGTCCTCAGCCTGGCCGAGAAGGGGCGGCTCGGATTGGACGACCCCGCCTCCAAATATCTAGCGGACTATCCTTGGAAAAAGGGCGTTCCCGCCCTCCGGGATCTCCTCGGCCACACCTCCGGCATCCACGATTATCTGGACAGGCCTGACAATATGCGCTGGGTTCGCAGCGAATACTCCGTCCAGGAGCTGGTCGATTCTTTCAAAGACCGCGACCCGGATTTCGCTCCCGGGGAGCGGATGGCCTACAGCAATTCCAACTATATCCTCCTCGGGGCGATCCTGGAGAAGGTCGCCGGCCAACCGCTCTCTGCTGCCATACAGGACCTCGTCCTCCGGCCCTCGGGTCTTAAACAAACGTTTTACGACGAGGAACTGACCATTATTCCGGGCCGGGCCGCCGGCTATGAACCGTTCCGGAACAAGGACGATTCCCTGGATTGGACGAGATTCCGGAATGTCAGGTACTACACGATGTCCTGCCTGTATGCCTCGGGCGGTTATCTTTCGACCGTCGACGATCTCTACGCTTTTTACCGGGGCCTGGCCGAAGGAAAACTCATCGGCCGCGACATGCTGTCCCGAGCTTTGGAACCCGTCCGAATCGCCGGGGACAAAACGGCCGGAGGCTCCGTGGGCGGTTGGCAGATCGACCGCCTCGACGGGCGGATGGTCTATATGAAAGGCGGCGCGCTGCCGGGCGTTTGCACCTGGATGCTGTTCCTGCCCGACGAGGACCTCTGCGTCATCCTCCTCAGCAACCGGAGCGCCGGCGAGCCCCGCTGCGGCCAGGT
>CAYGXD010000106.1:0-3493 GCA_964353705.1 uncultured Eubacteriales bacterium | reverse complement strand
CCCGGCGATTCGAGGTTGGCGCGCGGGCCAACGGCTACTTCTTCAGCATCTCCTTGACGGCCGCCGCTATCTGCTGATCCTGCCCGGCGGCCATGACATCCGGGTCGTTCTTGACGAGGATGTCCGGTTCCAGCTGGTTGTTCTCGCACAGCTGGCCGTCCGGCGTCTTCCAGCCTCCTTGAGGGATGCCGAACACCAGGGTTGGGTCGATCTGCAACTCCCACCAAACGAACGTCCCTGTGCCGGGCACAGGCATGCCCAGGGTCTTGCCGATTCCCCGGATCTTGTATTCCACCGGGAATAAGTGGGCATCCGAATAATTGCACTCGCCCATCAGGACGATGGACGGCTTGATCCATTTATCGTAGGGTTCATAGCCGACGAGCTGTCCGCGGGGCAGGATGTCGAAAACCTTCTTGCCGCTCAAGAAATCCGCGAGCCTGTCGTGCAGGTTGCCTCCTCCGTTGAACCGGGTGTCAACGATCAGGGCCTCCTTGTCGACGCTCAAACCCAGGACCTCTTCGATTACAGTCCGAAAACTGGAATCGTCCATCCCTTGGACATGAACGTAGCCGACCCGTCCGCCGGACAGGCGATCCACTTCCGCGCGGCGAGCCTTAACCCAGCGGCGGTAGAGCAGTTCGCCCTCCTCACCCAGAGAAATGGGCTTGACGGCCTCCTCCCAGCGCTTCTGCGTCGCCGGGTCGAAGACCGAAAGCAGAGTCAGCTGTCCGGCCTTCCTGTTCAGGAGCTGGTAGTGGTCGGCGGAGCCGTCGGCAGACTGGCCGTCGATCTTTTCGATGATATGCCCCGTCCTGATCTTGAGGGCCGCCTTGTCGAGCGGGCCGCCGCTCAGAATCTCAGCGACCTTCAGTCCGGGACCGGTATGATCGTAATCCAAGAATAGGCCCAGTGAGGCTGTCGTGTCTCCCGACTGGTTGCGCGGCCCCATATAGTAACACCCGGTGTGAGAAGCGTTCAGCTCGCCCAGCATTTCGCTGACCATCTCGGCGTAGTCATAGTTGTTGTTAATGTAGGACAAGAACTTCTGGTAGGTCGAGTAATAGAAGTCCCAATCCGCGCCGTAAAGGTCGGCCACGAGGAACTTCTGCTTGATCTGCCGCCACATGTGATCGAACATGTAGGCCTTCTCGGCGGACTGATTGAGGGCCATCTCGCCCCCGATGGTCACGGGATCCATCTTGGCGCTTTCGGGGTCGATCTTGGTTACTTTCCCCTCGGCCAGGACGAACAGGGCCTTCCCGTCGGCCGAAAGCTCCATCGACGCCCTCGAAGCCCCCAGTTTGGCGAACAGCTTGGTGTCCTTCGTCCGGAGCTCGGTCACCCACAGGTCAAAGCCCTTTTCGAAACTGGCCAGGTAGAAGAGCTTGTCGCCGGCCTTGGTCAGGGCCATGTCGGCGATGTTGGCGGAATTGATGGTGAACCGGGCCTTGCGGTTTTCCAGGCCCTCGAGCTCGATGACGATGTCTTTCTTCGGCTCTTCTTTTTTGACCTCCGCCTCTTTGGCTTTGGAGTCCTTGGCTTTTTCCTTGTCCGCCTTTTCCTTCTCCTCTTTGGCCTTGTCTTCCTGCTCCTTCAGCAGGTCAAAATCGACCTTGGATAGCCTGAACCGGTCATAGGCCTCCCGGGTGAAGAAAATGCCGCCAATGTCCAAGGTTACGGTATTCCCGGCCAGGTCAGCCGCGCCTTCCCTGGTGGACCCGAAGTAGGTCATGGTGCCGTCAATGCCCCAGCGCGGGTCGTAATTGGCGAAACCGCTCTTGGTCAGGTTGATTACGGAGCCCTTCCCGTCGCTCGAGACAAGGCCGACTTGCGGCGTGAACAAGCGGACATATCCGAACTGGACCAGGAACCATTTGCCGTCCGGGCTCCAGCGATAGTTCTGGTCGCCGTCGGCATAGGAATAATTGCATTCCGCCGGCAGGATCGTCCGGGTTTGCTTCGAGGCCAGGTTGATGACCTTCAGCACCACCCGGTTTTCCAGGTAGGCCACCTCCTTCCCGTCCGGCGAGAATTGAGGCTGGAATTCCTCGGCCGGCGTGGCCACCACGGTTTCGTCCTTCAGGACCGTCGAAGCATAGAAATAGGGCTCCTCTTTCCTCACGATCGAGGCCGTGTAGATGTTCCAGTTATTGTTGGTTTCCGCGGCGTAGACCAGGGTCCGGCCGTCGGGGCTGAAGCTCACGCTCCGTTCCTGCCAGGGTGTATTGGTGATGCGCTTGGCGACGCCGCCTTCAACGCTGCCGACGAAGACCTCACCGCGGAAGACATAGGCGATCTCCTTGCCTTGGGGCGACAGCCGCATCTCGGTAATACCTCCCTGGACCGGCACGGTCTGCTGCAGGACGTGGCGGCCGTCCTGAGCGATGAGGACCTCGATCCTCCGCGGAGCCCCATCGCCGGCCTGAGTGTATACCTCGCCGTCGTAACCGAAGCACAGGACTCCGCTGTTCGAGCGGGTCAGGAACCGGACGGGATTCTTGCTGAAAGCGGTCAGGGCCGTCGATTCCGCCGGCCGGCTCAGGGAGCTGCAGTAGACATTAAACGAGCCGCTCTGCTCGCTCAGGTAATAATAATCGTCGCCGTTGGCGTCGAAAACGGGGTTGCGGTCTTCGCCCTTGAAGGTTGTGAGCTGCGTGTTCTTTTTCGTGTTCAGATCATAAACCCAGATGTCCCGGGTCACCGAAGACGTGTGGTGCTTCCGCCAGTCGCTTTCGTAGCCTTTTTGATCGTGATAGATGATCTTGTCTCCGGCCGGGTTGACCGTAGCCGCAATGGCCGGCTGGGTCAGGACGAGCGCGGCCTCACCACCCTTCACGGAGACGCTATACAACTCCGGGAACCCGGACATCGGAAATTGCACGTTCGTCACCAGGTCCTGGAGCGTCGAGGCGAAGAGGATCCGCCGGTCGTCGGCGGTGAAACTGCTGGGGATATCGGCCGCGGAATGATAGGTCAGGCGCGTGGCTTCCCCACCGGTTGCCGGAATGATGAAGACGTCGAAATTGCCGTAGCGGTCTGAAGCGAAGGCGATGAACTTGCCGTCATGGCTCCAAACGGGGGAAAAATCATAGGACTCGCTGATAGTCAGGGGATTGGCCTGGCCGCCAGAAGAGGGAACCTGATAGATATCGTCTTTGTAGCAGAAGAGGATGGTTTGCCCGTCCGGCGAGATCGCCGGATAGCGAAGCCACAAAGGCCTATCCTGTGCCCGGAGTGAGAATATGCTTCCAAAGGAGACGATGAGAACGAAGAGCGCCAGAAGCGATTTCAAAGCACGAGCAGCGGAAAATTTCATGGGTTCCTCCAGAAGGATGAGTCAATCTATGATTGTACCGAAAGAAAAAGGAGCTCCTTTTCTGTTGCGCCGGCTTGACCGGCATTTACGTCACCGCTTTGGCCCCATCGCATCGTCAGGGATATTAAATCGCAACGTGATCGGATGTCAAGTTTAGCCCAAGAGGGCGGAGGG
>CAYGXD010000105.1:0-12299 GCA_964353705.1 uncultured Eubacteriales bacterium | reverse complement strand
CTAGTCTTTGAATGCTTGCGTGAGGTGGAAGCCGCGCTTGCGCAGCTCCGTCGCATAGAGCGGGCCGGGCACGGCCAGTTCGGCCGGATGGACACCGCGGGGCGTTACTCCTCGAGCGTTCAGGATCGCCTTGATGGAGCCGTCCCAGCCGGTGGTGCGCTGCATGGCGGTAAAGCCCGTCGCTTCATCGAAACGGTCGATCAGATCGACGACCACCCGGACGGCGTGACCGTCCTTCTTGCCGGTCGCCTGAACACGGACGATGACCAGGTCCGGCTCACCGGGTTTGGCCCGCAGCTTGGGGTCCAGGAGGGTATGCAGCACCTCGCGCGGGGATACCTTGACGCCTGCGACGTCGATCGGCTCGGTCTCTAAGAGACCGGCGTTCAAGTAGGCTTTCCATTCGGCGAAATGCCCGGGCCAGCGCAGCGTTTTATTCCAGAGTGTCTTGAGCCTGCCCTCGAACGTCCAGGGCATGGTGGATGTACCGCCGCCGGCGACGAAGGCCTCCATCCGGCCGATGGGCTCCGGGAAATCGACCGTCTCGTAGTCCTCGTTCAGGAATGTGGGCACTTCGACGCGCTTGCCTTTGCGGATGAAGTGCGCCACCCCGAAGTATTCATTCGTCAGGCCGGCGATGTTGAAAGTGAGGATATATCTAAAGGGCGGTTTGGGATGGAGCGCATTCCCTCCGTCCCACATCATCACCTCTTCCGTTTCGTCCAGGAGGGACATGGCATAGACGGTTAGGCTCGTGCCCATGCCCGGAACCTGGCCGCAGTCCGGGATGACGGCGATCCCCGCTTCCTTGGCCTGCGGGCTTAGTTTCATCTGCTCCCGGACCAGGTCCGTGTTGCCGCCCAGGTCGGTCATGCAGGCCTTGGCCTCGATCGCGACGCGGGTGATGCCCGGATTGTTCCAGTACGGCACCGCGGAGAGGAACGAATCGACCGGATCGAGGAAGGCCTTGAGCTGGGCGTAGCTCGTCACATCCACCCGGCGTGCCTCGGCGACGGGAGCGCCGATCAGTCCGTTGACGCGGGCGGCGGATTGCTGCGCCGCTTCCAGGCTGATATCCGCGATCAGGACCTGCTTGGCATCGCCGAACCTGGCCATGTCGTAAGCCGCCGCCGTCCCCTGACGTCCACCCCCCAGAACTCCGTAGATGTAGCTCATTGTCGTTTCCTCCCGGCATAGATTAGGACTATCTTTTTGAGAACTCTTCGATGATCTCCCGGATGCGATCGGCGCAGGGAAGCGGCTCCGGCGCGAGGGATCCGAGTATCTGCCGGGCTTTGTCCCTGGCTTTATCGGTTGCGGCCGGCCGGCCCTTTTTGATCCACTCGTCCCAGGAGGTCCGGTCCATCACTTTGGGCTGCCAAATATCGCGCAGGTGCGCCCGGGTGTGCGAGGCTGTCAGGAAATGGCCGCGGGGGCCGATGGCCTGGATCACATCTTCGGCCAGCGTGTCCGGGTTGACGGCAAACCCTCGGACGACGGCCCGGATCAGGTCAAAGATCTCGCAATCCATGATGAGCTGCTCGAAAGAAAAGATGCGGGCGGCGTTTAGCAACCCGGCGCCGCTCATCATGTCGGCGCCGCAGAGCTGGCTCACCGCTCCGGACAGGGCATTTTCCACCCCGGCGTGCCAGTCGCCCGTCTTGGCTCCCGTCGCAAACGTGCCGATGCTGGACGGAAGACCGTAAAAACGAGCCAGCTGGCATCCGGCGGCCTGAAGGAGCACGTCTTCCGGGCCGCCGCAGGTGATCCCACCCATGCGCAACTCCATCATGGTCGCGCAGGAGCCGTAGAAGGTCGGCGTTCCGGGATAGAAAAGCTCGAGGAGCGTTATCCCGGCCAGCACCTCGGCGTTGGCCAGGGCGGCGATCCCCGCCGGAGTCGCCGGAGCCGTGCCGCAGCCGATCGGCATGACCACGAACCCGGCCGGGATGCCGGCTTCAGCGAAAACGAAAGCCGCCTCGAGCGCGCTCTGTTCATAGGAAAGAGGGCTGAAGCTGCACTGGAAATTGGAGATGATCGGGCGTTTGCGCAGGGCTTTCCGGCCGCCGGCCACTTCAGCAGCGATCTCGACTGTGGCTTGGGCGTTCAAGGCATCCACAACGGTCATGGCTTGGGCATGTTTGCTCGACTGGGTCAGCATGGCCTGCAGTTCGTAAAGCGGTTGGAGCTCGGCGGGACAGTCGCGGGCGCTGATGATCGGCCAGAGAAACGAAATTTCCGGCAGGGCGTCGGCGACCCGGACCGCCGCCTCCAGATCGGCCAGGCTGGATGGGCGCACCTCGCCGGTTTCCAGGTCGACGACGTCGGTGCCGCAGCCATCGAGCGAGAGGTAGCCGTTCCGGCCGTCCAGGAGGATATCGTTTTCCGGGTTTCTGGCGCAGAGAGTGTAACTCCGCGGGGCCTGGCGGAGGGCCGCTTCTACGATCTCGGGCGGAAAGTGAATCCGCCGGCTTTCAGCGTCCACCCGGAGGCCCAGGTCGGCGGCCTGCTCCCGGCGCTCCCGGCTGAGGGGCATGACGAGCCCGGTGCGTTCCATGATCCTTAAGCTGGCGTCGTGGATGGCCTGGATTTCAGGGCCGGATAAGAGTTCCAAACGGGTTTTCCAAGGCACGGACTTGATCAACGGAGTGCTTCCCCAGGGACTTTCGGAGAGAGGTCGCGCTCTTCGATCCAGGCTTTCTCGATAAGGACGGGCTTCTTCGGTTTGTGCATGGCCAGCTTCTTGTCCGGGCCCTCCCACTTTTCTTCCACCTCAACGTTGCTAATTTTTTCCAGAACGTCGGCGCCCTCGATGAGCTGGCCGAATACGGTGTATCGGCCGTCCAGGTGGGGGCGCGGGGCGACGCAGATGTAGAACTCGGAATCCCCGCTATTGATATCTTCGTCGCGGCCCAGGCCGACGGTGCCCACGAGATGCGGATGCCTGTTGAACTCGGGCGGAAGCTTCGGGGCGGCGCCGCCCCCGGCCTGGATCACATGGCCCTTGACGACCCGGTAGAAATCCTTGCCGTTATAAAATCCGTCGCGGACGAGCTTCTGGAACTGCCGGCTGGTTTGGGGGGCGTCGGCCTCGAAGAACCGGAAGGCCATCGTCCCGAGGTCGGTCTGCAAAACGCAGACCGGTTCTTTTTCGGCCGGCGCGGGCGAGCCGGCAAGGGGGATGGACGCGGCAACCAGGGTGAAGATCAGGAGGGAATTTGTCAGGGCTTTTTTCATCGGTCCTTATCCTCGTTTCAGATGAATCGGCCGGCGAACCGGGGCCGTCTTAAATCAGCGGCGTGGACCCCGGGACGGCGACAGGATCGACGGGGTGCGGACCGAACTCAAAATTTTTTGGAGTCAAGTCGAGCGTGGAGCTGTTCATCGCCCAATCCCAGTTGATCGCCCGCCCGGTGTAGGCGCTCATCCGGCCGATGATGGCACACATCGTGCTCTCGGCCACCCGGCGTCCTTCGTTGAGCGGCTTTCCGCTCCGGATCGACGCGATCAGGTCGGCATGCTCCTGGACATAGGGGTTAGCTTCCTCGCCCTCGAACTTCCAGGGGGCACCGCTCTTGATCTCGCCGTAACCGAAAGCCACGCCCTTCGTTCCGACCAGCCTTTCCTCCACTCTCTCGGCGGCTCCCTCGGTCTGGCGGCACATGCTCATGACCCGGACTCCGTTGGGGTACTCGTACTCGACGGCGAAATGGTCGTAGATATTGCCGAACTCGGGACCCGTCCGGGCCTGCCGTCCTCCCATTCCCATGATCTTCACCGGGAGAGCCCGGAACGCCCAGTTGACGACGTCGATATTGTGGACGTGCTGCTCGACGATGTGGTCGCCCGAGAGCCAGGTGAAATAGAGCCAGTTCCGGCACTGCCACTCCATCTCCGACATGCCCGGTTCCCTCTGCTTGACCCAGAGATCACCCTGGTTCCAATAGCATTGCCCCCCGACGAGCTCGCCGATGGCGCCTTCATGGATCCACTTCATGAGCTCGAGGTAGCGCGCCTGGTGCCGGCGCTGGGTGCCGGCGACTATGGCGAGCCCCTTCTGGGTCGCCAGGTCCGACGAAGCCAGGACCGAGCGGATCCCGACCGGATCGACCGCGACGGGTTTCTCCATGAAGACGTTTTTGCCGCCTTCGACGGCGGCCTTGAGCTGGGCCGGACGGAACCCGGGCGGCGAAGCCATGATGATGAGGTTCACTTCGGGCAGGGCCGACAGTTTTTTGTAGCCGTCAAACCCGGTGAACATGCGCTCGGGCGCGACTTTGACCTTGTCCGGATGTTTCTCCTTGATGGCCTTGAGGGCTGATTCGACCCGGTCCAGGAAGAGATCATACATGGCCACAACCTCGACTCCGGGCGCGGCGTTCAGGCAGTCGATGGCCGCCCCGGTCCCGCGGCCGCCGCAGCCGACCACCCCGACCCGGATGGCGTCTGAACCCTGCACATAAGCCCCATGAAGCCGGGGCATCGCCGCCGCCAGCGAAGCCGCCGCCGTCGTCTTGATGAATTCTCTTCGTTTCATTCTTCTCTCCTTACTAATAAGAATCGCAGGCGCGGTAGGCCTCGATCACGGCCCGCTCGCCTTGTTTGCCTTCCAGGCTGTGCCCGTGTTCCATGCCCAGGGCGCCCTGGAATCCTTTTTGGTAGAGATACTTAAAGATATTCCGGTAGTTGATCTCTCCTGTAGTCGGCTCATTCCGGCCCGGGTTGTCGCCGACGTGGAATGCGGCCAGCTCGTCCCAGGCCATCTCAATGTTGGGGATGAGGTTGCCCTCGCTGATCTGCTGGTGGTACATGTCGTTGAGGATTTTGCAGGATGGGCTGGCCACCGCCCGGCAGATCTCGTAAGCTTGGGGGATCCGCGTCAGAAACAAGCCGGGATGGTCCTTGGGATTGAGAGGCTCCAGGACCAGGATGAGCCCGGCGGGGTCGCAGACCTCCATCAATGCCTTCAAGTTGTCAATAACGTTGGCCGTCTGATACTCCCAGGCCAGGCTTTCGTCATAGCGGCCCGGCACGAGGAGCGCCCAGCGGCAGTTGACCCGCTTCGATGTCTCGACACCCTGTTTCATTTTTTCAAGGAGCATCGCGCGGGCGTCCTTATCCCGGGTCACAAGGCTCTTCGCCTTGAAATCCGCATAGAGCACGAACGGACCCAGGATCATGTCCCGCTTGGCCAGCTCCCTGGCGATGAGCTCCTGCTCGGAGACAGGTCTCCCCATGATCCCGTTGTCAAACATGGCGCCGAAGCCTTCGTCGACGGCGAACTGGATTTGCGCCGTCAGGTCATTACCCGCGTGGTTTTTGAACTGGCCAAAGGAAGGGGCGTAGTTCAGCTTGAAGCGCCCTTTCTTAGGCGCACTCGCCTGCTGGACGGGCGAAGACCTTGCTCCTCGACCGGCGGCGCAAAGGGCGGCGGCCCCAAGCGTCCCAGCCAGTAATTCCCTTCGTTTCATAACAGGCCTCCTTTCATGATCTCCCTAATCCTTTATAGTAACCGCGCGCGAAAATCAACCTAGTGCCGCGACTCACAGCTAACTTGTCTTTGTAACATTCATCAGAAGACGCGGCACTGCGGGGGAGTTTGAGGGGGACGGCGTCGTCCCCCTCAGGGGGTCAGCGTAGCAGAGCGAAGCGCCGAGGGGGGAGCTTGACTCCCCCCTGGAAGTGTCCCGTCTATTCATAGGACTTTGGAAAGGAACTAACGAGACGGGACCACTAGAAGAGGTTGACAGAGACGTCCGGATAGCGCAATATACACCCTTGATCCGCCTCGATTTCTTGACGATTCATGGATGATACCCTGAGCGTTCCCGACCGGCCGGCGCTTCCGGTCATCGTGCCCAAGCCCGGCCACCCGATCTCCCGGCAGGACGTCGACCCCGATGCCCTGAAGGTCATGTACCGGCTGCACCGGCTCGGCTTCACAGCCTACCTCACGGGCGGAGCGGTCCGCGACCTGCTGCTGGGGCGGCCGGCCAAGGATTTCGATGTGGTTACCGACGCCCGTCCGGGACAGATCAAGAAACGCTTCGCCCGGGCTTTCATCATCGGCCGGCGCTTCCGGCTGGCCCACGTCCATTTTCCGGGCGGAAAATACATCGAAGTGGCCACGTTCAGGCGGATATCCGATCAGGCCGCACGGGAGACGACACCCGCCGAGGAAAGCGTTCCGGCCCATCCCTACGGTACGGCCGAAGAGGACGCCTTTCGCCGCGACATCACCATCAACGCCCTTTATTACGATCCCATCGCCGATTCTGTGATCGACTATGTCGGGGGGCTCGAAGACATCGCCCGCCGGACCGTCCGGGTCATCGGCAAACCGGCGGAGCGATTCACCGAGGATCCCGTCCGCATCTGGCGCGTCCTTCGCTATTCGGCCCGTTTGGGATTCGCCGTCGAGGAGGCCGCCGAGCGGGAGATCCCCGGCCATGCCCATTTGATCGGTGCCTCTTCCGGGGCCCGCCTATACGAAGAGCTCAATAAAGACCTGGCCTTCGAAACCCGTCCGGTGTTCGAAACGCTCCGGAGATACGGAATTCTCAGGTTCATATTCGGGAAAGCGGGCGAGGCCCATGAAACCGATCCGGACCTGTTTACGCAGCTGAGCGCGCTTCTCGAAATTGCCGACCGAGTCCGGGCGGCGGGGATCCGGCTGACGATCGAAGAGATGTACTCTTTGCTGTTCTGGTCATGGCTCCGGCCTCTGTTCGAGGCGAGCGGAGTGGATTTGCATAAGGTCCTGAGCGACGCCTTCCGGGATGCGGGCATGAGGGTGAATATCCCCCGGAATCTCCGGTCCGATTCGGTCCAGATCATGATCATTGTCGCGGCTATGGACCGGGCTTTGCGCACGGGACGAATGCGCTGGGCGCTCGTTGGGAGGCCCCACTTCGGGCCGGCGCAACGGCTCTATTTTCTCATCTTTAAGGGCCGGCTTCCGGAGAAAGACGAATCCTTCGAAACCATGTTCCGTCAGGCCTTTCCGGGAGGCGGGAAGGGCAAGAGGCGCCGTCGCCGGTCATCCCGGCCCCGGCCCTTACCGGAATAAAAACCATATTCCCCTTTTCAACAAAGCATGAAGAACGGAGATTTTTGCCCGCCGTTACGGCTTCGCTCTCCGCTATTTTGAGAGTTCGGCGATGATTGAAGCCAGGTGTTTGTTGAACTCGTCGGGGCGTTCGAGCATAGGGTAATGTCCCATGTGGGGCATGATCACGGCGGCAAAATCAGCTTTGACGCGCCTCACCGCCTCAATGTCCGTCGGATAGAGGTCTCCGTTTTGTTTTCCTCCCGGTTCGTAATTGGGCCTGCAAGGGACAGCGTTCCGAACGCGGCCAGCGAGAGTATCCAGAATCTAAAGCGCGTCATTTCCCCTCCCGTTCTCCCTATTTAAGGCGATTTCCGAGCTAAGTCAATAGGCCGGTCAGAGAACGAGCCTAACGCCTGCCTGGATGGAGAAGCCGAGCGTCCCGTAGCCGTAGACCATTTCGTAGGGCGTATCGAGAATATTATCCAGACGCACAAACAATTGCGTGCCTTTCCCCATGTCGTAAGAGAGGACTCCATTGAGGAGCGAATAAGCGGGGAGGGTGATGGTCAAAGCCGGCCAGACGGAGTAATTCGCGTCCTGCCGCGGTCCTACATAATCGAAGGAAACCGCGGCCGTCCATCTCGCCAGGAAATCCCAGGAGAGGCGCGCAGAGATCATGTCTTCCGGACGTCTTAAGAGAGCGGTATCCTGAACCTTGTCCAGGGCTTCAAGGAGGGTATAGACTACGCTGACCGAGAGTGATTCCCAGGGCCGGGCCGAGAATTCGGCCTCGAGGCCCTTTGTTTCCGCCTGCCCGATGTTGATATATCCCTGGAGGACGGAGAAATCGATCAGATTATTGAAATCGTTGTGGAAATAAGTCACCGCCCCCCGGGCCCTTCCTCCGAAAAGAGGCTGCTCAACCCCGGCGTCCCAGCCCAGGGAGCTCTCGGGCTTGAGGGCCGGGTTCCCGATCGGGCCGAAGACCGTTCCGGGGGCATAGAGCTGGTAGAGGGAGGGTGACTTGAACCCGGTTCCGAGGCTGACCCTGAGCTTGGTCTGGGTGGCCTTGAATACATAGGCCGGCGCCAGTCGATAGGTGACGGCCTCACCCGCCCGGCTGTGATGGTCGAAACGCAGACCCGCCGTCGCGAAGAACTGTCCGGCCACCCGGAGTGAGTCCTGAACGTACAAACCGATTGTCTCGGCCTTTTGACCGGGAAACATGCTCTCATACGGGCCCCATGGACCCTCCGTCAGGTACTCCGACTCCCCCTGTTCCCGCTCATATTCAAGTCCGGCGGTCAAGGTGTGGGCCGGATGAAGGAAGAGGTTGTTCTGCCAGTCGAGGGTGAGCATCCGTCCTTTGAAGTGTCCCTCTTCGGACTCCAAGGGATGGAATTCGTCAGGCTGATTCCGGTTGCTGCGGAGGGAATCGACAACGGCGACCGCGAGCCTCTGCTCCCAGCGGTTTTTCAGGAAGAGCCCGCGGACCTGTCCTTTGAGAAAAAACGAACGGTAATCCTGGGTATTATTCGGGTCATCGCCATAAGGGCCGCCGAAGTTGTCGATATCCGTCTTCGCCCAGATGGCATGGCCGACGAGATCGGCCTCCAGGTTCTTGCGGAGCGCGATCCCCAGCCTTCCGGATAGTGTCCAATTCCCGTAGCCGTCCCGCTCCGAATTTCCGGCGAGGGCTGAGTCCGCAGCCGAAATGCCGCCCGTCTCGTAGCGCGAGAGGCCGGCGGAATAATCGACGGACCCTCCCGACCCGCTGACCGCGGCCTGGCCGGTGAACGTCCCGAAGGTGCCGCCGCTCGAGGTCATAGTCAGGCGAGGCCTGCCCGCGCCCCGGGCAGGGATGATGTTGACGACGCCGCCGAGGGCATCGGAGCCGTAGAGAGGACCCTGGGGGCCGCGGAGGATTTCGATGCGGTCGACGTTGGCCAGAAAGAGATGGGCCAGGTCGGCGGACCGCGATGGATTGATGGGGTCGTTGAGCTCGACGCCGTCCAGGAGGACGAGGGTATGTTCGGAATTGGCGCCCCGGAGAAAGACCGACGAGGCCCCGCCCATCCCTCCGTTCTGGGTGACGGTGACGGCCGGCGCCTCGCGCAGAGCCTCGAGGACGAAAGTTTTTTTGAACCGGCTGAGGTCGAACCCGGAAATGACCGAGATGGCGCTCCCGACTTCCCGCGCCGGCGTTTCGAGCCGCGTCGCCGTGACGACGACCTCGTGGTGTTCGGGGGCGGCCTGGGACTTGTCCTTCTGCCCCTCGTCAGAAAAGAGGAAGGGCGAAGCCCAAAGAAGGGCGAGGGCCGCGGTAAAGATATATCTTTTCATCGCCAAACTCCCGCGCCGGTTCCCCCGCTCGTTTTTTCGGATAGCACTCTCACTCGGGAGGGCATCCCCGAAAATAAAAAACCAACCCGCTCTTCCTCCCGAAGAGGGGCTGTCGAGGGCTTAAAGGAGGTCTCCTGACTCCCGGATCGTCCTCCTCCCAGGCCTTCCTTTCGGCGCCGCGGCCGAAAGTGGCGTCCTCTGGGATTCGTCCCCGGTTACAGTAGCGGGGGCTGTGTCCGCATCCCACGGACTTCCCAGCGCTTTAAACCCTGAATAACTGTGTCAAAGAACGGGCCTACTATAGGAATTCTTGGTGGTTCTGTCAAACCCTATTCTTCGCATCTCAACGTGAACCTGATCTTTAGAAGGGGAAACCGTCTGGCCACCTTTCCCGTTTCCACTGTAATCAATAGTTTTTTTTCTTCGGCGTTTCTTTTGAATTTTAAGGTAGGTTTATCAGGAATACTAGGGTCAGTCAGGCGGGTCGCTCCATAGCCTTCATAATCGAGGCGCTCTCCCTCGACCAGACAGATGACTTGCTTGCCTTTTTTGAACCGAAGATAGCAGGACGGAGTTGTCGGGTTCTTCAAAGCCTCGAGGTCGTAAACGCCTTTTTCAATGACCACATCTTGATAGCTCAGATTGTAAGGGATCTGAACAGCCTTGAACTTTCCGATGTCGATCAGCTGAGAGAAGGCCGGGCGATAAAGAAAAAGAAGAAGTAAAATTCCGCCCATCCTTTTAAAGAACGTTCTTGGAAACATCTTGTGCCCCCTTCTGGAGGATGTCGCTCTTTATATACAGAATAATTGGCGGGAAGTCAAGATGACCAGGTGCGCCACCTTATGGGGATGGCGGATAGAAAAATAGGCTGCCTCCCTGACCTTATGGCAGGAAGGCAGCCTACTCAAGGGAATGGATGGATAGGTAAAAAGTGTTTATCAGGAACTCCTGGGAAAAAGGAGGGTAAAAAAGGAGGCGCTTGCTTAAGAGGCTTCTTTCAGGAGCTCTCTTCTTTTTCATCTCACTCATATATACGCCCGGCCAGTGAAAAAAGTTGCAGTGTCGGGATGGATGCAGGAATGGGGTTTGATCGGATTATTAGGAATACTGAATGGGGTGCGAAAAGGCGGGCGAGATTTCAGGCGAACTGATTCGCCTTCGAATTTTTTTCTTTACCCCTTTTAACCTTATTTATAATTATACCATAACTTAGTCCCATGATGCAAGTATTTTTTTATTATTTTTTTTAAATGCTTATAGGGCAGGCCAAAGGGCGCTTTTTCCTCTGGAAAAAGCCCTTTTCTGACGCCGTTTCGGTACTAACCCACGGAATTAAGCCGCCGTTTTTGCCTTTTTTGACTCGTTTCCCTTGTTTCTTATAGAATAATGCCCAGAAATCTTCCAATATAGTCAGTTTTTCTCCAGGAGGCCAATGATGGACAATCGGGCCTTTCGCGATTTCGGGCATCAGTTCGTGGACTGGGTAGCCGATTACCTCGACGGGGTGGAGAAATACCCTGTGCTCTCTCGGGTTAAGCCGGGCGAAATCAAGGCCCGTCTTCCCCTTGAACCGCCCGCCCGGCCCGAGCCCATGGGGAGAATTTTTGCGGATTTCCGCGAGATCATCCTCCCCGGCATCACTCACTGGCAGCACCCCGGCTGGTTCGCCTATTTCCCGGCCAACAACAGCCCCGCTTCGATTCTGGCCGAGATCCTCACGGCCGGGCTCGGCTCTCAGTGCATGGTCTGGCAGACCTCCCCGGCGGCGGCTGAGCTCGAAGACCGGGTCCTCGACTGGCTGCGCCGGATGCTCGGCCTTCCCGAGGGAATGACCGGGGTCATCCAGGACACGGCTTCGACGGCCACTCTCTGCGCGCTTCTGTCGGCCAGAGAGAAATCGACCGGGTTTGCTTCGAACCAGATCGGTTTCAAGGCCGGGCTCACGGTCTATGCTTCCGATCAGACCCACTCCAGCATCGAGAAGGGCGTCAAGATCGCCGGTTTCGGGATCGACAGCCTGCGGCTCATCCCGACGGATGACGCCTATGCCATGATCCCGGAAAAGCTCGAGGCGGCCATCATTGCGGATAAAAACAGGGGGCTGACGCCGGCGTGTGTCGTGGCCACGATCGGAACGACCTCGTCGACGGCCGTGGACCCCCTGGCGGCGATCGGGCGGATCTGCCGGCGGCAGGGCGTCTGGCTCCATGTCGATGCCGCCTTTGCGGGGTCGGCCTGCATCCTGCCCGAGATGAGAGGCCTTCTTGAGGGCGCAGAATTCATGGACTCTTTCGTCATGAATCCCCATAAATGGCTGTTCACCAACTTCGATTGCTCGGCCTACTTCGTCAAGGACCCAGGCTATCTCGTCCGGACTTTCGAGATCCACCCGGAGTACCTCAAGACGGGAGTCGACGCCAATGTCAAGAATTACCGCGACTGGGGCATCCCGCTCGGCCGGAGGTTCCGGGCCCTCAAGCTGTGGTTCGTGATCCGATCCTACGGAGTAGAGGAGCTGCAGGCCCTTCTCCGTGAGCACATCCGCCTCGCTCAGCTCTTCAAGGACTGGGTGGAGAATGATCCGCGGTTCGAGCTCCTGGCGCCCGTCCCTTTCAGCCTGGTCTGTTTCCGGTTTAATGACGGGAGGATGGATGAATCCCTCGACATCTTCAACAAAAAGCTCCTCGATAAAGTCAACGCAGAGGGCCGGATATTCCTGACCCACACGTCTCTTCGGGGACGCTACGCCCTGCGGATGGCCATCGGCCAGCGGACCACCCAGGAGAGACACGTTAGCGAAGCCTGGGAGATTATCGTCCGTAAGACCGAAGAGCTTCTAAAGGGAAGCTAGTGTCCCGTCTCGTAAATACCTTGCCAAAGTCGTCGGCATGGACGGGACACT
>CAYGXD010000104.1:1891-12363 GCA_964353705.1 uncultured Eubacteriales bacterium | reverse complement strand
GGCATCTGCTCGGCCATGTAACCGGGCATCGGCACCATCGCCCCCACTCTCTCGAGCATCGTCGGCATGACCTTGGGCATCATCCCGGGCAGAAGCTTGGGAAAGAGCACCGGGAACACCGGCTTCATCAGGGCGAACATAAAGCCCCCGGCCGGCCCCAGCTTGCCGATCCCTTTCATCATCCCGCCCATCCCGAAGGGCATGGCCTTGAGCATCTCCGGCCACATCGTGTCCATCAGGTCGGCGAACCCTTGCGGGCTCATCAGCGCGATCATGCCCTCGAAGACCTTCCATTGCCGGGAGACTTCCGGGCTCGGGTCGGCGAACGTCTTGCCCAGCGATTGGCAGGCGAAGGCCGCCAGGTCGCGGATCTCAACGGGGGTGTTCTTCTTCTCCTTGCTCACCCGGAGCTGGAACTCACAGCAGGGACAGAGAGCCAGCACAGTATCCGCGCCGACGGCGGTCGCTTCTCCCAAACGCATCTCGCCGATGTCGTGGGCGACGAGCGGATCCTTGATCAGCGTCAGAACGCTCCCGCAGCAATGGGCCTGGTCGTGGTGGTGGGTCATCTCGACGAACTCGACACCGGGAATCGCCTTGATGACGTCGCGCGGCGGCTCGTAGACACCCGAGACCCGGCCGATATGACAGGAGTCGTGCCAGGTCACTTTCTTATTGATCGTCCCGGGGAACCGGAACTCGCCGGCTTTGATCTTCTCCGCGACGAGCTCGCTGTAATGCCGGGCCTGGATGCCGAACTCGACCCCGAGCTTGGCAGCCCATTCAGGATAGACGTTGCGCCACATCATGTCGCAGGCCGGGCAGCTCGAAACGACGGTGTCCGCCCCCGCCGCTTTGACCGCGGCGATATTTTTCTTCATCGTCTCGGCGAAGATCTCCCACTTGCCGGCGACCAGCATCGGCGTCCCGCAGCAGTTCTCGACGTTTCCCAGGGTAGTGAAGTCGACGCCGGCCGCATCCAGGAGCGTCACCGCCGCCTGGCCGATGTCGTGCTCGACGTAGGAAACGGTGCAGCCGGCGAAGTAAACAGTCTTGGCCTTGGTACCTGGTCCGTGCTTAGCCTTCATCTCCTCGGGAAGCCACCGGGTGCGGTCCTTGCGATACCCCGCCCAGATATTGCCTTCGGCAACGGTCGCCGCGGCCATCATCTCGAAGGGCGGGAAGGTCATCTTCTTGTCCTCGTGGACGAGCTTGCCCCGGAGCTTCATCCAGCTTGGCTCTATGGGCAGGGCCGCCGAGCAGCGGTGGTTGCAGAGCTCACAGGTCGTGCAGACCAAGATTGTGTCGACCATTTTCTGGTCCCAGTCCACCCGGCCTTCCTGGTACTCTCGCAGCCAATACCATTTGCCGCGCGGCGACTGGCTTTCCCAGCCGCGGCCGTAGAACTGGTCGCACTCGTCGATGCAGTAGCCGCACTGGGAACAGGCATAGGCGTACCAGGCGACATCGCCGGGGATGCCCCGCTTGGACCCGTCAAAGTGCTCGCCGACTTGAGTGACCACGGTGTTCCCGAAAGGACGGATGGCCGGTTCGAAGACCTTGGCGATACCCAAAGCCCGGCTCACCATGTTGCCCGCCGTGACCTTCCCCGGGTTAAGGATTCCTTTCCGGTCGACCTCTTTCTTGAAGGCCTTCAAGCGCAGCGTCCGTTCCCGGCCGAGGATCGCCTTCGCCTTGCGGACGAAATACATCCCGGTCGAGTAGGGCCGGCCGCCGTATTTTTCGGCGATCTTGATGATCGAAAGGACCAAACCGAAGACAAAGTTGTAGCTGAACTTGCGCTGGTCGCTGGGGATGAAGCCGAGGATGACGGCCTCGGGTTTCCCGTCGCGTCCCTTCTTGACGATAACGCCCTCTTTGACCACGGGCTGGTTGATCTTGTGCTCGATCTCCTCCATGACAGCACCGAGCTTTTCCAGCGGAACGACAACCTCAGCCGGGACGAGGGAGGGCCCGAGCCGCTTGACGATCATGAGCTTGAAGCGGTTCTCCCACTCATGATCGGCGATGGCCTGGCTGAGGACTTCTCCCTGGCAATCGTGGAGGATATCAGGGAGAACAGGGACGATCCTGTCGCGGTCGGTCGCGCGGTAGGCCAGGACGGCGATGTAGGCGGCCGGCAGGATGATCTTGTGCTCGGCGGGATGGCCGAGGTGCATCCGGACCGGCGCCCGGTTCTTCATCTCCGCCATCCGCGGGTTGATGAAGATGAGCGACCAGATCGGAAGCTTCCGGGCGATGAACTCTTGGAAGACCGCGGTCAGCTTGTGGGCGTCGGGGCAGGCGATCGCCGTCAGCCCGAGCTCCGCTTTTTTCATCACCCTGAGGGCGACCCGGCTGATAAAACCGGTCGTACCCTCGGCATCGGAGGCGAGGTCGATGTCCTTGCCCGTCAGCTCCCGGACTTCTCCGCCGGGAAGGACGAGACGGACGCTGACGACGTTTTCAGCAAACCAGCCGTATTCATAGGAACCGAGGCCGGCGCCTCCCTGGGCCAGCCAGCCGCCCACGGATGACGAGGGGTAGCTCGTCGGGTAAAGGCGCAGGGTGAGTCCATGAGCTTCCAGCTTGCGGTCCAACTGCTCCCAGGTGATTCCCGGCTCCACTGTCACCGCTTCGTTCGACGCATCGACCGAAAGCACATCCTTCATCCGGTAGAAATCAACTACGATGCCCTTCCGGATGGGGATGATGCCGCCATAACCTGAAGTGCCTTTGCCCCGGGGAACCAGAGGGATATGGCGGTCCGCCGCCCAGCGCAGGAGGGCCGCCAGTTCGTCTTCACTCTTGGGCTGGACGACGGCATCGGGGACGGTCCGCCCGACCACCGGCTTGAATAAACCGGGGACAGCGGCGATGTCGTGTCCATAGAGAAGCCGTTCGGTCGGGCTGAAATTGGCCCGGTCGCCGAATCTCTCCTCCAGCCATTTCCTGTCTTTCTTGCTCAACCGGCTCATGTTTTCACTCCATTCCGGGTCCGCCTTATTTGGGAGTAAAGGACTCCTCCCGGAGGGTGGCCCGTTTGATGCGCGCCTCGACCGGGTTCACCCCGATCCCCAGGCCCTTCGGAACCTTGATCGTGCCGTCCCTCTGGAGCTCGATGGGCGGGTCGATCAGGTCCTCCTTGTAGTACCGTTTGCTCGCCGAGAGGTCGCTGGGCAGCTTGAAGTTGGGGAGAGAAGCGATGTGAAGATTGTGGGCCCGGCCGATGCCCGATTCCAGCATCCCGCCGCACCAGACCGGGATGCCTTCGCGACGGCAGACGTCGTGGATCTTGCGGGCTTCGACCAGGCCGCCGACGCGTCCGACCTTGATGTTGATGATCCGGCAGCTCTTCATCTCCAGCGCCTGACGCGCCGTGACCTCGGAGATGATGCTCTCGTCCAGGCAAAGCGGGGTCTTCATCTCTTTCTGAAGACGGCTGTGGTCCCAAAGGTCGTAGGGCGGGAACGGCTGTTCCAGCAGGAGCAGGTTAAAGGCGTCCAGCATCTTGAGGCCGGCCTTGTCCTTGAGGCTGTAAGCGCCGTTGGCGTCCGTCTGGAGCAGGATGTCGGGAAAGTGTTTCCTCACCTCCTTGACCACCTCGATGTCCCACCCGGGTTTTATCTTGAGCTTTATCCTCCGGTAGCCTTCGCCGATGAACCCCATGATCCTTTCCAGCAGTTCGGGGATGGTCTTTTCGATCCCCATGCTTACCCCGACCTCGATATCCTGGCGGGTCCCCCCGTAAAGCTTGGACAGCGGGACGCCCGCCTTTTTCGCCTGGAGGTCCCAGAGGGCCAATTCCAGCCCGGCCTTGGCCATGGGATGGCCTCGGTACCGCCTCGCCTCCTGGTAAAAATCCTCCGGCCGGACAACGCCCTTAGCAAAGAGGGTCGGGATCAGGAAATCTCGCAGGATGAGCCAGGCGGTCGAGGTCGTCTCATAACTGTAGGAAGGTGTCGCCGAGGCGACCACCTCTCCGTATCCGCACAGGCCCTCGGAGTAAGCCTTGACGATTATGAATTCCCGGCCTTCCTCGCGGCCGAGGCTGGTCTCGAAAAAGCGCACATAGGGCAGGTACAGCAACGATAACTCGACTCGCTCGATTTTCATTTTCTCTCCTCTCAGGTCAGACGGACGCCCTTTTTCTTGGCGGTATTCTCGTAAAGATCGATGATCTTCCAGGCCATCCCTTCCGCGGAAAACTTCTGATGAACGACCTCGAAACCCCGGTCGGCCAGCCGCGAGGCCAGATGGCGGTCGCGATAGAGCGTCAGCACGGCCCCGGCCAGGGCCTCCGGGTCCCGGGGCGGGACCAGGAGCCCGGTCTCCCGGTTGATGACGACCTCAGGAATTCCCCCCGTTTGCGTGGCTACCAGGGGAAGGCGGCTGGCCATGGCGTCAAGGAGCGAGGTCCCCATTCCCTCGAGATGCGATGACAGCACAAAGAGGTCGAGGGAAGCGAGGATCCGGGGCACGTCTTCCCGGAACCCGAGGAAAAAGACGATGTCCTCGACACCCAGGTCGCGGGCCTGCCGGTCCAGTTCCATCTGCAGCGAACCCGTGCCGACCACGATGATCTTGATCTTGGGCGCCTGCTCTTTCAAGATCTTGGAGGCCTGGATGAGATAGGTGTGCCCTTTGTGGTCTTCGAGGGCGGCCACGATCCCGACGAGATAGTCATCCGCCGCAAAGGAAAACTCCCGGCGCAGAAAATCCCGGGAGGTCACTTCACGGAAAGGCGAGAAGTCGATCCCCGACGGGATGACGGAGATGAGCTGAGACGGGATCCCCGAATCGAGGAGGGCTTTCCGCACTCCCTCGGAGATGGCAATGATCCCGTCCACGTCCCGCGTATACTTGCGCTGCGAGAACGCGTTTCCCTTCACCGGAAAATCGACCCGCCGGGAGATGAACCGGAGTGGGACCTGAGCGCGCCGCGCCGCGGCCGCGCCGAGAGCGACGGCATGGGCATCATGGAAGTGGACCAGCTTGCAGCCGTGGTGTTTCATCAGCCGGCTCAGCCGGAAGGCCGCCCAGAAGTCGGCCTCTCCGCGCATCCGGACGGGCAGAACGGGGAGACCCTCCGCGGCCGCCTTATCGTGAAGCGGGCTCGCCGGCTGGACGACGAACCGGGCCGCGTATCCTTTCCGCATGAGTTCTCTGACCAGAAGCAGGGACTGCCTCTGCCCGCCGCGCCACTCCCGGCCGGAATCAATATGGAAAAGGCTCAATCCGCTCTCCTTTCTTCCAGATCTCTCTCAGCTTGGCGTAGCGGACAAAAACGGCATAGGCGGTGAGGGCGGAAATGACCAGCCCCGGGAACCCGTCCAGGAATCCCCGTTTCCAGACATAGGCCCGGACAAATCGGAAAAACGGCAGACACATGAGATGGTACCAGCGGGCCTTTTTCTTTTTGGCATAGAGCTTCTGGGCGCCCAGATCCGAGAACGTATTGATGCGGGCCAGATGGTCATGGATATTCCGGTAGGTGAAGTGATGGATGGCGCCGCGCAGTTTCCCCGTCGGGCCTTCGACGACCAGCCTCTCGTGGACGTACTCCCCTTCCCAATGAGCACCGGTCTTGCGGAAAAGCCTGGTCTTCCTGTCCGGATACCAGCCGGAGTGGCGGATCCAGCGCCCCAGATAGAAGACCTGGCGGGGGATGGAAAAGGCGTCGACATCGGGCTCGGCCGCGCGGAGACCGAGAAGCTCTTTCCGGAGGTCGGGCGAAACTCGCTCGTCGGCGTCGAGCGAAAAGATCCACGGATGGACGGCTTTCTCGTTGGCGAAGTTTTTCTGGTCGGCGAAATTCGTCCAGGCCCGCTCGAAAACCCGGTCGGTGAAACGCCGGGCGATCTTGACCGTCTCGTCGGTGCTGTGGCAGTCGACGACGACGATCTCGGAAACGACCCCGGCCAGACTTTTCAGGGCGTCTTCAAGCCGGCGCTCCTCGTTGTAGGCGATGATGACGGCCGAAATCTCCATCCGGTTCATGATAGCACAGCTTGACAAGCAATCATAAGATAAATCATCATTCTCCGGATGAAAGGGAAAGGCCTCGCGCTTTTCGTATTTTTCCTGTCGAGCGCCCTCCTGAGCGGCTTTCTCCTCTTGATTTTCGAGGCCCGCGGTTTCACGATCTCGCGACATTTTTTCGAACCATCTCCCGTCTCGCTGGTCCTTCTCACCGGCCTGATTTTCCTCCTGCTCGTCGCCCTCTGGGCGCTCTGGGCGCGCCTGGCCGCCCGCTTCTTCGGGCAGGAGGAAGCGAAGGTTCTGGAACAGGATTTCCCGACCTATCTGCCGCTTCTCTTGATCAGTTTCGCCCCACTGGCTCTCAAGCACTATATCGGCGCCTCCGACTTCGGGACAAGGCTGAAGCTTTACCTCGCGGCCATCGCCGTAGCCATCCTCTATCTCAAGGCCGCCCAGGTCAAACGCTGGAGTCAACTCGGAGGGGAAGACCCCTTCTGGCAGGCGTGGAGCCGGAAGTTCTCCGGCCTCTCCTCCCCAAAAAAGATCGCCGTCCTCTTCCTGGGCTCGCTCCTGGCTTTTAATGCCGGGACTCTGCTCCTGGTTTCTGGGGGAACCACCTTCAGCGGAGATGAGCCGCATTACCTCCTCATCGGCCACAGTCTCCTCAAGGACGGCGATCTCGACCTGGCCAATAACTATGCGCGGCGCGACTACGCCGGTTTCATGATGTTCGAAGGAAAGATCGAGGCCCACGTCGTCCCCGGCGCCAAGCCCGGCAGCCGCTATTCCTTTCATTCCCCCGGGGTGAGCTTCTTGATGCTCCCCTTCTACGCGCTCGGCGCCTGGGTTAAGGGCAAGGCGTTCGTGTTTCTTATCCGTCTGGGCATGAGCCTGTGGGGTGCATTTTTCGCCGTCCAAATCTATCTTTATGCCTTGAACGAATGGCGGAAGGATGGGCTGGCCTTGCGCCTCTGGTTCCTGGCCGGCCTGACAACACCGGTTTTCTTCTATTCCATCCATATCTACCCGGAGATCGTCGTCGCCGCCCTATCCTTGACCGTCTTCCGGATCCTCCGTTTTTCGCCGGTTCTCACCTGGAAAAGGGCGGCCGTCTGCGGGCTCTTTCTCGGGTCGTTTTTCTGGTTTCACGCTCTTAAATACATCGCGCTATTCGTCCCGCTCTTTCTCTACGGCGGGTGGGTTTTCATGAAGAGAACGAGGAGCCGGCTGCCCCTTGTCCTGTTTGTCTCGATCGCGGCGGCCGTCATCTTATCCTATCTCCAGTTCCAGCACGCCCTCTACGGGACCTACTCCCTGTCCACCGTCTCCTGGGCGGCCCAGATGACGGATACGGGCGAGGAATTTTTCCGCTTCGCCAAGTCCCTTCTCTTTGAGATTCCTCTGCGCGACCGCTGGGGGACGCTGGCCGGCTATTTCCTTGACCAGCGGGATGGCCTCTTCTTCTACGCTCCTATCTACTTTTTCGCGCTCTTCGGCGCCGTTGAAATGCTCCGGCAAAAGAGGAAGGATTTCTGGCTGCTGGTGGGGCTCACGGCGCCTTATGTGCTTCTCTCCGCCTTCCTTACCCAGAGGACCGGGTACGCCCCCCAAGCCCGGCCCTTGGTGGCGGTGATTTGGTGGCTGATTATCTGGCTCGGCTATTTCCTGGCTCATAACCGGGAGACTCTTTTTCTGCGCCTTTCGAATTTCGCCGCAGCGCTGAGTCTCGTTTTCGTCTTTCTCCTCCTCAAGTCTCCCCTCAACCTGTATCAGGAGACCACCCGGGGCCAGCAGGAGAGAGGCGGCGGGCTTTTCTTCAGTCTCAGCAATCTGCACTTTCACCTGACCGATTTCCTCCCTTCCTACATCAAGTCCGGGGAAGGGGCCTGGCTTCCCAACATCGTCTGGCCGGCTGTTATAGCGCTCCTCATGGCCATCTACGTCAGCAGCAAAAAGCGGCCCTTTATCCTGAGGGCTTCAACACAGACGCTTTTAGTCTGCGCCGGACTGGGCATCTTCTTTGTCTGGCTCGTCCTTTATCCGCGCCTGGTCCTCCGCCAGCCGACATATACCGGCTTCGGGCCGAACAAGAGGGTGACCTTCTATTCTCTTTCGCGGTCGGCCCGGATGACCGAGCCGGGGAAATTTAATTTGCGCGAGGACGGCCGTTCCTACCGCTTCTACATGACCACCGAACAGCCGATCGAGGAACTCCGCCTGTCTTTGGGCTCGACGCAGGGAGATTATGAATACTCGGTCAGCCTCTTCGATGAAGTCCTTGTCCGCGGCCGGACGGTCAAGGAAATCCAGGAGATCAAGCTTCCCGGACTGCCCCGCTACAAACTAGGGAGAGAGAGCTTCTATACATTTATCCTTGAGCTGGGAAAGGACGCGAGCGTCCGCTCAGATCAGTATCCCTACTTCTTCAATATTGTTTTCTGAAATCACGGACCCCCACAGAACGTGACGATTAAAAGTGCCTCATAGGTCCGCTGAAGAGGCGCCGCTGAAGACGCAAGTGTTAAACTGGATATCTTCAGGATGCCTTTCCCAGGCGCTCGGCTACCCAGACTTTAATTATGGACTGCCGGGGCACACCTAATCTTTTTGCCTCTTTATCCAATAAATGGATCATCCATATAGGAAAATCCACGTTGACTCTCTTCTGTTCCTGTTTTGGTCTTTTCGCCTTCTGGATGTCCAGGTGTTTTAAGATATCCTTGCCTTCATCAAATTTCCGATCGAACTCACGTGCTTTCATATAACTCAACCTCCTCTTTCCGTGACCTCCGAACAGAAATGATTCTCACCTTCCCTCCTCTATAAGTAATGACTCCTGACCAGTGCATCCCCAAAATCCGCCCAACAACCAGGTATCTTGGCTCGTCCCCGGTTTTTACCGGAATCTCAACTAAATCGGGATCTTCCCACAACTTTTGAGCTTCCGAGAAGTCAATCCCATGTTTAGTTCTGTTAACATCGCTTTTCTGCGGGTCGAACTCAAACTCCATGGTATAAATATTATACCAAAAATATACCTCATTTCAAGCAAGGGCGGTCCTTGACACCGTGTCCGGCAGGAAGCTATGCTCTCCCGTGATGGCCGGGATTGGTTCATCCTCTCTCCTGCCGACATTTATTATCACTCTTGTCCTGAGTATCCAGGTGTCCGACGGAGCGAAGAGAGAAAAGGGAGCCAACATGGAGAGTCTGAACTCGAAGAATACCTCGCTTGTCGTGATCGACGTCCAAAAATATTTCATTCCGGGATACCCCGGCGCCATGTCACCCGCGATCCCGGGCCAGGACGAGGCCCAAAAGCTGGCGAACGTTCTCCTCCTCATAAAAACCGCGAAGAAACACGGCCTGACGACCTTCGTTACCTATGAAGCAAGCAAACGGGGCATCAATGCGATGCCGGATGAATTGAGGCGAGAACTCCCGGCCGAGAAATGTACGGAGTTCATAAAACAATATTTCGACCTGACCAAGAAACCCGAACTGAGCGCGGCTCTTGAAGATGCGGGCCCGGAGAATGTCATTGTCTGCGGCGCCGAAACCGACGTCTGCGTCATGCAGTCGGCAACCGGACTAATAAAGAAAGGATACAGGGTTTATCTTGCGGAGGACGCAGTCTACACGAGTACAACTTTGAATGAGCCCGCGCTCAAGAGGATGCAGCTGACGGGGGTCCATATCGTCAAGACGGCGGAGGCGATAAGGGCCATCGAGAATTCCGACATTCCGGCCGGGAAGAATGAATTTGAGAAACCGACCTATATCCCCGACATCAACGCCGACAGGGTGGCCGCTGTCATTATCAATTATGACGATGAGTCATTGGAAAAGGCCTCCGATCCAAAAAGGGAACAAAAGAAGATCCGGATCGCCAATTTGAACCAATATGCCGAAGTCCTCGAGATCCCCGTCTATTATCTTCATGATGGACGGGTCGATGAGATAAAGAAAAACATGTACCTACCCTCGCAGGTCCACTTCCTGGAAGTGGCCGGCGCCTATCAAAGTTCGATCCAGGAGCTGGCCGATATCCTCCAAAAAGAAAAGATCTCGCAGGCCGTACTGGGCGGCATTGAAGAAGACAGAGTGGTAGAAGGGGCCGTTTTGGCCCTCAGCCGGCACGGTTTCCAGGTTCATCTTATGGAAGATGCCACCTTTAAAGATGGAGGCACGACGGACCAGGCAGGATTCGACACCTTCTACCGCTCCGGTGCCATCCCATCTTCATTCAAGATGTTTATATACGACGCAACCGATGGCATCCAGGCCGTGCTCAAGAAAAGATGGCGGGATATGTTCAGGGAAAAGCTCGCCAAAAAAGAGATCATCTGGGTGGATGAGCTGCCCTTTGTCAAGGATTCTCAATAGGGACTCAACAATAAACAGACATCCCTCCCCGTCTGCTGTTCAGGTTTCAGCTTCAAATTGACTTCCACCGACTCCTTGATTTACCATCTCCGACAATGGACAGA
>CAYGXD010000104.1:0-1791 GCA_964353705.1 uncultured Eubacteriales bacterium | reverse complement strand
GTGGCCGCGGTCGAGACGGCCAGCGTCAACGTGTTGATCTGGATGGTGGGATACTTGACGGGCGGACAGCAGGCCTTCATCAGCCTTGAAACCATGAACGAGAACTTCAAGTACTGGTTCGAATGGGATCCGAACCATTTCCGCACCAATTTCTTCGCCCATCCCTATCACGGCTCTTTGTATTTCAACGCCGGCCGAACCAACGGATTGAATTTCTGGGAATCCTCGCTGTGCTCGCTGGGAGGAAGCTTCATGTGGGAGACGGTGATGGAGCGCCATCGTCCCAGCATCAACGACATCTTCATGACCACGACCGGGGGGATCTTCCTGGGAGAGGCACTTTTCCGTTATTCGGCGCTCATCCGGGATGATAACGCCAGGGGATTCGACCGCATCTGGCGCGAGGCGGCGAGTCTTGCCCTCAACCCGGCGGGCACGCTGAACCGCCTCATCTTCGGCGGCGACATCAGCAGGCCGACGCCCGGCTCGCAACCCAACCCCCCGCTCCACGGAATCATCACCTTGGGCGGGCAGGCCAGGGGCCAGAACGCCGATCTGGGAAGCAGCAAAACAGGTCCCTCGGCCGACTTTACACTTGTCTATGGAACTCCTTTCACGGAAGGAAAGCCCCGGGAGCCGTTCGATTACTTCCCGGTCGAATTCACCCTGAGGTTCCAGGACAAGACCTATCTGACGGTCTATGGATACAGCCTTCTTGCCGGCAAGGAGCTGGGCGTCGAATCCGGAAAGAAAAATCTGCTGGGGCTCTTCCAGCACTATGACTACATCAATACCGAGACAATCGAGCTCGGCGGATCCTCGCTTTGCGGCGGACTCGTCTCCCAATTTGACCTCTCCAAGTCGGCGCGCCTGACCCTCACTCCTCAGCTCGGTTGGCTGATCCTCGGCGCCAGCAATAACGAATATATCGTGGAAGACCTGAGGGATTACAATTACGGGACGGGGTTGACCGCCAAGTTCGACGGCTTACTGGACTTTCAGAAATACGGCAATCTTTTGCTCCGGTGGGCTCACTATACGATCTATGCATTGGAGGGAGCCGCCGGAACGGACCGGCTGAACGTCCTTTCGGGGGAATACCGTATTCCGGTCTGGAAACAGGTGATGATCGGCCTCCAGTACAGCCACTACCGCCGCAATTCGGACTACCGCGACTTTCCCGATGTCAATAAATTCCTGTACGGATTCAGGCTCGAGGTATCGTACAGGTTCTGACGGCAGCCGGAAATGAGAAAAGAGGAGAATCCCATGAGAGAAAGCAAGAGAAACAGAAATAATAAAGGGCTCGCCGTCCTGGCCGCTTGCCTCGTGCTCGCTCTTATCCTGCCTTCACCGGGTCGCGGAGACGAATCCAAAGAGCGCAAAACCGCTTTCAAGGCCGGGGCCGGGGCGGTTTTTCGCACTGCCCAGGATTTCGATACCGGGTTCCTTTACCAAGGCGGCTTCTTTACGCTCATATCACGCCGCATCGGGCTCGAGTTCCTGATCACGGGCAACAGGGTAAACATGGGAGAACCTCCGGCCGGTCTGAGCGCGGGGGAGATGGCCACGACCCAGGTCCTGATCAGCGGCCAGTACCGCTTTATGCCGGGAAAGCGGATCACCCCTTACGCCATCTTTGGACTGGAGTTCAACTTCTTCCATTATTGGCCGGCCGATGAGGCCGCCGAAGCCGAGCACGACTTCGTGGACCGTTTCGCGCCTCACTTTGGAGTGGGCCTGGATTGGGCCCTCACGGACTGGCTGGCCCTCTGCCTGGACGCGAGATAC
>CAYGXD010000103.1:2612-12443 GCA_964353705.1 uncultured Eubacteriales bacterium | reverse complement strand
GTTGACCGTTCGGGGAGAATGGCATAAGATGGGGCGGAATGAAGGGTTCGGCGAGCGGCCCGTTGGAATGCCTGGAAGGGACGATCGAGTCGATCGTCTATTACAACCCCGAAAACGGTTACACAGTCTCCAGGTTCGCCATCGAGGACGGCCGGCAATTCACCATCATCGGGACGTTCCCGCCCCTGTCGCCTGGCGAGGTCTTGCGGGTCAGCGGCCGCTGGGAGACAAACCCGCGCTTCGGTCAACAGCTCCGCGTCGAGAGCTTCGTCCCTATCCTCCCATCCTCGGTCAAAGGGATCGAGAAATTCCTGTCTTCCGGACTGGTCAGGGGCATCGGGCCTGTGCTGGCCAAGCGGATCGTCAAGAAGTTCGGCCAGAAGACGATCGAGGTCATCTCCGAGGACCCGGACCGTATCCGCGAGGTCGAGGGAGTCGGCGATGTCAAGCTCAAGGAGATCAAGAAATCCTGGGCGGAGAACCAGCATATCCGCGACCTCATCATCTTCCTCCAGGAGCACAACGTCTCGACCTCCATCGCCACCCGGGTTTACCGCCAGTACGGGGAAAAGTCCTTCCATGTCCTGAAGCGCAATCCTTACCAGCTCTCGCTGGACATCTGGGGGATCGGTTTCAAGACGGCCGACCAGATCGCCCTTAAGCTGGGCCTGGACCCGGCGTCGATCGAGAGGGTCAAAGCCTTCCTCCGCTATCTTCTGGAAAAGGCCGCCGAGCAGGGACACGTATTTTCCTGCCAGGACGAACTGGAGCAGAATTGCCGGGAAGAGCTGGGAGTAGATGAGGAGAAAGTCAGGTCTGCACTAGCCGACCTTTCCAGCGACAAGCTGGTCGTAGTTGAAGCAGCCGGCGAGCGGACCGCCGTCTATCTCCCTCACCTCTACGAAGCCCAGGAGAATGTCGCTTTCTCCCTGCTCGAGCTCGATTCCCTGCCTTCTCCAGCCCTTCCGCCGGATGCGGATAAGACGATCGCCGGCGTCGAAAGCGAGCTCGGGCTGCAGTTCTCTCCCCGGCAGAGAGAGGCCATCCAGGAGTGTTTCAAGCGGAAGATCCTGGTGATCACGGGTGGTCCCGGCACGGGTAAGACGACGATCGTCCGGGCGGTGACGGCCGTTTTTGACGGCTGGGGCCGGCATGTCCTGCTGGCCGCGCCCACCGGCCGGGCCGCCAAGCGGCTGGCCGAAGCCACCGGCAAGGAAGCCAAGACCATCCACCGGACCCTCGAATACAACCCCAAACAAGGCCGCTTCAAGAGGAACGAAAGGCACCCGCTCCGGGCCGACGCCCTCGTCGTTGACGAATCCTCGATGATAGACCTTCCCCTCATGAACTCGCTTCTCAAGGCGGTCCCCCGAGACATGCGTCTGATCCTGGTGGGGGACAAGGACCAGCTGCCCTCGGTCGGGCCGGGGAATCTCCTCCACGACATCATCGCCTCCGGCCGGATCAAGGTGGTGACGCTTGATGAGATTTTCCGGCAGGAGCAGGGGAGCCTTATCGTCCAAAATGCCCACCGGATCAACCAGGGCCTGGGCCTCATCTACCCGCCCCGCGAGGACCGTAATGCCGATTTCTATTTCGTCCACCACGAGGATGAGGAAAAATCCTTCCAGACGATCATGAGCCTGTGCTGCTTCAACATCCCGCAGAAGCTGGGAATCCCGCCCCTCTCGCTCCAGATCCAGGTGATCAGCCCGATGTATAAAGGCCGGTGCGGAGTGGACAACCTCAACGCGGAGCTCCAGGCCCGGCTCAACCCCCGGTCGGACGGACTCAAAGTCGGAAACCGGGAGTTCCGGGTCCGGGACAAGGTCATGCAGGTCAGGAACAACTACGATAAAGAGGTCTTCAACGGGGACATCGGGCTCATCGTCCACATCGACAAGGCCAACTTCCGGCTGCTCGTCGAGTTCGACGGCCGCCAGGTCAGGTTTGAGAAGGACGAGCTCAACGACATCACGCCCGCCTACGCCGTCTCAGTGCACAAGTCCCAGGGCAGTGAGTACCAGGCCGTGGTCATGCCCCTCCTGACCCAGCATTACATCCTGCTCCAAAGGAACCTCTTCTACACGGCCCTGACCAGGGCGAAGAAGCTAAGCGTCGTCGTGGGTTCCTACAAAGCGCTCCACATCGCCATCAAGAACGACAAGCCTGTCCGGCGCAACGGCTTCCTCATGGAGAAACTGGTCCGAGGCTTCCCCCCGCTTTTGTGTTCGCCTTGATTTTTACCGTCTGATTTATCTATGATGACTCAAGTAAGGAGGTGCAGGTGAAAAAGCCGATTCCGATGACGCTGACTATCTGTCTCTTGATTTTAATCGTCTCGCTGCTTGTCGCCGAAACCCTGACCGTCAAGGTCCAGTCGACGAGCCTGCGCAACTCTCCGAAATTTTATGCGCCCGCCGTCCAGTCTCTGACCGCCGGGGAGAAAGTCGAGAAGATCGCGGACCAGAGCGGCTGGATCCAGGTGAGAACGGCCGGAGGTGTGGTCGGCTGGGTCCACTCGAGCGCGGTCGAGGTCCCCAAGTTCGACCTCATGGCCTCGAGCAAGGGGCTCAAGACCCAGGCCTCGGCGGATGAAGTGGCGCTGGCGGGGAAAGGGTTCAACAAGCAGGTCGAAGAAAGCTACCGGGCGAAGCACAAGGACGTGAGCTTCGTCTGGGTCGATAAGATGCTCCAGATCAAGATCGCCGCCGCCCAGGTCGAGGAGTTCTTGAAGAAAGGCAAACTCGGCGAGTTCGGGGGTGGCAAATGAGCAAACATCAGAGATCGGTCATCATCCCCGCCGGTCTTATGGCGGTCCTCCTCCTTGCCTCCTGCGCGGCCGTCCAGAGCGGCACCGATGTCCTGGCCGGCACCGGCCAGATCTCGGAGAGCGACCGGCAGGCGATCCTCAAGACGAGCGAAGCCGTGAGCGCGACTTTCTCCCAGATCACCGAAGAGCAGGAATATTATATCGGGCGGAGCGTCGCCGCCCTCATCCTCGCTCAGTACCCGGCTTATGACAACCCGGCCCTGAACAATTACATCAACACGCTGGGCCAGGCGATCGTCTACAGCTCGAGCCGGCCGGAAATATACGCGGGGTATCATTTCCTCGTCCTGGACACGGAAGAAGTCAACGCCCTGTCCGCTCCCGGAGGCTTTATCTTCATCAGCAAGGGCTTGATCCGGCGCTGCAAGAACGAAGAGATGCTGGCCTCGATCCTGGCGCACGAAGTGGGGCATGTCTGCTCCAAGCATGGGCTGCAGGCGATCAAGAAGTCCCGGCTGGTCGATGCCTTCCGGGTCATCGGGACAGAGGCCGCCCGCCGTTACGGCTCGGAAGAGCTGGCCCAGTTGACGACCGCCTTCGAGGGCGCCCTGGGCGATGTCTTCGAGACGCTGGTCGTCCGGGGCTATGACCGCAAATATGAATTTGAGGCGGACGACCTGGCAGTCAAGTTAGACACGGCGGTCGGGTATTCTCCTCAGGGACTGACCGATTTCCTCCAGACCATGATCGGCGATTCGACCACCGCCTCCGGGAAGGGCTGGTTCAAAACCCATCCTTCGGCCGAGGATAGGATGGAGAAGGCCAAGGGCCGGATTGCCGGCCTATCGTCTGTCCCGGCACTGGCCCCGGTCCGCACCGCAAGGTTCGAGCAGAATATCGCGAAAATGAAATAGGACGGCAGCCGGTCGATCATGCCCAAAGGCTCGGAGTCGCTGCGGCGCAAAAGGCTCGCCCGCGGCCTTTGGGTGGGACTCGGCGCGCTGGCCCTCGCGCTTCTGCTCCATGTCCTCAATCTCGCCCGGCCGCTGGAATGGAAATCCTGGGACGCCAGGCTTCGGCTGCTGGCGCGGCCCGAGCGGGCCGGGCAGGACATCGTCATCTTCCTCATCGACCAGTACAGCCTCGACTTCTTCGAAAAACAGCAGGGACTTCCCTGGCCCTGGCCCCGGCAGGTCTATTCCGCCGTGATCGACTACCTTCGGACCGGCGGGGCTAAGGCCGTCTTTTTCGACTTTTTATTTTCCGAGAGCTCGCGTGCCGGAATCGAGGATGACCAGGACATGGCCCGGGCCATGGAGAGGTCGGGGAACGTTTTCCTGACGCTCTCCCTGAGCCAGAAGGAGGAGTCGGAGGAGGCTGTGCCGGCCTCGGCGCTCGAGCGTTTTGCCTTGGCCAAAGAGGATCTCCCCGTGAGTTCGTACCCAATAGCCCTGTCCGCCGGACTTCCCGTCGACGAACTCATCCGGGCCGCCCGGGGCGCCGGGAACGTCCTTTTTCTTCCCGACAAGGACGGAATTTTTCGGCGTCTTCCGCTGGCCGGATCTTACCTGGGCCGGCTCATCCCATCCATCTCCGTGGCCTTGGCCGATTTTATCGGTGGAGGCAAAAACCTTTCTTCTGTCCCTGTCGATTCCTCGGGCCGGATGATCATCCGCTATCACGGCCCGGCCGGAACCTATAAAAGATTCTCCATCGCTTCCATCATCAACTCCTGGGCCCTGATCGAGGAGGGGAAAGAGCCTCAGGTGCCGCCGTCCCAGTTCTCAGGCAAGACCGTCCTCATCGGCGGCAACGCTCCGGGGATCCTCGACAACCGGCCGACGCCCCTGAGCGGCGCCTGCCCCGGCGTAGAGATCCAGGCGACGATGCTGGACAACCTTCTGCGGAGGGATTTCATCCGGGTCCCGCCGCCGGCCGTCTTTTTCGGGCTCCTGATCTTCGTCTCGCTCCTGACGGCCGTGGGAGCCTCGGTCCTGCGGAAGATCCGTCAGCTCGTCGTCTTCTTTATTTTCTGTCTGGCTCTGCCCTGCGGAGCTGTCTGGCTGGCCTTCCGGGCCGGATTCTGGCTGGACTTTGTCGTCCCGGAATTCTCCGTTGTCGCCGGATTTCTCGGTGCGTCTCTCCTCAACTACAGCGTCGAGGGGAAACAGCGCCGGTTCATCAAGAGCGTCTTCCAGCATTACTTGAGCCCCGACGTCATTGAGAGGGTTATCGAGAATCCGGCCCTCCTCCGGCTCGGCGGGGAGAAGCGGGAGATCACTTCGTTTTTCTCCGACGTCGCCGGGTTCACCACGATCTCGGAAGCGCTCGCGCCCGAGGATCTGGTCAACCTGCTCAACGAGTATCTTTCGGAGATGACCGACCTCATCCTCTCGAGCGGCGGGACCCTGGACAAGTACGAGGGGGACGCCGTCATCGCCTTCTGGAACGCTCCTCTCGACCAGCCCGACCATGCCTTGAGGGCCTGCCGGGCGGCGCTGAGCTGTCAGAAGCGCCTGGCCGCGCTTCAGCCCCGTTTTTTGGAGAAGTACGGGCGGGCCGTGGCCATGCGCATCGGCCTGAATTCCGGAGCGGCGGTCGTCGGGAACATGGGCTCGACCCGGCGCTTTGACTACACGGCCATGGGAGACACCATCAACCTGGCGGCCCGGCTGGAAGGCGCCTGCAAGCAGTATAAAGTCCTGATCCTGGCCGGAGAGGAGACTTTCCGGCGCGTCCAAAATGAGCTGGCCGTCCGCGAGGTCGATATCGTCAGGGTCGTCGGCAAAGCGAAGCCCGTCGCCGTCTACGAGATCATCGGGGAGAAATCCGGCCTCACTCCGGAGGAAACGGAACGGCTCAGAGTGTATGAGGAAGCCCGGGAAGCCTATAAACGCCGGGGCTGGGAGAGGGCGGCGGCCCTTTTCGGAAAGATCGAGGGCGATGCCCTGGCCGCTCTCTACAAGGAGCGCTGCGACAACCTGAAGCAGTCTCCTCCGGCGGAAGATTGGGACGGCGTCTTCCATCTCAAGAGCAAATAGAAGGGAAACGGAATGCAGCTTGAATTCTGGGGCGTCCGGGGGACGACCCCGGTTTCGGGCCGGGATATGGTGAAATTCGGCGGACATACCCCATGCGCTTCGCTCAGGTCAGCGGGGGGCGATCTCCTCATCGTCGACGCCGGCACCGGGATCAAACGGCTCGGGGAGCGGCTTATGGCGGATTCCGGGAAAGCGGCTCTCGAGGTGAATCTCCTTCTCACCCACTTCCATCTTGACCACATCATCGGCCTCCCGTTCTTCGCGCCGCTTTACAGCTCGCGGGCCGTCATCGTGTTCTATTCTCCCGCTGTGCCCAAGGAGACCGAGAGATACCTCGGAGGTCTCCAGATGGGCCGCTATTTTCCCGTTTCTTTTAAAGAAACGGCCTCGCTGAAAAAAATCCTGAAGACCGATGAGGCCGGTTTTAAAGTGGGGAAATTCCGGATCTCGTATTGCCCGCTCAACCACCCGCAGGGAAGCGTCGCCTACCGGATCGAAGAAGGCGGCGGAAGTGTCGTCTTCGCCACGGACACGGAACCTCCCGAAGGCGGCATCGACGAACGCCTGGCCTCTTTTATCCGCGGCGCGACCTATTTTATATACGACGCCACATTCACTCCCCGGGAATACCAGGTCAGGCAGGGCTGGGGGCACAGCACTTGGCTCGAAGGGACCAGACTCGCCCGGGCGGGTGGCGCAAAAAACCTGGTGCTTTCCCACTTCAACCCGGACCATGATGACAGCCGGGTCGCCGGCCTGGTCCGGCTGGCCAGAAAAGAGTTTCGAAGGACGTTCGCCGCCCGTGAAGGGTGGAAGGTGAGGGTCGAAGATGAATGACAGCGCTGCGGCCAAGAATCTTACTCTCGTCGAGCTAGGGGTGCTGGCGGCAGGAATTGCGGTGGCCGTCATTCTCTATTTTCTCTGGAAGACGGCGTCAAAGAGGCTCCGCCGGCCGGCGCCTGAAGGCGGTGTCTCCCTTTTTCAAAGGATTGCCGGGCCGCTCGCATTCCTGCTCGTCGCCCTGGCCCTCAAGCTGGATGTCATCGGGAGCGCCTTCAAACTGGGCGGCCGTTTCACCGAATATATCAATGCCGCGGTCGTTTTTCTCGCCGTGCTTTTGGCCGTCCGGCTGGTCGACGGCTGGCTGCTTCGCCGCTATGAGAAGAAACACGTCCCGTTTCCGCTCCCTGGTGTCCTCCATGGGTTTATCCTCATCGTCCTCTATCTCGTCGTCCTTTTCGCTGTAATAAAAGGGGCCCTCGACATCAACATCACGCCCTTCCTGGCGACTTCGGCCATTTTTACAGCCATCCTGGGCTTGGCCTTGCAGGGAGTTTTGAGCAACGTCCTGGCCGGGATATCGCTCAACATGACCAAGTCCTTCAGCCGGGGCGATTGGGTCAAGATCGGCCCCCATGAAGGCGTCGTCCTGGACACGAACTGGCGGGAGACCCTGGTCCTCGACCGCTCTTCCAACGTCGTCATCATCCCGAATAACACGGTGGCGACAGAGATGATCGTCAATTTCGCCCGCCCCGACCACAAGACGGCCCTGACGATCCCGCTCAAGGTAGGGGCGGGAGCTCCGCCGGCGGTCGTGCTGGAAGCGTTGAAGCAGGCGGCGCGCGAAGTCCCCGAGGTCATTGCCGCGCCGGCGCCCCAGGCTTATATCCTCAGCTACGACGACTTGGGCATCTCTTACTTGGCGAAGTTCTGGGTGACCGATTTCGCCCGCAAGAACACCATCATCGGCGACGTAGCCAGGCACATCTGGTATAAATTCAAGCGCGAGCACATCGATGTCCCGGTGTCTTTCGGGGAAGATGTCAAGGGAGTCGTCGAGGCCGTGGCCGCCCGCAGTGAAGCAAAAGGGGAGGACCGGGAAAAGGAGCGGACATACAATGACCTCCTGCGGTCCAACCTCCTCCGTTACCAGGAAGGAGATAAGGCGGGACAGTTGCTTGTCCCGGAGGACGAAGTCCGGCGGCTGGCGGAGGTGGTGCTTCGCCGGAAATACACCCGCGGGGAGGTTCTTTTCCGCCAGGGGGAAACAGGGGAGAGCTGCTTCATCGTCGCCGGCGGAGCGATCAAGGGGGAAATCGTTTACGAAGAGAAAGGGAAGCGCTTCACCTCGGAATTCCGGGTCGAACCCGGCGGGATCTTCGGCGAGATGTCCTTGTTTACCGGGCTCCGCAGGACGGCTACCGGTGTTGTCGAGGAGGAAGCCGAGCTCCTGGAGATCACGGCCGAGAACTTCGCCCAGCTTCTGGGCCGGAACCCGCAGCTGGCCGAGGTCATGGCCGATCTCGTGAGCTCCCGCAACCAGAGGAATGCCGAGTTCCTGGGCAAGATCAAGGAGCTTTCGGCTAAGGATATCGAAGCCAGCACGAGCCGCCATTCCATCCTCGAGCGTCTGAAGAGGCTCGTCTCCATTTTCCGGAAATAAGCCGCCCAACCGTGCTGGGGCCGCGTCCCTGAGCCGCCTCTTCTTCAGAGGTGCCTACCAAACGCAAACCCTCTTGACTTCGCCATCCCTCAGGCATATATCTTAGGACAGATAAAGGGAAAAGGCCGCCATGAAGATCGGGGAAGATTCTTTTATTCCTGCCAATCCCTCGCGAACCGATGATCTTATTAAGCAATGAGCAAAGGAGGGCGAAATGAGACGGACAAGCCTTATGATTGTGGTTTTTGGATTATTTCTTTTAGCTCAGACGGCTCAGGCCGACTGGAGCGCAACTAAAAGGATCACGTGGACTTCAGGTGGATCTTACGAGCCGGCCATAGCCATGGATTCAAGCGACAACCTCCATGTGGTCTGGCAGGATTTTACACCTGGCAATCGAGAGATCTATTACAAGAGAAGTACAGATGGCGGCGCATCCTGGGGCGCGTCTAAGAGGCTGACCTGGACTTCGGGTGAATCCTTCAGCCCGGCCTTGGCCATAGATTCAGGCGATGCTATCCACGTTGTCTGGTATGATGACACGTCTGGCGAATATGAGGTTTATTACAAGAGAAGCGAGGACGGTGGCACAAATTGGAGTTCGACGGAGAGGCTGACCTGGACTTCAGGCATTTCTTTGCACCCGGCCATAGCCATTGATTCAAGTAGCACAATCCATGTCGTCTGGGAGGATCACACGCCTGGCAATGCCGATATCTATTACAAGGCAAGTACGAATGGAGGCACAACCTGGAGCGCGGCCAAAAGGCTGACCTGGACTTCAGGCCAGTCATTCCTCCCGGCCATCGATGCAGATTCAAGCGACGGCATCCATGTCATCTGGCAGGATCACACAGATGGCAATGGCGAGGTTTATTACAAGGCGAGCGCGGATGGAGGCACGACCTGGAGCGCGGCTAAGAGACTGACCTGGACGTCAGGCGAGTCCTATGGCCCTGGCATAAGCATAGCTTCCAACGGCGCTATCCACATCGTTTGGTACGATGATTCCCTTGTCAACCTTGAGATATATTATAAGAGAAGCACGGATGGAGGCGCAACTTGGAGCGTATCTCAGAGGCTGACTTGGACTCTAGGCGATTCCTTATACCCTGCCACAAGCATAGATTCAAGCGACGCCATCCATGTCGTCTGGCAGGATGACACTCCTGGTTCTGATGAGATATATTATAAGAGAAGCACGGATGGAGGAACAACTTGGAGCGCGGCACAAAGACGGACCTGGACATCAGGCTATTCTGAAGCCCCGGCCGTTTCTATAGATTCAGGCGATATTATCCATATCGTCTGGCAGTGTGACACACCTGGCAACTATGAGATTTATTATAAAAATGGCAATTAGAGAGACAAAAAGCCGATCAGATTTCTGACAGGCGACGTGATTTCATCATAGAGGAGAGGGCGGAATGAAACAGAAAGGCCTAATGATCGCGGCTCTCGGATTATTTCTTTTTTCTCAGGCGGCTCAGGCCGACTGGACAGTGTCCAGAAGGATCACCTGGACTTCAGGCGAATCCTGCGACCCAGCCACAGCCATAGATTCCGGTGGC
>CAYGXD010000103.1:1968-2512 GCA_964353705.1 uncultured Eubacteriales bacterium | reverse complement strand
CACCTGGACTTCAGGCGAATCCTGCGACCCAGCCACAGCCATAGATTCCGGTGGCGCTATCCATGTTGTCTGGTATGATCAGACACCTGGTAATGAGGAGATTTATTACAAGAAGAGCACGGATGGGGGAGCCACCTGGACAACAAGCCACAGGCTAACCTGGACTTCGGGCAGGTCTTTAGGTCCAGCCATAGCCATAGATTCAAGTAACGCTATCCATGTCGTCTGGGAGGATGATACACCTGGAAATCCTAAGGTTCATTACAAGAGCAGCGCGGATGGAGGCACAACCTGGAGCGCGGCTCAAAGGCTGACCTGGACTTCAGGCGGTTCCCGCTACCCAGCCATAGCCATAGATTCAAGCAACACTATCCATGTCGTCTGGTGTGATAGCGCGCCGGGTAATTGGGATATCTATTACAAGGGAAGCACGGATGGAGGCACAACCTGGAGCGCGGCTCAAAGGCTGACCTGGACTTCAGGCGGTTCCTATTACCCAGCCATAGCCATAGATTCAAGCGGCACTATCCATCTTGTCTGGCAG
>CAYGXD010000103.1:0-1868 GCA_964353705.1 uncultured Eubacteriales bacterium | reverse complement strand
GATGAGACACCTGGTAAATCTGAGATTTATTACAAGGGAAGCACAGATGGAGGCGCAAACTGGAGCGCGGCTCAAAGGCTGACCTGGACTTCAGGCTCTTCCTATTACGCAGCCATAGCCATAAATTCAAACGACACTATCCATCTTGTCTGGTCGGATGAGACACCTGGTAAATCTGAGATTTATTACAAGGGAAGCACAGATGGAGGCGTAAACTGGAGCGCGACTCAAAGGCTGACCTGGACTTCAGGCGAGTCGTACTACCCGGCCATAGCCATAGATTCAGCCGACACTATCCATATCGTCTGGGAGGATTACACCTATGGTAATTCTGAGATGTGCTACAAGGGAAGCACAGATGAAGGCGCAACCTGGAGCGCGGCTCAAAGGCTGACCTGGACTTCAGGCTGGTCCTACTTCCCGGCCATAGCCATAGATTCAAGTAACACTATACACGTCGTCTGGTATGATGACTCACTTGGTAATTATGAGATCTATTACAAGAATGGCCAGTAGAGAAATAAGAAGATAATTAGGATTCTGAAGAGGCAACATAAATTCATCCTTTGGAGGAGGGCGAGATGAAACGGACCGGTATCATAATAGCTACACTTGGATTTTTCCTTCTCGTTCAGATTGCCCAAGCCGATTGGGAGCCGGCCAAGAGGCTGACTTGGAATGCGGGAGCGTCCTACTCTCCGGAGATTGTAGTTGATTCCTTCGGGCATCTCCACCTGGTCTGGTATGATGACACGCCCGGCAACTATGAGATTTATTACAAGAAGAGCACGGACGGAGGAGCCACCTGGACGGCAGCGAAACGGCTGACTTGGTCTTCGGGCGATTCCCAGTATCCGGCCCTGGCCATCGACCCGTCTGATCGGCTCCACGTGGTCTGGACGGCAGACTCGATCGGAGAATCCGAGATCTATTGTAAGAGCAGCTCGGACGGGGGAGCCACCTGGACGGCCAGCCAAAGGCTCACCTGGAAAGGTATCATTTCGGCGTGGCCGGATATTGCGGTTGATGTCTCGGGCGTAATCCACCTGGTCTGGCAGGATTCGACCGGTGAAATTTTTTACAGCAAGAGCCCTGATGGAACGAACTGGATGCTGACGAAGAGACTCACCTGGACCTCCGGCAATTCCAATAATCCGGACATGGCCATTGATTCTTCGGGCCAACTCCATGTGGCCTGGGAAGACAACACTCCCGGCGAATACAACTATGAGGTCTATTACA
Organism: uncultured Eubacteriales bacterium; assembly: GCA_964353705.1. Classification (GTDB taxonomy): domain Bacteria; phylum Acidobacteriota; class Aminicenantia; order Aminicenantales; family UBA8522; genus UBA8522. The sequence continues at coordinate 626 of CAYGXD010000103.1, read as the reverse complement.
AGAAGAGCCTGGACGCGGGGATGACCTGGAGCACGGCCAAAAGGCTCACCTGGATGGTGAACGGTTCCTATCGCCCGGATCTCGCCGTTGATCCCTCCGGGAACCTTCATCTGGTCTGGTTTGATGAAAATCCTTCTCTCTATGATATTTATTACAAGAACAGCACGGACAGCGGGGCCTCTTGGACAACGGCCAAACGGCTCACCTTTGCTTTGGGCTGGTCCGCATACCCTTGTCTGGCCGCTGCTGCCTCCGGCGAGCTGCACCTGGTCTGGGAGGAGTTGGATGATGAGCTTTATTATCGGAAAAGCACCAATTCGGGAAGCACCTGGACCGCCATCCAAAGGCTTACTTGGACCGCGGGCAGTTCCTGGTACCCGGCCATCGTCGCTGACCCCTCCGGCAATCTTCATGTTTTTTGGTCTGATGACACGCCCGGAAACAGGGAGATCTATTATAAGAAGTTCATCAAGTAGAATGATATAAGACGCACCCTTGATTTAGCTGATGATGATGCGGGAGCCGCCGGCTTGCCAAACCGGGACCAATAAATTACAATCTTTTTAACACAGGTGCCCCTGTAGCTCAGTATGGATAGAGCAATGGATTCCTAATCCATGTGTCGC
>CAYGXD010000102.1:0-12451 GCA_964353705.1 uncultured Eubacteriales bacterium | reverse complement strand
CAGATCCAAAGCCTCTTCAGCTTTTAAAGGCCCCCTCTTGATCCTGTTCCGCAGCGTTTCCCCTTCCAAGTACTCCATGGCGATATAGGGCCGGTCTTCGCTTTCCCCGACCTCGTGGATTACGCAGATGTTCGGGTGCGATAGGGCCGCAGCCGCCTGGGCCTCGATGAGGAATCGCTGCTTGAGCTCGGGAGAGTCCACGAGATGGGGCGGCAGGAACTTCAGGGCGACGCACCGTTTGAGCTTGACGTCCTCGGCCTTGTAGACGACGCCCATGCCGCCCTGGCCGATCTCTTCGAGTATCCGGTATTTTCCGGCGATAAGGCTTCCTGCCTTCAAGACATGGACGGGCGTCTCCAGGGTCATCGTCAGGGATGCCTCCTGCGGTCCCGCCGGATTCAACAGCGCCGCGCAGCTGCTACAGAACCGCGAGTTCTCCCTGTTCTCGCAATGACAATTCGGACACTCCATGGCACCCTCACCCGACCCGATGTCTGTATATTATCACCGCTGGAGCGGTCTGGTCAATCGTAAAACACGATCTCTCCCTGTGCCCAAAACATGTCAGAAATATCAAAACGCATCTAAGAATATCGAAAGATATCAAACACCGAATCGGCTCGAAAACCCTTTGACTATCTGCTATTTGCATTATTTTCTTCGCTTTACGTTTTTGGCGTACTTCCAACACACGGGTGAAGTCACAGGTTCAAATCCTGTATCGCCCACCGATTTTTCATCGAGGATTGGATGTATTCCTGATGACTTTCCCGGGCTTCTGACCTGTGTGTGTTCTGTCCTCGTAGACCACTTTGCCGTTCACGAATACGAACTCGATCCCTTCTGGCCGCTGATCGGGATTCATATAATCTCCAGTTTCCCTGATCGCTTCGAAATCGAATATGAGAATGTCGGCAAAATTCCCCGCCTTGAGAATTCCCCTGTGCTTCAATCCGACGACGTGAGCGGGCAGAGATGTGGCCTTCCGAATGGCTTCTGCCAGGCTGAGAATCGACCTTTCTTTCACATATCTCCTGATGTAATGGGGGTACAGACCGTAAGCCGTGGGGCTGACCTCAAAATCATCCTTTAATTCTGCGGGAAGGGCCCGGGCATCCGTGCACGGCATCGCATAGGGATACCTTATCAATACAGTGATGACTTCGGGATGAAGCCTCGGATCCAAGTGCTGGATCCAGATCGCATCCGGATCCTCCACGATCATGTCGAAGATCGCCTCTAGGGCGTCCGTGTTGCGCAGCCTGGCTATTTCCGCAACGGTCTTGCCTTCGTATCCCTTGTTTTGGCAGCTTATGATCTTGAAACAATCCATCCAGTACGGCCAGGCTTTGGTATGGATCATGCCTAGTTTCAATCGGCCCGCCTCGTACGTACGCCTGACCTTATCTCGGAATTCCTTCGTCCTGAGCTGAGCGATATAGTCTCTCTTCGATCGTCTGGCGATCTGATAGACCCAATTCAAAGCAGGGCTCCTGGAAAAAAGCCCCCAATACATCCATTCCTTTCCTGAGATGTTCGCGTCAAAGGCGATGACGTCAAAAGTCACATCGAGCCCCTCTCCCCTGGCGCTCTCGATGAGATATTCCAAGGTGGCCCGAGCCCCCGCCGCCTCCAAGAAATCAGGATGAGGCTGAGGCACCATGTAGGCATTATCGAGGTGAGCGATATTCAGGCGAACCCCCGTTCTCCGTGCCACTTCGATGGCTTCCAGATAACCCCGATACATCCCCACAAACGCATCTTCTACCGGGCCGCAGAAAACGCCGTAGCTCACTTCCTTGGGATCATCCGTTGCCCACTGCGACTGGGTGCCTCTGGTATGAGGAACAAACAAACCTCCGCACTTCTTTGCTTCCTCTGCTAGGGCGACAAGTTCCTCGGTGGCTGCAAAGTGGCCGGGACCAGGATCTAAGCCTGCCGAGAATCCGAAGGCGCCGCTCTCCATAGCTTCTGCGACGAATCCCTTCATCTTCTCGATTTCTTCTGCGGTGGCCCTCCTGCGGTAGTCATCCCCCATGACGAGTCTCCTGATCGTATTATGCCCCACCAGCGGTACATAGTTGAGAGGAATCCCGGCCTTTTCCACCTCGATAAGCCATTCGCCGAATGTCTTGGTTTTTTGCGGGGCGGGCGAATCTCCGCAGTTTCCCCCAAGGAAGGTCGTGATGCCCTGCATGACCAGGTTTTCGCAGAGAGGATAGTTCATCATGCTTAGGTCAGCGTGGCTATGGGGATCAATGAAACCGGGACAGGTCGTGAGGCCCGAGCCATCGATGACGACAGGCGCGTGCCCCTTGACACGGCCCACGACCGCGATTCTTTCGCCTCTGATGGCAATATCCCCGCGGAAAGGAGCCCGACCTGTACCGTCGACGATCGTCGTGCTTTTGATGATCACATCGTAATCCTCGGAGATCGCCGTCAATGACCGAGGAATGAGCATGAGGAAGAGAAGACACGACGCCCATCGTCCAGGCATCCGAAATGTTCTGTTCATGACCAAAGCTCCTTTCACTCGCCGGGATGGTAGGCCCGTTCAAGGTTGGCTTTGATCTCTTCGAGCGTGAACCAGGCCGGCTTGAATTTCTTGTTAACGAAAAGCTCTGCCTGGTCAAAGAAGTGCGGGGAGTTCGGATCTGAATTCTGACCATAGCATATGACAGAACGACAACGGATCGTCTCGCCAAATTCGATGACCGCAACATAGGTATGCCCACTGACCCCATAAAGCTTCTTGTTTCCCTCCGTGGGAGCGGCATTGAAGGCAAACACCATCCCGAACCTGGAGCCCGAGGCGCCGGGACAAGGAAGGCTGTCCTTCTCATCGCTGAACTGCGCTCCGATGGCCCGATCATCCCGGCGCTGATGACGGTTGATGTCTCCCCAGCGAACGCCCCACGTCCCCCAGTTCTTTTTCAGTTCTTCCACGGCGCTTTCAAGCGTCCGGATCCTTTTCAAGGGCTCCCGGATCTCCGGCCCGGAGGGCCCGGGATACATCCTCCAATGCCACAGGAAAAACAGGGTAGAGGGGACGGATTCGACGGTGCTGACGCGGTCCCAGGAAGATAATGCGGAAACAGCCTCGCCGACCTCTTTGTTCCAGGCCGAATGAGTCTTGATGTAGGCGTCCCACTCCTTTTCGATCCCGGGGATCTCATCCTCCGCCACAAGAGAGTATGTGCTGAAGGCTGCACTGGACCATTCTTCGAACGAAAATTTCACCTTGCTCGAAAGAATCTGTCTGGAAACCCTCGATCTCGCGTTGTCCCCCGCCTCCGTCACCATATAGCGCGGAAAGTTCTCTCTCTTCGGATTTCCTTCGGACGTCGTCATGAACGGCGTCGCATTGCAGTTCTGCAGCCATCCGCTTTTTGGATTTAATATCTGCGGGAGCTCCTGGACCTCGTGGTATCCCTGCCATTCTGTGGCCGGATCGCTTCCGTCGACAGGTTTGGACCAGTCGAAACGGGGATCGCGCTTGGGGATGGCGCCATTATAGATGTAGAAGATATTCCCCTGCTTGTCCGCATACATGATGTTGTGGAAGACAACGCCGCGGATCGAAAGCGCCTTCTTGAATTCCTCTAGATTCCGAGCCTTCGCCATGGCGATCCACTGCGTGAACATGTTCCCTTTCTCGATCTTCGAAATCCTCAAAGACAGGAGTTTACCATCCCGAAAATCCACGATCGGCCCGTGATGAGTCTTGCGGAATGTGACCTTCCGCTCCTCCATCCCCCTCTCGGTCTTCACCTTGATCACCTCGCTCCACACCGTCGCTGTCCGGTATCCATCCCCATAACGGTATTTCAGGGGATTCGTCGGATCATCAAACGTCTCGACGTAGAGATCCGCGACGTCCGGACTGTTCACGCACAAGGCCCAACCCAGATGCTCCGTGTGCCCCATCACGGGGACGATCCCTGCCCCGTAGCCCTGGCACCCCGAATAATTCAATCCTTCCCCGCTGTGAAGATGGGCTTCGTAGGCTTCGTCGATGTTCATGTGGGGATTGAGGAAGAGCATGGCGTGCCCCGTCTCACTCTTGCTCGGTCCGATCGCCCAGGCATTCGATCCGATCTCCCGATCGAAGGGTTTGGTGACTTCGACCAGCGACTTGCGGATATCGATCCCCAGGTTCCCGAGGAGCGCCTGGGACCAGTCCATATCGCTCAAAAAAGCGAACCACGGCTCGAATCGCTGCAGGATCCTGGGCTTCACTTCGGGATTTTCGATCAAATAGTAATTCAGCCCGTCGGCAAAAGCGTCGCACAAGGCCCGTACCTTTAGAGTTTCTCGTTCATACTGAGCCCGGCACCGGCGTGCGAACTCAAACGCCCGCATCCTGACATCATGGGTGAATGATTCCTCACCCCTAAGCTCCGAAAGCCGGCCGAGCATCTGCAGATAGAACCGTTCGATTTTGTAAAACTTGTCCTCTGCTCGGGCGTACATGTACCCGAAGATCACACTCGCATCGGTCGGGCCAAAAATATGCGGCACCCCATAGGTGTCACGATAGATGGTGACAGATTTGGCCATCCTTGCCATCCGCTCAAAGTCCCGCGGCCCACCGTTCTTCTCTTGAGGACAGCACATCGTGACGACGAACGGTGTCAAAACAATGAGAAAGATAAGGCAGAGAGCATGGCTGATGACTCCACGGCCGGCCTGATTCCTTCCTTCTCTGGGCATAGACTTCTCCTCCCCATGAAATCGGTTTTTTCGGTCAAGAAAGTAAGAGCTAGGTTATGATTCTTCGCTTATCCGGCATTCGCCCCCGTTCGCTCCGCCCGGAAATATTCAGCCGCTGCGCGGCGGACGATCTCATCCTTGTCGTCCAGGGCTCGCCGGATCGTATCGCGTGAGGCCGGATCATCCAGATCAATCAGCTTCCTGATGGCGATCCGGCGGACTCGAGCGACCTCGTTCTTCATGGCCTTGATCAGGAGGGGAACGGAAACTCGAGGCTCTAGTCCGGTTATAGCTTTCACAGCCTCGATACGGATTTCGCTACTGGCATCTTCTAAGGCGTTCTCCAGCGCCAGCCGCGCTCGAGGCTCTTCGATGACCGTTAGCCCGGCCAGCGCGATCTTTCTGACTTCGGTCACGTCATTAGCCATGGCCAGGAGGAGCGGTCCGAGACGGACTTCGGCGGGGAGGCCGGCGATCGACCTCACGGCCAAAAGCCGCATGTCGGTATCTTCGTGGCCGAGCATATCGACCAAGACCTGGCTTCTCTGGGTCGCGTCCGTATCCGAAGGGAGACTGAGCGCCCCTGGCGTCTTACTCCCTACGGGCGCCAAGGATTCCGTCCGAGAGCGGGATGGCTCGGATATTTTCACCTTTCCCAGAGAGGATCCGGACGGCCCGAAGGGCGCGCTGGCGGGCGACTTCCAGAGCCGGACTGAGGCGACCGGAAGCAGGATACCCGTTAATAGGATAATAGAGGGGATTCCATATCGAGGAGGGGCGGCCTCCCTGTGGAGCTTGGGATCGAGGATGCAGAGAAGCCGGTCTTTCAGGCTCGATCCCTGGGAGACGGTGACGATCTGCCAAAGGGGTTTGGGCTTGGATCCCAATTCCGAAGCGACGTCCATCAGATGGGAGGCATATTCACTGGCCTTGATGCCGGCGGTCAGGACGACATCGTCGCAAGTCCGCTCCCGCTCGGAGCGCAGGCGGCGGCAGGCCAGCCAGACGAGCGGATGAAACCAAAAAGCGACGACGGCGATGTGGATGACGGCATCGACGACGCCGTCCAGACGCTTGATATGCGCCAGCTCATGGAGGAAGACAACCCGGAGCCGCTCCGGACTCCAGCCCGCCGCTTCGCTCGAGAGGATGATCCGAGGGCGGACGATTCCGCGGTTGATAGCCGCCGCCGTCGTGGGGTTTTGAAAAAGCCTAACGTGGCGCCCAAGACCCAGATGCCGGCTGAGCTCGTTCAGAAGCCCGGTTTTGGATTCATCGGAGAGCAAATGGGATCTCCGTTCGATCAAGATCAATCCGATCTTGCCGAAGCCGATCCAAACAAAGGTCAGCAGGCCTCCAAGAACCCAGCCGGTGGCCGCCCAAGTGGTCCAGGAATTTCCGGATTCGGGTGCATCCGGAGGTTTACCGACGCCGGGGCTCTCCGCTCCGGGGACATTACGACCGTTGATATTCGGAGCCAACCGATCAGCAATTTCGATCGGCGGCCCAGGGGCGATATCGGGAATGATCCTCAGTTCGAGGGACGGAACGAGCGGGGGAAGGATCGGCAGCAGGATCAGGGCGATGACGGTCGAGGTCCAGAGCAGATGGCGAAGCGAGGCCGAAAGCCTACGAAGAAACAACGACGCTCCCCAGACCAGGATGACCAAGACCGAGCCTTTGACGGCAAAATCGACGAGATGCCGGACCAGGCCAAGAGCCACAGCGTCGCTGAGTCCCAAGGCCGTGAACATGGTTTCTTACCTTCCCTTGCTCCGTTCTTTTTCGATCAGATCCCTAAAGACGGCCATCTCCTTCTGAGATATGTCGATTTCGGATCTTTTCAGAAGGGCCACCATAGCCTGGCTCGTCGATCCCTGAAAAAAAGTATTGAGCAGGCGATCGACGGCGCCGTCCCGCGCCTTTTCTAGGGGAATCGCCGGCACATAATAATAGCGGTTGTACAGGTTGGCGTCCTGTTGTTCGATGATCAGAAATCCCTTTTTTGCCAGGATGCTCAGTTGTTTGCGCACCGTGGCGTTCTTCGGGGATTCCGGCAGACGGTCCATGATGTCGTTAGCTGTGGCTCTGCCCAATTGATAGACGATGTCCATGATCTGGCGCTCTCGCTTGCTGAGCTGGTTGAAGTTCAGTTTCTTGGCCATCGGACTTCTCCACGGCCGGGCCGTATCCATGAAATATTTTCACATGTGACAATTTTCACATAATCAAGATAAGCCGCTGAGATCCATTTGTCAAGCCTTTTTCTGTGAATATTTTCACATATGACGTTTCGAGGCCCTCCGAATGTCGAAGCACTGTGCCCAAATTATGCCCAAAATATGTCAGAGATATTAAAACGTATCTAAAAATATCGAAAGATATCGAATACTGAATCGACTCGAAAAACCCTTGATTATCTGCTATTTGCATTATTTTCTTCTCTTTACATTTCTGGGCTGCTTCCTACACACGGTAGAAGTCACAGGTTCAAATCCTGTATCGTCCATTCTGCCTCTCCCGCAACGCCGGTAAATCCCCCCAGTTTGGATGCAAAGCTGGTGGGGCCACAGAAACCAATTAGAAAATGGCATCGGTTTCTATGACGCAAACGGGGGGTTATCTGTCCCTTTCAAATAGATGAACGTGATGGGATCTTCCCCCGAACTGGAACCTAAAGGGATGGCTTTATCCCTGTAGCCGCCAGGCGTACTTTTCTTCGACGACCCGCCTATCGGATTTTCGCCGCCGTCCAGTCGGCCAAAATTTTTGAATAGTCGGAGGCGATGTCAACGTTCCCTGAAGAGGTCAGGATATGCCCAACTCCGGGAATAATGGCCGTCGTCAGGGCGGTCTTTCCCTCCTGGAGAAGTCGTTTCAGGACCGCAGCGCTTCGGTGGGGCGGTAGGAACCGGTCGTTCTCCCCCCACAGCGCCAAAACGGGGCAGCGGAGCTTGGACAGTTCGGGAAGAGCCCGAAGATGATCAAGCCAATCCCCTTTAGCCAGGGGATTGCCGTCAAGGAAGGACAGGAACGACCCGGCATCAAGGGCGGCCAGACGATCCAATCTGTCGACGTCGGGGACGGCCAATCGGAACCAACTTTTTTCTCTCCAAAATTCCAGGCTCCGGGTCAAGGCCTCTTTCGCCTTTCTTCTCTCGGCCGGCGGCGCAGCCCGTCTGGACGCCTTCACAGCCTCGATCAACTCCGTCCACGGCTCCTCGGGCCAATTTAGCACTTTCAGCTTGATCAAGCGCCATTCGGCCAGATCGGCCCCGGAAAAAAGGTCATAGAGAATCTCCTCGAGGACAAGGGCCCGCGCGATGTCTTCCGCTGAGAACCGGTTCTCGTGACCGGTTATCTCGATCCGAAATCTGGAAATTTCCAGGGGAGCGATCCCGAGCGCCGCGGATACGGAAACGACGAAAGAAACTCGAGGCTCCCTGGCGGCCGCCAACAAGGCGATATTGGCCCCCTCGCTGATACCCCAAAGCCCGATTTTATGGGGATGGATCCCCTCCCTGCGGCCGAGAAACTCGACAGCGGCCAAGGCCTCGATCATCCGGTCGTCCTTGGTTTGAAGCAGGGCGTTTCCGGTGGAGGCACCCGATCCGGGGCTGTCATAGTACAGGGCGGAAATGCCGATCTCGGCGAATTTAGAGGCGACGCGCTTCTTGTAGTCATTTCTGGCTCCCCGCTCGGCGCCCCCCAAGATAACGATTCCCGGACAGGGGCCGGCCGCCTCCGGATGGAGAATCGTACCGCGAAGTATCGTCGTTCCGTCCCGGAACTCCACGTCCGTGGATTGGATTTCCTTTTCGAATGCCGATCGTTCGAAAGCAACCGGAGTCTCGCCAAGAAGGCCCCATCCGAGAAGCAGTATGAAAGCTAGGGCACCAGGTCTCCATTTTCTTCCGGCCTCCCCGGGACCCGATATCCGTTGGCCGCTCCGGGATGGGATTCCCGCTGCTCTCCGTTTTTGGGCGATGACTCGAAGCAGTGGTTTTTTCATGGGACATTCTCCTGGGCCTGGAATATCGTTGTAAAAGAGAAGAAATTATCCATCGACGAGTCTGATCCTCAATGTGCTGCCGGAAGCGACAGAAGGCTGACAAGCGGGATAGCGCACGATTTAATCCAGGATCAGCCGCAGCCAGCCGTTCGTTTTTGTCATCATTGTCCCGGCTGGAAAGACGATTGGATGCTCCCAATCTGGAGGGATGGGAGCTTCGACGCGAAACAGCCACGATTTCGACGAAAATTTGGAGGCTCTGATTTGAAACTCGAATCCGTCGTACCGGTAGAAAGACATTGCCTGGGCTTCATTTTGACCGAGTCCTTCCTTTATGAGTTGATCCATGCGCTTCTGATTCCAGCGAATTTCGTTGGCGTACCAATCGGACGTGTCGCCCCAGACGAACTCTGGGTTATCCCAGCTGCCAGAGGTCTCTTGAACCTGGCGTTCTCCAATCTGGGCCGAGGCATGGAGATGGAAGATTGCCCGTCCATCCGGAGAAATGAAGAGATCGGCAACGGAGCCTTTAAACGGCGAATACCGAACCCCGATGTAAACATGTCCCCCCGATTTCTTTAAATAGAGCCTTACCCCGGATCCCAGGTCTCTCTGCCAAGCATCGTCCCATTCTCCCGGCGAAAACAATCCATCCAGCAGCACCGGTTCCCCTTTTCCCTTGGGTATTTTGACGATCTCCGTTTCGACGGCCAACCCGACTGAGGCCAAATGAAAACCGATCAATGCCATAACTCCAAGACACCGAATATCAAACCTCATGAGTTCCTCCGCTAAACTTGATTTTCTTTTTGGAGATCAGCGAATGATATCTACAATACATCGAAAATTCCTTTTCCCCTCGGGGGCTGGGCGTGAGCACTTCTCTGCTTCAATGATCCCACCCAGCATCGTGAGGGAGTATAAGAAGGGGCTCGGAACCTGTCAAGGATGATGGGGGGCCGGAGCGAAGAAGCCTGGAGGCCGAATTCAGCGCCCAAAATGCGCCCAAAAATATTGCCATCCGGAAGGCGCCGAAAAACGCTTGTTTTCAAGGGAAATCGTTTATTTTCTGCGCCTTGGTTTTTTTATACGCTTCCTACACACGGGTGAAGTCACAGGTTCAAATCCTGAATCGCCCATTTTCCTTATTATGCCGAGTTCCGCCCGGTCTCTTTTGTACGCCCCCGGAAAGGCTCAGAACGGTTATCGGCGTCATCGAGCGTGCGCAAACGGAAGATTCCACGCCGCACCGCCCGCGGAGGACCCATGCGACGGGCGGCGGACCAGAGGGCCGCGACGCGACGATAATAGCTTTCATCCGGGTGGAACTCCCAGAGGGCTTCTTCGGCATCGGCGAAATTTCGAAATTTCTGGAAGGCCATCATTCTTTCTCCGAGGCTCGGTGCGCGATCAGCTCGGCCAAAAACCGGGCGTCCCGCTTGTCTTCCGGACGGACCGTGTCCTTTTTCATTCGGAGAAGAGTCTCCGGAGTCGCGATCCGGACCTGAGCTCCCGCGACCTCCCGGACCTCGAATTCCAGGTCTTCGTAACGAAACATTTCTCCAATCCCCGCGATGAGATCGATATAGAAATCATCCGCGGTCCCAAATCTCACAACGGCATAATCCTGCAAATCCCGCAGAGATAAGGAATCGATTTCATCATCCGTAGGGAAGACTTTCCTCAAGGCCTTCTTCAGCCGTTCAAGATTATCGGCTTCCGGCTTGACAAATATGTCGATATCCGCTGTCAGACGGGATAATCCATGGAGAATGACGGCAAAGCCGCCGATCAGGATATAATCGACATCGTCCGCGGAAAGAGCCCGCATGATGTCCAGAAATCGCCCGAATAAATCGGGCGGTTTTTGAGTTCTCTTCATGATCTAAGTTTATAATAAGCGAGAGATCGGAATCAAACTCCTCGGCACTTTATTTCCGCAATGATTGCGCGGGCTCTCTTGAGCCACCTGGGGAGAGCCCCCCTTTTTTGCTCTCATGACTCCCCTGTTGTCGGCAACAGTCAGCACCCGACTGCGACTAAGGTATGTCCGAGAATTAGGATCTATAAAAAAGGTCCCACGGCAAATAACAGTGAACTCTGCCCTTAAAGGGTCGTCTTTTTGAACAAAAGGCTCCTCACGCGGCCGGCGGAAATCCTGAAACCGTATATTCCGGCGTCCGGATTCCTCAGGAACAGGATCCTGTCAGCCCATTCCTGATCCCCAGAGAACTGGTCTGGCCCGATGGGGGTGAGAAAGACATCCTCGCTTCTCCAGTGCCGCATCATCAATCGATCCCCGACAGCCAAGATATGATATTCCGTCTCCAGCTCTTCACTCCAGTAGTTGCCAGAAAATTCAGCCAGCTGTTCATTATTGATCGGGAAAGGACGCTCCGACGTGGATTTCCGTCCTTCATCCATCCCCGAGGTTTCGGAAGGAGCCTTTGACAGCGATCCCGAAAGATAAATATCCGCAGTCTTCTTTCCCAAATTCATAGGGTTGAGGGAATAGAAGTTGCTCAGGATGGCAACTCCGAATCTGCTCAATCGCGATGTCCAATTTATCGATGGCCAGATAGTGGAGTGCGGCGTTCTTGATGACCCAGTCCTGAAAGATGTACCTCGGATATGTCCGTTTTTGGTCTTTCAACGCCGGGAAGGCGCGGAGTCCTTCCTGGATGCCCTTTTCGTCGATGATCGTCTGCAGTTTGACATCCCCCAATTGGCGGCCGACCCACGGGTAGCCGTCGCAGCTGTAGGGGTGGACCTGAAAAAGGTCCGGTATCGAGCGGTTCGACGCACCTTTGGCCAGCTCTTTCTTCAGGTCGAGAACGACGACCTCCTCGAAGTTGTGGAAGTGGTACAGGAGAACCTTCTGGTTGGCCAGGTCGCAGATGGTCGAGTAGAGCGTCGTCGTGAAGTCAAACTGCGCGCACGTCGTGGAGAGCGCCCGACGGATCAGGCCGACGGAGGGCGTCGTTTGATCTCGCAGCATCTTGTCGGCGAGCTTCCAGATGATCAAGACCGGGATCCTGGACCCGACCAAGGTCGTCCGCATCGCCCTGCAGAATGCCGCGAGCATCGCGGGCCAGCTGCTGACGACGGAGGGCCTGGTGGCCGAGCTTCCCGAAGAGGAGAAGGCCCCCAGTATCCCACCCCGCCCGGCGGCGACATGTACTGAGCGCCCGAGCGCGCGCTATAAATCCCGCGGGGAGCGGCTTTCGGGCCGCTCCCCTTTTTTTTCGCCCCGGCTCAGAGCGTCCCCCGATGTCGCCTCCTGTTTCCCTTCTCTTTAGTCAGGCGTTAATTAAGGTTGACGCTTTAGCGCCGATGTCCCTCACCGCCAGGTCGTCTTCACCATCCCCAGGATGCTGCGGATATTCTTCAAGTACAACCGCCGGCTGCTGGGCGAGCTCTGCCGCTCGGCTCTCCGGTCCTTGACCTGTTATTTTGAGGTTCTAACCCGAAGCCAGCTGATGCCCGGGGTCATCGCGGCGGTTCAGACCTTTGGAGCCCGGATGAATCTTCACCCGCACCTCCATTTCCTGGTGACCGAAGGCGGGGTGGACGAGGCGGGCGTCTTCCCTGGGATCCCGCGGATCGACGACTCGCGGCTGGCGGAGCTCTTCGCCCGCGAGGTCCTCTCCGACCTTGTCCGCCGGGAACTTCTCAGCCCCGAATGGGCGGAACGGATTCTCTCCTGGCGCCACACGGGGTTCA
>CAYGXD010000101.1:2944-12504 GCA_964353705.1 uncultured Eubacteriales bacterium | reverse complement strand
AAGAGCTCCGGCGTGGGAATATATCGACCTTGGGGTTCTGGTCGGAGCGCTTACAATGGCATCATGGCTTGCTCTTAGAAAACGGTCAAGGCAGGGGCTGGTTGGACGAGGCAGGACAAGGCTTTTATGAATGCTTTGGAGGGTCTTTATCACGTCGTCATTCGGGCCACGGCCGAAGCCGCCCGCAAGGGCCTCCCGTCTTTTATGATCGACCGGAAAGGGAAAAAATACCTGGAGAAGACCAAAGTCAGGGATAACAGCGGCCGCCGGCTTACCCCCCGCGAGCCCTACACGTTCATCCACAACACCGGCTGTTCGGAATGCCAGGAAGGATACGGCGCCGTAACCCCCTATTCGGAAAACCGGCTGGCCAAGAATGCCGCCCTTATGATCGATGTCGCCTTCATGGGGTTTGACGAGAAGCATGAACTCGTATTTCCAGTGGAATATGCGGTCATCGAGGACTCCTTCTGGAAAAAGGGAAAGGAGGTCGGCGTATATAACCGCATCCCACTGGCGGTTCAAGACCTCGCGGGCAAGGGCCTCGCGGACATTCCTGAAGGAAGAGTCAACCCTTATTATAAACCGGTCTGAGGGACGACATGAGAATCCGCTTTTCCAGGACGGCTCACAGCCGAGGTTGGAAATTTCGGAATCGCCTATATGTTTGCGTACCCGGCATCCTGATCCTCGCCCTTGGACTCTGCTCGTTTCTCAAGGCATCGCCCGCCGACCTACTGAAATTCCATTCGCCCACTTTTGAAGAGCCGTTTTACCGGATCCGGTTTCCCTTCGTTGTCAATGGCGACAAGGTTCTGATTAAGAACCTTGATCTCAACGGGGCCAAAGCCGGGCCTTATCTGATCTTTAAAGACGGCAAAAACGTCGCACTTTCCGCCCCGCTTGAAGCGGGCACCTATGCGTTTTTCCTCGATTACGCCTGGGCCGGAGGGAAATCGTATAAAGTGAGGCTGGCCTATCAGCCCGAAAAAACAAAAGAGCCAAAGACACTGGAAATTGCCGGTGTCTCGCCCAATGAGGGAGGCATTCCGGGAGGAAAAGAGGGGTTTTATCGCGTCTATCAGGTCGAAGAGGAGGCTGGGATCGACCGCAATCAGGAGGTCGTCACCCTGACCCTGGTGGCGCCCAAGGCCGACGTCAATCCTCCAGATATAGTTGTGTTCGATGGGCAAAAAGCGGTCCCCTTCGAAGTTTTGGAGAGGGAGGAGTCCGTGCCGCCGGAGGCCGTGTCGGCGACCCATCCGCCGACATCGACGCTGAAGGTTGTCTTGCCAATCGACGCCCAAGCCTATGACAAGAAACTCCTCCTGGTTCTCAAGGGAGATCAAAGGCCAGCGCCGGCCCAGGGATTTACGATTTCCGGCGAGGGCTTGGGCAAAACCATCAAAGGGTCAAAGCTTGCCCTGGAATTCCATCCTCAGAGCGGTCAGATCAACACCATCGAATCCATCGAGGCGGGAACCAGGCTCTTCAATAAGGCCGGAGCCATCCACTGGAATCCCGACGTCTTTGTCCCTGGTGTCGCCTGGGATCACTCCTTCGACTGGAACCCGCCCGCGACGGCCGAGGAAAAGGCGGGCCGCTTTCTCTACGTCAACTCCCGGCGCGGACCCTTGCCGCGGGTCAAGGGAGTCCTGCTTGATGTGAAATACACTCTCGAGGCCGACGCGCCTTATTTCTTCTCTGAGACCCGACTGGACTTCGAAGAAGGCCAGGGCGTCATAGCCGTCCGGAACGACGAGATGGTCCTCTTCCGGGACCTCTTTGATTCCCTCCTTTACCGGGACAAAAAGGGAGATGTCATCAAACTCCCTCTCACTGAGAAAGAAGGAACGCCGTTCGGACTCGTCCATGTCGCGCCGGAGGACCTGGGCTGGGTCGGCCTCGTGAACAGCCGGGAGGGATTCGGGTTCTTCAGCCTGCGCCTTCTGGCTGCTCATGGGAATTTCGAGTTTCCCGGGGAGTTCCTCCATAAGGCGGGCACATACTTCTACGCTCCATCGGACGGCAACTACGTCTATTGGGTCAGGCCTTTGATCTACACCTGGGCCGACTATTTTACCAACAGCCATTTCGCCTATGTCCCAAAGGGCAGCTTTTTCTATGAAAGAAATGCTTATATCGTGATGAAGCTCAGCGACGACCTTCCCCAGAAACTCGACAGCCTGCTAAAGAGACTCCGAAGTCCCCTAAGGATATTCTGATGGAATTCGTCGATTTCTCTAAACTCCGGAAGCGCGGCCGGATCGACCTCGTCTTTCCGGGCTGGAAAAAAAGCGAGCGCATCGCCTGCTTCTCTCCTCATGACGACGACGCCGTTCTGGGCGCGGGCTATCTGATCCTGGCCACGGTGAGGACGGGAGGAGTTCCGGTGGTCATCGTCTTCTGCCGGGGGGATGCCGGTTATTCGACTCCGGCCGAGAAAAAGGGTATCGTCCAGAGGAGAAAGGAAGAGGCCGTCCGCGCTTATGGGGCACTCGGTGTCCGTGAAAAGGATATCCACTTTTTCAACATTCCTGACTTTTCTCTGATGTCCCAATTAGACCGCCGCCCGCCGTGGGGGAAAGGAGTCTTTGACAGGATCATCTCCATTCTTCGCGAAGAGCACATCTCGCGCGTCATTTTTTCGAGCGGTTATCTCGAACACTGGGACCACACGGCTGTATTCGAGGCCGGGATCTATACCTCTCCCCAGGCACAGGACCCCATCCTTACTGACCTCGGCCGGCCGCATCCTATGAAAACCTACCTCACCTACTCTGTCTGGGGGGATTTCGAGCCTCCTCCGGCAGGCCAGACAGCCGGAGCCGACCTGGGGATCCTGGCCGCAGAAAAGGACGAACAGCAAGTTATCAGGGCAATCAAAGAATTCTCCTCCCAGGCACGGATTATCAAAAACATTGTTGCGCATCGCCAAAAGCGCAAAATGCAGGGCGGATACCTGGAACTCTATAAGAGCATCAAACTTCGCCAGCCGATCGACTATTCGCTGTATTCTGATTTGCTTGCCAAAATGCAATAAGGGCCGGAATTTGACTCGGGGTTAAGGAGGCCGCGATGTATGCCATCGGGATAGACTCGGGGACGCAGGGGACGAAGGCTCTCATTATCGATTTCAAGGGCAAGGTGCGCGGCCGCGGCTATGCACCGCACCGTTTGATCCCGAACCTCAAGCCGGGCGCGAGCGAACAGGATCCGCAGGCCTGGGTGGAAGCGACGCAGAAAGCTTTGGCCGCCGCTCTCGCCGACTCGAAAATCAATCCCAAGAAGATCGTATCCCTCGGCGTCTCGGGGCAGCAGCACGGGTTCGTCCCTCTGGACAAGAGCGGACGGCCGGTCAGGCCGGCCAAGCTCTGGAATGACACCTCGACCATCGCCGAAACCGAGTTCCTCATCGAAAAACTGGGGGGCAAGAAAAACTATATCAAGAAGCTGGGCATCAGCCTGGCCGTCGGTTTTACGGCCTCCAAAATACTCTGGCTTAAACGAAAAGAACCAATAAATTATGACCGGACAAGGACCGTCCTCCTTCCCCACAACTATCTCAACTTCTGGCTAACAGGAAAAACCGCCATGGAGTTCGGAGACGCGTCGGGAACCGGGCTGATGGACATCCGCCGTCAGGCCTGGCACGGGGAAGCCCTGGCCGCCATAGACCCCGCTCTCGAGGCCAAACTCCCGCCGCTCCGCCATCCAGCCGAGCCACTCGGCCATATCAAAAAGCCGCTCGCCTCACGCTACGGGATGGGACACGTTCTTGTCTCGAGCGGCGGAGGCGATAATATGATGGGAGCCATCGGCACGGGAAACGTCATCCCCGGCGTGTGCACCGCCAGCCTGGGGACCTCGGGGACGGTCTATTCCTATTTCGCCAAGCCGTTCGTCGACCCCGAGGGCGAGATCGCCGCCTTCTGCGATTCCACCGGCGGCTGGCTCCCCCTGCTCTGCACCATGAACGTCACCAACACGACGGAATATATCAAATCGATGCACGGCCTTTCCAATCAGGAACTGGAAACGCTGGCCTCCCGGGCTCCGGCCGGCGCCGATGGTCTGGTCTTCCTGCCGTTCATCGACGGCGAACGAGTCCCCGTGCTTCCCTTCTCATCCGGGGTTCTTTTTGGTCTCGATAAACAGACGTTTAATCCGGCTCACATCGCCAGGTCCGTTATGGAGGGGACCATCCTCAACCTGGGTTATGGTTTCTCCCGGATGCGTTCGCTCGGGTTGCGGCCGTCTGAGATCCGGGCGACCGGAGGAGGCGCCAAGAGCCGGTTGTGGCTTCAGATCGTCGCCGACGTTTTCGGGACCCCGGTCGTGACACTCGCCGAGCAGGAAGCCGCGGCCTTCGGAGCGGCCCTCCAATCCATTTGGACTTACGAGAGGGAGAAAGGCGGAAGTGCCGCCATCGCCGACATAGCCCGGGAAATGGTCAAAACGGCGAGGACAACATTCGAGCCGAAAAAGAAAGACTCGGCGCTCTACGAATCACTCCAAGTGAGGTTCAATTCCCTCTGGAGGACGCTGCGCGAAGAGTTCAAAGCCCATCGGAAGTCTGACGGCTAGCCCTATAAAAGCGGCCGAATAGCTCTTGGGTTCAGCTCCAGCCCATTTCATACCCGGCTTCGTACATGGCGATTATGTTCTCGACCGGGGTGATGGACTGGATGTTGTGGCAGGGCGCCAGGATATAACCTCCCCCCCGGCCGAGGATATCCAGGTTCTCCCGGACTTCGCGGCGAACGTCGGCCGGAGTTCCGAAAGGAAGCGTGTTCTGGTTATCCATCGCCCCGTGGAAAACCAGCCTGTCTCCGAACTCGCGCTTGAGCTCGGCCCGGTCAAGACCGGTGTTCCACCATTGGATGGGATTGAGGAGGTCAATGCCGGCCGCCACCATGTCGGGGATGATCCGACGGACATTGCCGTCGTTGTGGTGGAAAACATAGACTCCGGCTCCGTGGGCCAGGTCGATGATCCTCTTCATCCCCGGCAGAAGGAATTCGCGGACGTGAGCCGGCGAGATCATCAGGTCGTTCTGCCCGCCCATGTCTTCGGCCACATAGCTCAGCAGGACCTTTCCGGGGACCTGTTCATAGATGCGGACCGTGTTTTCATAAGCCAGGTCGAAGAGCTTCCCCAGGCCGTAGTGGACGATGTCCGGGTGCTCGATCAGATCGATGAACGCCTGCTCCTGGCCGCGGAGGTACTTGTAGGTCAGGAAGGGCTCGGAGCCGCCGCCCCGGATGGGATACATCTCTTTTCCCCTGATCTGGCCGCGGATCCCGCTGTAGTCCCACCAATCCGGATTCGGCCACTGATAATGGCGCTCTATTTCTTCGACCGAATCAAACCCGGCCAGGGGAGAATAGACACATTCATCATAAGCCCCGCTTCCGTAGTTCATCGCCCGGAACCTGCAGCCGAAAAAATCGGTGCGCCTGGGAAGCCGCGGGCCTCGGTATTCGGGTTTCAGCTTGACGACATAGTCAACGTGGAGCCTGGCCAAGGCCTGGTCGGTCGTCCGGCAGCCGAGGTGTTTTCGCAGGATCGCCGATGCCTCGTCTGTCCCCCAATAGTCCATGGGCAGCCGGTCGGGCTTTCGCTGCTCGAGAACCGCCAGCCAGCGCTCCCGGGGGGTCATGGTTTCTACCGGCACGAGTCCTTATCCCTAGCTAATCCATCGTTTCAATCAAATTGGTCGTAATCCGTTCCGGCCTCAATGCCGGTGCAGGTCCTTGTGCATGATCTTCCGGGTCTCGAGGAGCCGGTCGTCGGCCGGAAGGTCGATCAATCTCTGGTTCATGCCCTCGTCGTTCTCGGCCTGCAGCATCTTCGCCACGTAATCGATAACGCTGGGAGGGAAGACCCCGTCCCTCTCGTAGAGATCCCTCTTCTCGAGAAGGATCCGGCTGGACTCGACGCAGCTCCGGGGCAGCGTGGGCAGCTTCCGGAGCAGGGCCTGGTCGGTGAAGATATTGCCCTGGACATAGAGTTTGTCGGCCAATTCGAGAGGCAGGTTTTTCTTGAACAAGGAATCGTCCTCGCGAAATGCCCAATCGGCGGCCATGACGATCCCCGCCAGCAGGAGATGGATGATGGCGCTGCCGTCGGGGCTGCGGATCTCGACGGTCTGCCGGCTCTGGGCATCGGAGAAGGCGGCCGTCTCCTGCGGGTTGAGCCGTTTGGCCAGATGTCTCAGGTTGGACCAGCCGAGCGGGACGCGGATCATCGAGCTCCGGTTGAGGTCGCTCCAGCAGATGCGCGTCGGCGCCTCCTGGTTGGGGACGAGCCGCAGATAGGCGGAAGAGACCGTATTCCCGAAGGCCGTCAGCGAATCGGCATAAGTGCACAGCCCGCCGATCAGCCGCCGCGCCGGAACCGAGATCTTCCCCTCCTCATCGACCATGATATTCCGGCCGTTTTTGAGGAGCTCCATATGGAAATGGAGGCCGTTCCCGGCGATACCCTCCTCTATCTTGGGGGTGAAGGTGGCGACACAGCCGTACTTGTAGGCGATGTTCCGGATGAGCCACCGGCCCAGGAGGAGGGCGTCGGCCATCTCCTCGGCCGGCCGGGGCAGGTACTCGATTTCGAGCTGCTCGGCTTGCTTGCCCCGGATCTCCTCGAGGTCGGAGCGGACGCTCTCGACAAACCCGACCTCACTATGGGCATATTTTACCGCGCCGGTGATCTGAGTGATCGAACGGATCATCTCGTTCAAGATCTGGCCGCTTTTTATGTAGGGGGCCGCCGAGTGGTACCCGTGCTGTTTCTGGGCGGGATAGAGGTTGGGGTTGCGGTCCGTGAGCAGGAAGAACTCGAGCTCGCCGAGGGTTTGGAACTCCAGCCCGGAATTCCGGCGGAAGACCTGGCAGGCCTTGGTCAGGATGCTGTCCAGCGCGAACGGCGCGAGCTCGCCGTCCTTGGTCAGGTACCGGCAGATGAAATCCAGGCTGCCCTCGTCGAAGGGATTGAGGAAGGCTGTCCTGTAGACAGGGACGACATAAAGGTCGGAAAGCGAGGTGTCCACCATCCCCTTGAAAAGTTGGGAGCCGTCCACCCTCTCCCCCTCGGCCAGGATCATCTCTACCTGCGAAGGGTTGGAAACGGGCAGCTTCAGTTCTTTGAGTTTTCCGTCCAGGGCGGTGTAATGGAAGGTTATGCGTTCGAGGTGCTTCTCGTCAATCACCCGGAGGAAATCGGAACGGGTGAAGTCCTGGGGGCTCTTGTCGAGAAGGACGCAAAGAGGGTTGGCCAGGGCATACGTGAAAACATTCTTGGACACAGGAGTATCTCCTTGAATCGAAGGCTTCGGCTTTTTGGGCATTCAGGCCGGATGCTCTTATTGAGTTTCTATTCTACGGAATAAGCACCGAGTTTGCAACATGGATGCCTTGACAGCCAGAAAGGACTTGACAAGAGGGAGGAAACGGGCCTATATTTTGGAGCGCGGCCAGCCGCCGGGAAAAGGAAAAAAGATTAGGTCCGTTAAAAAGATGTTACTCATTTTTCCCGTCGGGGGGCAGATTAGCTTTTTGTCAGGAGGGGGTGATTGATTTGATTTAAGAGAAATCGGCCTCCGGATGAGCGTTTCAACGTTATTATGAAGGAGGGAACTATGAAAAAGAAGGTTCTTTCAGTATGGGCCGCCGGGTTGGCTTTGCTATTCATCACCACAACCGCCTATTCCTGGAACTTTGCCACCCACGCCTATATCGCCGCCAAGATCGGGAAAGTGCTGCCTTTGTCTAATTTCAACGAGATGTATGGCATTATGGCGCCGGACATATTTAATTTTGAATTCAGCCGGATGGACGATTATATGTTGCGAGGCTATACGCACGGAATACCGCCGGACGCAGCGTATTATCCTCCCTATCTGGCAGCCGACAATAATTTCATGAATGTCTGGTATTCGGCAAACTGGGGCTTGAAAAAGTCGGCCGCCTTCGGATTTGTCGCCCACAATGATGCCTGGGCAGCCGATTTCGTCGCTCATTGGAGAATGTTGCCGTCAACAAATCCCACTCCACCAGAGCCAATCCTTTTCCCCCTGCCCGTTGTTATTCCGAGCGGATACCCCGATCCCATTCCTCAGCCACCGGGCTATATCATTTGGCTTGCCGCTGTGCTTGACGCCGGCCTTGCTCAGTCCGGTACATGGGAACTAATGCGCTTGGGGCCAGATTACGCCACCCGCCTTATGTTCTGCCACAACATCATCGAGTACGCGGGTGACCTGGTGCTTAAGAGGGTGGATCCCTTGATCGGTCAAAAGATCATCCTCGCCTGCGCTCTAAGAACGCCCGCATTCGCCAACCTTCTTAAGGACGGGTTTGGTCATCTTTATGACCCGCTGGTTGTAGCCGGCGAGCCCGCCTACCGGAAATTTCTCATCCAGTACGGGCTCATCCTGCTGATGCCGGAAAAGACGGCCATAGAGATGCTCGCCAATCAGCTCGCCGACCTGGCCATCGATTATTTCGAGTTCCTCAATCCTGGATACCCCCCCGGATCTTTTGATGGCCTGAAACCCCAGCTTGTTGAGTTCGGCAAAGGCTCCCTGGCGGCCGCTATTGAAATCTGTGAGGCTCCGCCTTTTGGGCTGCCATCCTATATGCAGGAACTGAATATGGTCGCTGTTCCCTGGGTCAAGGCGCAGCTGCTCGCCCATGGGGTAACTTACTGACGGGAAGAATAGAGAAAACGAGAGAAAAAAGAGCCAGAAGAGAACCGACCCCCTATTCGTACAAAAGATACGGCTTGCGCGCCTCGGCAAAAGCCTTGAGGCCGGGCTCATAGGCTTTTACTATCTCTGCAACTTCCAGTCCCTTTTCTAGAGCTTCTCTCACCTTCGACGTTCCCATCACTTTATCAAAATAGCCGGCGTGGAACTCGAATCTGTCCGGATACATCTCCCGGATCATCTTAACCAAATGCAAGGCTGTCTCAAAAGGACGGCAGGAATTCCGGTCGGTCACATGGACCTGGGCTCCTCCGCATTGCTCGCCGGCGAATTTTGAGAAACTCGGGGTGAACCAGGCTTCCCGGAAAGAAACTCCCGGCAGCCCGAGCCCGTTGAGCCTCCGGGCCAGCTCGAACCCGTCGATCCAGGGCGCGCCGAACATTTCAAAAGGCCTGGTCGTCCCCCTGCCCTCAGAGACGTTCGTACCCTCCAAACACACTTGTCCCGGATAGACCGTCGCCGTGTCGAGTGTGGGCATGTTCGGCGAGGGAATAACCCAGGGCAAACCCGTTTCATCAAACCACATCCCCCGACGCCAGCCTTGCATCGGCACGACCGTGAGGTCAGCCTTCCTCTCGAGGAACCGGTCATTGATCATCAGGGCGAGCTCGCCCACCGTCATACCGTGCCTCTCCGGGATCGGATAAAGACCGATGAACGAGCTGAACTCCGGATACTCGAGCACCGGCCCCTCCATGATCAGGCCGTTGATGGGATTCGGCCGGTCAAGCACGATAAAGGGAATCCCAATCTGGGCCGCCGCTTGCATCGCATAGGCCATTGTCGCGGCATA
>CAYGXD010000101.1:0-2844 GCA_964353705.1 uncultured Eubacteriales bacterium | reverse complement strand
CCCCGGCCGTCGATAAGATAATAGAACACGGCCAGAAGAAGGAGCGCCGCCCCGGCACTGAAGATGACAAAGGTGCTCGTCCAGAGCTTTTTGTTGATCGGGAAATAGGGGTGGAGAGCGAGACCGAGGGCGGTCAGCGCGGCCGCCGCCGCGAGGAGTCCGGTCGTCTTAATCCCCGGCCGCCTTTTAGTCCGAAGCCAGTCGCCGGTCAGTGTTCCAAACAAGGCCGTCCCAATCGCCGGCAATGTACTCAGGATGCCCTCCGGGTCGAACGCCGGCTCATAGAGATGGCCGGCCAATAGCTTCAGGTCAATATAGCTGGCCAGGTTGCCCGTATAGTCAAGCACGCCGGCCCCATATCCGGGCACAGGGACGAACTTCAGGAGGGCCCAATAGCCTGCCAGGAGTACGATTGAGACGCCCAGGCGGCCCTTGCTCCCTAAATGGAGAAAGAGCAGAGCGCCAAACAAATAGCATATAGCGATGCGCTGCAGCACCCCCGGGATACGGACGGCGGCCAGATCAAAGTGCGGGATCAGCCGGAGCAACATGCCGAGGACGAAGATGAGGACGCTCCGCTTGAAAATCTTGACATACAGTCCCGCCTTCCCCGCCCCCTCCTCTTTCTTGGACGAAAGGGACAGGGAAATGGCCACACCCACGATGAAAACGAAGAAGGGAAAGACCAGGTCGGTGGGGCTCCAGCCGTGCCACTCGGCATGGCGCAGCGGGGGATACACATATTCCCAGCTCCCCGGGTCATTGACCAGGATCATGCCGGCGATGGTCAGACCTCGAAAGGCGTCCAGAGAGGAGAGTCTTGGACCGGCCACCAGAACTTATCCGGTCCTCTTGAGGACGATCAGCGTCATGTCATCGAAGGGATCGACCCCGGCCGTGAACGAAGTCAATTCGGCACAGACCTTTTCCACGATCTCCGAGGCCGGCTTCTTTATGTTCTTCTTCAGCAGACCGATCAGGGTCTCCTCGCCGAAATCGCCGTTTTCCTTGTCCCGGGCATCCGTGATCCCGTCCGTAAACAATCCGATCAGGTCACCCTTTTCCAGGGTTACCTGGCCGACTTCATAAGCAACTGAAGGAAACATCCCGAGGCAGAAACCCGTGGGATCCAGGCGGCTGACCGTGCCGTCCTTGGCGACGATGATCGGCGGGTTGTGGCCGGCGTTGATATAGCGGAGCGATCCGGTCTTCATATCCAGCTCGCAGAAAAAGAAGGTGATGAACCGGTTGGAGGCCGAGCTGCTGTGGACAAAATCATTGAGCTTGGCCGCCATGTGCTCGAGCCGCAGTTGTGGACCGACCTCGGAAATGAGCGCCGCCCGGAGGGAGGCCATGAGCAGGGCTGCACTCATGCCCTTGCCGGAGACATCGGCGACGATAACGCCCAGCCGGCAGGGGTCGATGCAGATGAAGTCATAATAATCCCCTCCCACCTGGTTGCAGGGGATGTTCGTCCCGGCGATGTCAAAATTCTCGCAGGGCGGGTTCTTCCTGGGGAGGAAGTCCTTTTGGATCTGGGCGGCCAGGGCCAGCTCCTTCTGGTACTTTTCGACCTCGATCGCCTGCTCGATGGCCTTGGCGTTCTCGTACTTGACCGCAGCCAGGTTAGAGAGCAAAGTCATCAGCCGGAGATCTTCCTCGCCGAACTGCTCGAGCAGCGAGATGCGGTCGGCATAGATCACGCCGATGATCTCCCGGTTGTTCCAGAGAGGCACGCACATGGCGCTGTGGATGTTGGACTTGATAATGCTGTCCTTTAACTTCAGCCGGTCGTCGGTCTGGGCATCGGCCGTCAGCACCGAGGAATGGTTGTCCAAAACGAGATTGATGATGCTCTGACTGACCAAAATCTTCTGACGGATCAGATTCTTGTTGTTGATGCGCGTCACCTTGGCGATCATCAGGGGAGGGTTTCCCTCTTTGAGCATGAGAACCCCCCGGTCCATGGGCAAGTACTCCGAGATCAGGTCCATGACGCGCTCCAGGAGGTCCTGGAGGGGCTGATGGAGGACGAGCGCCTTGCTCACTTCGTTCAGCACCGCCATCGATTTATAGTCCGATTTGATCCTCAGGAAGTCGGCCGGGGTGGCGAGGGATTGGATGGTTGTGTCGATGTCCTGTTTTTTCAGGATATCCTTAAGGGGGATCACCGTGTTGATGTTCCGCGACGGATTGACGACTTCGGTCACCTCGACGTTGCTCGAGAGCTCCTTGTCGTAGATGATCCGGGTCGACCCGACCAGAATCTCATCCCCCCGCTTGAGCTCGATCTCGCCCTGGACCTTCTTGCCGTTGAGGAACGTCCCGTTCTTGCTGCCGTTGTCCCGGACGCAGAACCCGCCGTCCGCGGGAGCAATAACCGCGTGGTGGCCGGAGGAGAAGGGGTCGGGAAGGGCCAGGTCATTATCCTCAGACCGGCCGATCAAAGTCTTTTCCTTTTTCAGGGTGTGCCAGAAGGAATCGCCCTTTTTCGGATAGACAAACAATCTCGGCATAGTCAGCCCTTATGGGAATTATACTATTGGAGCAGGGTAGACTTCAAGTAAAAACGGCTTTTTCCGCGGCCTTGATCATTTTCCGCGCGATCCTGAACTTTTCTTCAATCGTGGTGTCCTCGATGAGCGGGAGGATAATCTCCTTGAGCTCCCTTTTCAGGATATTGTCGAGCAGCTCGACCGAATAATCCAGCGCCTTCTTCGTCCCTACCAGGATGTTTTGGTAGGCTTTGATGATGTCCTCCTGGGGATAGACCAGCCCGAGCAACTCAAAAACCTGCTTCAGCGTCCGCGAGAGCGTGTTTTCCAGGTCGCGAAGCAACACCTC
>CAYGXD010000100.1:1794-12674 GCA_964353705.1 uncultured Eubacteriales bacterium | reverse complement strand
TGTCCCGTCTCTGGAGAGGAACTATTAAAGAAATCAATGAGACGGGACACTAGAGCGTCATAAAAAAAGGCCCAGAGATGGAAAACCGAGACAAGACAAAAGACATTGATCTGATGGACTACTGGCAGGTCGTTGTCAGGCGAAGGTGGATAGCCCTGACGTTCGCCGGGATCGTGGTGCTTCTCACCGGCCTTTTTTCCTTCCTGGCCACTCCCATTTACAAATCCACCGCGACGCTCCTGATCGAAGAAGAATCCTCCCGGGCGCTCAGCGTCGCCGAGACCTTCCGGGATGAACCCCGGGTTGTCCAGGACTTGAGATCATACAACACCCAGCTCATGCTTTTTTCGAGCAAGGCCCTCGCCGAAAGAGTGGCCAAGAAATTGAACCTGTTGGCTCGTCCGGAATTTAGCGCCGGCAAAAAGCGTCGGCATTCTCTCCTTTCCGGACTCCGGCATATCCTCAGTTTTCGATGGCTTAAACCTCCGAAAAATCCCGATCCGGCCCGGTCGGGTTTGCCGATCCTCTTGGACCCTTATTCGGAAATCGCGGACTCGCTCCTCAAAAAAATAGAAGTCAAACCCATCAGGGAGACCAAGCTGGTCAAGGTCAGCCTGGCCTTTCCCTCAGCCGCTCTGGCCCAGGAGATCGTCAACTCCCTGGTCGAGGAATTCATCAATTTTTCAATCGAGAAGCGCTATGCAACGACCCGCCAGGCTTCGGACTTCCTGACGGAATCGATAGCCAACCTCAAGAATGAAATCGGGGCGCGGGAGAGAGAACTGCAGAGATATGGCCAGGAGAGGGATATATCCTTCCTGAGCGAGACCGAGAACACGGCCGTGAGCACCTTTGCGGACCTGAATGACGCCTATAATCAGGCCATGCTGGAACGCATCAACGCCGAGGCGGAATACCGGGCGCTCCGGAATTTCCAGGGGGATTCGGTTTCTCAATACATCAGCGACCCCACCATGCAGCAGCTCAAGATTGACTACACAAGAGTCCGGGCCGAGTACGAGGAAAAAGGAAAACAGCTCAAGCCCGACCACCCGGAAATGGGCCGTCTCAAGGACCGGCTGGACGGCCTGAGGGAGGAGATCAACAAGGCGGCGGACTCGGCTGGAGCGCGCTACCGGACGGCCCTCAAGAAGGAGACGTCGATCAAAGCCACCGTGGACAAGCAGAGGTCCGACGTCACCACGATGAAAAATAACGCCATCCTGTATAACAGCATCAAGAGCGAAGTGGACAGCCGAAGAAGGCTCCTGAATACTCTGCTCGAGAAACAGGGAGAGGCCCAGTTGTCGGCTCAGCTCAAGGGCCTCAGCGCCAGCAACATCAGCATTATCGACCCGGCCGAGTTGCCGAAGGAACCCGTCTCTCCGAAGAAGAAACTGAATCTTCTGCTCGCCCTCCTGGTTGGACTTCTCGGAGGAGTCGGACTCTGTTTTCTTTTTGACTACCTGGACGATACCATCAAGGGACCCGACGAGGTGGAAAAACTGGCCGGGATTCCTTCGCTC
The DNA here is from genome assembly GCA_964353705.1 of uncultured Eubacteriales bacterium. GTDB lineage: Bacteria > Acidobacteriota > Aminicenantia > Aminicenantales > UBA8522 > UBA8522. The sequence continues at coordinate 11,148 of CAYGXD010000100.1, read as the reverse complement.
GGCGTTATCCCTCTCCTCCCTCCCGAAGGCCGGCAAACAAACAAAGGATACGACGCTTACTATAGAGGGAGGCATTCTTACGGCCTTGAAAAACCTTCGGGCGAGCACTCCCTGCCGGAAGTTAAAGAGATAGAGCTCATCAACCACCTCTATCCCGACCTGCCGCTGGCGGAGGATTACCGGACGGTCCGGACCTCCATTCTTCTTTCCCACTCGGGGAAGGTTCCGCGGACGATCGTCTGCACGAGCGCCCTGACTCAGGAAGGCAAGACGGCCACGGTCGTGAACCTGGCCACTTCCTTCGCCCAGCTCCAGAAAAGAGTCCTTTTGGTGGACGCCGACTTGAGGAAACCCCGGCTCCACCGCATTTTTAGGACGAGAAATCACACCGGGCTGACGGGGTATTTGACCGGGAAGGCGGCTCTCAAAGACATCCTCACCCAGACATCCATCGAGAATGTCTGGTTGATCTCCAGCGGCCTCGTGCCCCCCAACCCGGTGGAGCTCCTCAACTCCTCCAAAATGAAGGACGTCCTGGCTGAAGTCAGCGAAGCTTTTGACCTCGTCCTGCTGGATTCCCCTCCGGTCCTGGCCGTTATCGACTCCGTGGTCATCTCGTCCGTCGTCGAGGGGACTCTTCTGGTCATCCAGAGTGATAAGACACGCCGAAAGCCGTTCCTGGCCGCGGTCGAACAGCTCAGGCGGGCGCAAGCGAACATCATCGGCGTAGTCGTCAACGGCCTGGACCTGAGCCGGGCCGGAGGCTCCTATTCAAACCGTTATCGATACTATCAGTATGAGAGATCAGAAAAGGAAGACTAGAGTGTCCCGTCCTCATCGAGCGGGCCGAGAAGGAATTCCGGCCAAAATAATTGAATACGGGCTCCTGGGGCTCCTTGTCTTCAGCCCGCTCCCCGCTGGTTCCGTCTATGAGTGGTCGATCCTGACGATCCAGCTGACCGTTCTGGCCCTGTTTATCGCCTATGCCCTGATGAGGCAGAAGCCTCAGGATGCGGGTTTCCCGCCGCCTGCGCTCAAGAGGCCGCTGCATCTTTTTCCGTGGTTTATGGTTTTTGTTTTTATTCAAATCATCCCGTTTCCCCAATTCCTGGTCCGGCTCCTTTCGCCGGCCGCCTACGGCTTCCAGAAAACCTATACCGGCGACTATTCCGGGGCGGAGTTCATGAGCTTTTCTCTCCTCCCTTCGACCACTTTTCAAAAGATGCTCGAACTCCTGGCCTATTTCCTGCTGGGGTTTCTCGTCCTGAAAACCGTGACCAGACGGCGCCAGTTCATCCGGATATTTTATGTCCTTGTGGCCGTCGGGGTTTTCGAAGCCTTCTATGGGATGTATGAGCTCTATAATACGAATCCGCGGATCCTCTTCTCCAAGAAGATTTATAACCTCGACTCCGTCACCGGGACGTTTGTCAACCGCAATCACCTGTCCGGTTATCTGGAGATGATCATCCCCCTGGCCATCGGGCTCATTATTGCCCGAATCAATCTCTTCTCCGCTTCCGATCAGACTTTTCGAGAACGACTCGTCAGGCTGGGAGAAAAGGGGCTGGCCGGCAACCTTCTCACGGGTTTGGGCGTCGTCCTCATGGCCGTGGCCATCGTCTTTTCCAAGTCCAGGTCGGGTGTCTTCATCCTCGTATTTATGTTTATTCTCTTTTTCGGCTTCACCTCCATCTATTTTGGAATCCCCATGTTCAAGAGGAAAAGAATCAGGACTTTCCTCCAGGCGGCTTTTATCATAATCATCCTTATTTCTCTCTATATCGGCCTCGATGCGACCCTCGAGCGGTTCTCCCTGGACCGGATTTTGTCTGAAGGAAGACCGGCTTATTGGCTGAACACGACCCGGACTTTTGCCAAGTATCCGCTATTCGGCACCGGCCTCGGCACTTTCGGCGCGCTCTATCCCAACCTGGAGGGGGAAGCCGGTCCCATCGCCCTTGTCCACGCCCACAATGATTATCTCGAATACTTGTCCGAGTTGGGCCTTGTCGGGTTCTCCCTTCTCCTGGGCGGGATCCTTTTTATGGGTGTTGTCTCGTTCGTTGTCTGGCGGACGAGGCGCCATCCGGAAGTCAAGGGCCTGGCTCTGGGCGGGATAGTATCTCTCATCGCCATCCTGATCCACAGCATCACCGACTTTAACCTCCACATTCCGGCCAACATGGTGCTGTTTACCGTGGTGTTATCCTTGACTTTGGCTCTCGCTTTTTACAAGCGCGGCGAAGTCCCCGTGGAAAAGCGATGAATCGCCTGAAAAAAACCGGGTTGATCCTGGCCGCGGCTTTCCTGGCTGTTCTGGATATCTTCGCCTACTGGAACAATCACCTCTATTACCGAGCCAGAAAAGAAGCCAATATCGAGCAGAGGATCAAATCCCTGGAACGATCGGTCCGAGTTTTTCCCTTGAACGACCTCGTCTTCTATGAACTCGGAAAGTCCTACCTCGACTCCGGTATCGCCACCTTGGGCGATGCCCCCTCCGCGCAGTCTTTTATTGAAAAGTCGGTGCTTAGCTTTAAGCGATCGATCCGGATCAACCCGGCCTCGCCCTACAGCCATTTCTATCTGGCCCAGGCGCTCGTCCATCTCGACCTCCTCGCTCCCGGGAATGCCTTTAGGACATACGATGAATATAAAAGGGCCGCCGAGCTGGCCGGAGAAGACAGTCAGATCCATCGGCAGGTCGCCAGGGTTTTCCTCTCCAGATGGCCCCGGCTCTCTCCAGAGGATCAGGCTTTTACGCTGGACATTATGAGAAAAATGGCCGCCAAGAGAGCGCCCGAAGACATCTCCGAGCTCCTGAGCATCTGGGAGTTGAATTCGGGGGATTACGGGATCATGGAAAAAGTCCTGCCCCCGGACCCGCAGGTATTCCGGCAGTATGCCCGGTACCTCGGCGAGAAATCTCTCTCCCTCGATGAGAGGCAGAAGTTCCTGGCTCAGGCCGAGCTGCTGGATTTTCAAAGAGCCAAACGCGACTTCCGGTCGGGTGAGCTTGAGCTTTTTGGTTTGGAGACCCAGGCGGCCACCCATCATTTTCAATACGTCCTGAATCGTCTGAAGGACATTCAATTCTATCAGAATCTCCTTCGCCAAGACCTGATCGACCCCAACGAATATCTGGGCCTGTTGCGGTCGACCTGGCTGAATCTCGCCAAGTGCCGGGCCGAAGAGGGCGCCGGGTGGGCGGACATGGAAGGTTATCTTGTTCAATTCCTCGCCCTGGAGGAAAGGCCAAAAGAGGTTTCCGGCCTGGAAGCCTACCTGCGCCAACGGGGAATCCTCTCCGGCGAGCCGGGTAAAGGATTCGATGACCTGAGCCGGCTGGCCTTCGAGCTCTGGCTGGGCTATAAGCAGACAAAATACAGAGACATAGTCAAGCTTGGAAAGGAGATCGAGGACAGTCTTGTCGTCGTCCCGGAAAAGAAAAGGCGCGATTATGTGCGGGTTCTTCAGCTCATCGGCGATTCGTACCAGAAGATCGACTTCCTGTATGACGGCCTCGACATCTATCGAAAGGCCCTGGACGTTGACCCGGCCAACCTGGAGACTCTGCTCCGGCTGCGGCAGAACACCGACCGGCTGGGCGAGGAAGCACGAAGGCAGGACATCGAAAAGCTGATCGAGCAAATCACTTCGCCGGCCGAGATTTCGCCGGGGAGTCCTTGGATAGATAAGGGGAAAACCTTCGCCCAAAAGCTCATCCTCGAGGGAAAGAGGATAGAGCTCGACCTTCATTTCGCCGAGCGGGATGTGAACAGCCTACCCCTGATCTCGGTTTTCTTCAACGGCCATGTTGTTTCGGAAGAGTATTTGGAGCACAATACTATTTCCCTGGAAATAGAGACGAAAGCAGGCGACAACATGCTTCAAATCCGGCCGGTGAATCACCCCGTTATCCTGGCCAAGATCGTCTATCGCCTGCGTGTTGATTCCAATAATTAACAGATGTTGAGGAGCAAAAATTGAGAAAAAAATTCCGGCTTCGGATCCTTTTGGCTCCGGTGCTCATTCTGTTCCTATTTTCACGGCTCTCTTTTGGTCAGGACCCATCTATCTCCGAATACAGAATCGGTCCCAAGGACCTTCTGGAGATAACCGTCATCGGGTTCCAGGAATTGAACAAGCAATACCGGGTATCTGAAGAAGGCAAGATCGGTCTGCCTTATCTGGGTGAAATCCCGGTCGAGGGTCTGAGCCGGCTGGAACTCGAAAGGAGCTTGACCCTGCTTCTTAAGGAAAAATACCTGGAAAACCCGCAGGTAACCGTCACCATTATAGATCACCAGAGCCGGAGGGTTTATCTCATCGGGGCGGTTACAACTCCGGGGCCGTACGAGCTCATGGGACGGCTGACCCTCCTCAAACTCATCTCTCAGGCCGGCGGCCTGACCCCGGAGACCGGGGACGAAATCATCGTCATTCGTCAGCTCCCCGACGGTCAAAAAACTTCCTTAAAAATCTCTGTCAAAAACCTGCTCCTGGAAGGAGATGCCTCACTCGATATCCCGCTCCAGGCGGATGACGTCGTGAGCATCCCGGTGGATGTGATCATCCAGATTTATGTTACCGGCCAGGTCAGAGAACCCGGGGCATTGGAGTCCGTCCGGCGGTCGAACATCCCGACTCTCCTGAGGGCCATCGCTCAGGCCGGGGGGTTCACGGAACGGGCCTCCAAGGGGAATGTCATCATTAAAAGGATCGATGAGGCGGGGAAGGAAACCCGAATTAAGGTAAACGTCGACGACATCATCAAGGGCAAGAAGAAAGACATCCAGCTCCAGGAAAATGACGTCGTCATCGTGTCCGAGAAGTTTTTCTGAGCGAGGCTCTATGATCGACCTTCATTGTCATATCCTTCCCGGGCTCGATGACGGGGCGAGAACCCTTGAGGAATCGCTGGAAATGGCCCGGATCGCGGCCGGCGACGGTGTGGCGACGATCGTGGCCACGCCCCACCTTTTTCGCTGGAACTTGGGCCTGGAAAATGTCTCGTCCGTCGAAGAGAGGCGCCGCGAACTCTTGGCTGCCCTCGGCCAAAACGGCATTCCGGTCGAGATCAAGGCCGGCGCAGAAGTCCATATTTCTCACAATCTGGTCGAGGAGCTCAGGGCGAACCGTAGGCATCTTGTCATCAACAACAGCCGTTACATGTTCCTTGAATTCCCTTCCTCCCATGTAATTCCCGGCGTGAAAAAGCTCATCTTCGACTTGATGAGCGAAGGAATTACCCCGATCATCGCCCATCCCGAAAGAAACTACGGGTTTGCGAAGAATCCCGGTCTTCTTCATGAGCTTGTCCAGATGGGCGCCTTGGCCCAGGCCAATGGCGGCAGCCTGACCGGGCTCTATGGGAGGAGGGCAGCCGGGACGGCCGTCCGGTTTCTGACTTGGAACCTCATTCATTTCCTGGCCAGTGACGGGCACCATCCCAACTCCATCTCTCCCCGGCTTTCCGATGCTGTCAAGCGGGCCGAGGCCGCGATAGGGAAAGACGAGGCGCAAGCCCTCGTGGCCGATAACCCGGAAGCTGTGCTTGAGGACCGGGTTATTCCTTACCTGCCGTCTCCCAAGGACCCTCGAAAATCAAGGAAATCTTTTTCGATCCGAATTCCGTCTTTCTTTATAGGAAGCAAATAAATTATGCGGGTTAAGGAGGTTCCGATGTTTAGGAGAATACCCAAATGGGTTTTGGCGATGGGGGCATTTTCTCTCTTGGCCTTCCTCTCTTTTTCCACCCCGGCCTCAGCCGGAGCGGACCCGAAGGGAAACGTCGTCGGATTCATCTATGCCAAGGATGGAACGACACCCCTGCAAGGTGCGACCGTCAAATTCAAGAACCTGGCCTCGGGTGAAATCTTCGAGAGCTCGCGCTCGGACGTTTACGGGGTTTTTAAAGTGCAGGGAATTGCGACGGGCGTCTATACTTACGGGGTTGTCACCGAGGAGGGCGACTTCAACGCCGATGACATCCTGGGATTGAAAATCAGTGAGAAAGAGACGGCCAAGCTTTCCATTGCCATCAATCCCTATGAGCAGGGGGTTGGGGCCGCCGTGGCCGAAGTCGCCAAAGAAATTGAAAAGGACGGAGAGTCCTTGGTCGGAATGATTGCCGAATTCAATCCCCGAACCAGGACGGGACAGGTTCAGGTCGTCAAGGGGATACTGCGGTTGAATGACAGAATCCATATCCAGGGCCCGTCCACAGATAATTACCAGGATGTCTCCGTTTTGACGGTGGCAAATGTCCCGGCCCGACACGTTACGTTGGGCCAGACCGCGGCTCTGAAAATAGACCAGAGCGCCCAAAAGGGAGATTCGGTGTACGTCGTCTCGGACAAAAAGATCTTCCCCTTCTTCCTGGTTCCGCTCGGAGTGGCGGCTGTTATTGGCGCGAACGATGCCGTCACCTACGGGATTGTCAGAGTCAAAGACCAAGCTATACCCGTTTCTCCAAAACGATAGCTCGCGATAGGCTTTTTCCGCAGGCGAGGGGTTATTTGGCCGGAAAATCAGAGGATGGAGTACCCTCAATATGCTGGATGACACGCGCCGGATTTCCCTGGACCACGACGTTCGGAGGGACATCTCTCATGACGACGGAGCCGGCGCCGACGATGGAATTCCGGCCGACCCGGACTCCCGGCAGGATGACCGAATTCACAAAGATCCGGACATTGTCCTCAATCACGGTTTCCTGGCCCTCCTGGTCAGGCCGGAAACCCGTATGGCTGAGTATGTAGCTTCCTCCGGCGATGTGGACATTGCGGCCGATCGATATGCGGCCTCTTCTCTGGTCGATATAGGCATGGAAGCTGATAAAACAACCCTTTCCGATCTTCGTGCCCATGGAACGATAGTAGTGCAAGCGCAGCCAGGAAACGAATCCGGCCAGTCCGTGCCTGATTTCCCTGAAGATCAACTCTCTTCTCCATTGGCAATGTCCGGGCGTTTTGCCGCCCTCCTCCAATCCACCTTCTCAAGCAGGGGGAGGACCAAACTATCCAGGGCTTGATACCCTTTTTTGTTAAGATGGAGCCCATCAACCTTGGCAAACCGGCTGCGCAGGTACCTGTTTTTCTCCCCTTTGCGGAGCGCTTTCTCGAGGTCGAGGACGACAATGTCCTTTTCCCGGCAGTACGCTCTGAGCCAATCATTGTATTCGAGGATGGCCTTTTGTCTTTTTTGCCGGAACGGGCCGCCCATTTTAAACGGATTTCTGAGTTTCAGGATATCGATGGCGAACTTCTTGAGGGAGTGAAGCCGGGTGACAGGAACGACGGTAGCCGGGATAGGAAGGACGCCGGCTTCCAGGCAATCATCGATCCATTTTTCCACCAATTTCCTATAAGAATCGATGTCCCCGGGGAAATAAGCCGCGCATTCTTTGAGGAAAACGCCGGCCGGCATGTCCGGAACTCGAGAAAGAACTTCCTCGAGTTTTTGAGTTTTATCAAATCCGCCGCTGTAGACATATTCGAAGGCATAATCGTGATTGTGGACGCGATCAGTAAGTGCCGAGATATTCCACGCTTTCCCGACCGAAGCGCCGATGAGTATGATCCTTTTTGATTTTTTTTCGGCCGGGCGCTCCAAGAACATCTCCTTGGCTCCGGGATGAAGTCCCTGAGCAAGCGAAAAGAAGGATAATGAGGCAGCCAACAGGTGGAGCAGGGCGGGCATTTTTGACCGACCGCCGGGCATCCGCCGCAAAAAGCTTGCCTCTGAAGGAATTTGAACAGCCTCTCAGGCCGGAATTGTATCTCCGCCCGGCGATCGAAGTCAATACCGAAGGCTGACTGGAGTTCGCCAATTATGAGCCATTTTCTAACCGTTTTTTTCTTGACAAAGGATCGGGAATCTGCTATTTTTTAGGCCCATTTCTTGTGAGGGGATAAATGGAAGGAAGTAGGGCGCGAAATATGATTGTCTTTTTTACCTTTTTTTCTTCCCCCTCTTCTATTTTTTTTGTGTCGTATTCTTCCGGATTCATCCTCTGATCCTTTTATCAATGTCGGGGTTATTGCGCCCGTTTTGTGGCTTGGATTCTCCACCGGCGGTAGCCTGCCCCTTTTTTATATGGGTAGTTATCAATTTCTAAAGGTAAGTCAGTTTTCTTAAGGCCGGATTAGTTGTCTTCTTTATAAGACAGCTAATCATTTAAACTTGCCCCGTTTGTAAGTCAAAGAGATAGAGGTAGCTTCACTCTTTTCCCCCTTCCGCTCATGGAAACGAATAAGGAAACCTTCAAGCTCCTCATCAAGGAGTTTCATGAACTCCGTCCGCCCCGGTTCTTTAAAAGAGACCATCGACTGCCTGATTCCTTTATGTCCCATTCCTCTGAATCTCCCGTCCCTTCCTCCGCGCTCCCTATCCGTCCCGCTTCTGTTATTGTCATCACCGGCCCCCGCCGTTGCGGCAAGACTTATTTAATCCATCAGCTCATTGATCATTTTTGCTCCCATCCAATAGCTCCCGTCCCCCGTGAACGCTTCCTGTATATCAACTTTGAAGACGACCGGCTTTTTCCGCTCGATGTTGGCGACCTGGCCTCGATTCCGGAGGCTTACTTTGAACTTTACCCGGATAATCGCGACAAAAAGATCTTCATCTTCCTGGATGAAATCCAGCAGGTCGAAGGCTGGCAGCTCTTCCTCCGCCGCCTCCTCGATCACGAAAACATTCGCCTTATCATAACCGGCTCGTCTTCCGGGCTCTGCGCTCGGTCCCTGTCTTCATCGCTTTCCTGCCACGCCCTGGAACTGGCCATTTCGCCCCTGACATTCAAAGAATTCCTGGCCTTTAAAGGCCTGGAACTGACGCCGGATTTCTCCTACTCCAACATCCGCTACAAAATCAGGAACCTTCTCGAAGAATACCTGATCTATGGGGGATACCCGGAAGTTGTCTTGACGGATCCCTCCCACAAGCTCCGGATTCTTAAAAACCATTATGACATGCTCATCTATAAAGACCTGGCCGAACAATATTTAATCCGGAATATCAAGCTCCTCAAGGAGCTTCTCAAGTATTTGATCCTGCACACCGGCTCCGCCTTCTCCATAAATTCGTATTTCCTCGACATCCAGCCGAAACTGCATATTTCGCGAGATACAATCCTTGAATATATCTCCCATTTTGAAGGAAAAGGGCTGATCGGCCTTGTGCCTATCTTTTCCGACTCTCCGAAGGTCCGGCAGGTCAATCCCAAGAAAGTCTACTCTTTCGACAACGGTATCCGCAGCGTCGTCTCCTTTCCGCTTTCCCAATTTGAAGAAAAACTCGCCAAAAACCTGGTCTTCCAGAAGCTGAGAAGGTCCGGCAACGCGG
>CAYGXD010000100.1:0-1694 GCA_964353705.1 uncultured Eubacteriales bacterium | reverse complement strand
GAAAAACTCGCCAAAAACCTGGTCTTCCAGAAGCTGAGAAGGTCCGGCAACGCGGTGTTTTACTGGAAGAAGAGGGGAGAGGTCGATTTTATCGCCCGGGAGAATGGAAAACTGCGGGCAATTAATGTCTCCTATGGGAGAGAACTAGGGCGAGGGGAAGCCGATTCCCTCCTGGAATTTCAATCTTTCCTGGGAAAGCAGGATACCGACTTGACCGTCATCACCAAGGATGCTGAGAAGAAGGAGAAGGGCATTCACTTTTCCCCCCTCTGGAAGTGGCTGCTCAGTCCGGCATGATGTTGCCGGCGGTAGCCCGCATAAAAATGGAATATTCTCTACAGTCTCCCTCAGAAATCGTCTCTCCGGTCCGGGAGTTTTCCTTTGATTTTTCTATCCTGCCTCGTATTTTCTCTTATCTCGGAGTTATCTTGACGGTTGATCATCCTGTTTATGATCGAGGCATTCTGGATATCATCGTAGGTGGTGATGACCGAAATCGGGCCCGGCTCTTTGAACTCTAACGTCCGTCGGAATACGAGTGTTACTAATACTCCTGAAGTGGGATTTGGATCGGGGCTGGTTTTATACCCACCTACCCGGAGGACGAGGGTTTCTGCCGGTTCAGTATTGGCCCGTGACTGATCCATTGGTTGATAGAGGATCACGTTGGCGTCAAGCTGATCATAACCGCTCGTCAATTCCGCGCTTTCTAATCGAACAAAAGTCAAAGCGTCTGCTGGGAAAGTCAGGTCAAAGCCAAAGGCCGTAACTTCGGATGGAGACTCTATGATGATTGGTATTATGATATCCTCGCCGGGAATGAAGGCGAGGGTATCAATAGTGAAGTTTGAAACTGTGAATCCGGCTGTCTGCGATGCGGGCTCTGCGGCCCTGGAATTCCCTGAACAAGTGCTGCTGAATGTTCCTCTTTTGAGATATTTCTTAAAGATCATCTGGGCGTCGGCCGGGGTGATTTTGGGAGATAGCTTTGTGCCGCTGCAATTCACGTCGGCATTTTCCAGCTCGCACCAAGTCGGGCTGGCGACTTTCCCGAGGTAGATATCGAAAGCCAACTGAGCATCGCCAGGGGAAATCTTGAGATCCCCGTTGACATCGGCGCACTTGGCGCAGAAATTCGCCGACAAGGATTTGTCATTATCCATGGTCAGCCCTGCCTCGGAATTGAACATGCCGGCTAGGGCAATATCTCCTGCCCACTTGGAAAACCTGTAATCTGTATTAACGACCGACTTGACCGAAACTGTGCTTCCGATGGAGTAAGAATGATTTCCCGGCGATGGATTGGTTGTGCCGCCCTGGCCGGGAGCAGGGTCTCCTGTCGCTGCGGAAAGGACGAGATCGGCAGTCGTACTGGCCGGGCCGACAGTAATGCTGACTATTGCGCTGGCATTCGCAAAACTGAGATCAGTGACGGTCAGCGTTGCGGTATAGTCGCCGTTAGACGAGTAAGTGTGGGATGGATTTTGGGAGGTGGAGGAGCCGCCATCGCCGAAAGCCCAGCTGTAGGAGTAAGGTGTAGTGCCTCCGGTGGCGCTGCCGGTGAAAGTCACCGCGAGGGGAGCTTCTCCTGAGGTGGGTGAGGCAGAGGCCGTAGCTATGATTTGGGAGGGACTAGAGGTTACGGTTATGGTGACGGACTTGCTGGCGGTCGCCAAATCGCTGTCCGTGACGGT
>CAYGXD010000099.1:0-13127 GCA_964353705.1 uncultured Eubacteriales bacterium | reverse complement strand
GCTAAAGACACACAAGGGAGCCCAAAAGAGGTTCAAGGTAACAGCCAAGAAGAAAATCGTTCATAGCAAAGCGTTCAAGAGCCACCTTCTGGCCACGAAGGACGCCAAGAGGAAAAGGCGGCTGGGCAAGAAGGTCGTGGTCAGCCGGGCCGACCGGGGCGCCGTCAAGAAGATGCTCCCCTACGAGTTCTAGGACGCAAGAAGGAGTCTGATATGCCGAGAGTCAAGCGAGGAACAAAACGAAGAGCCCGCCGGGCCAAATACTTAACGCTGGCGAAGGGCTATTGGGGCGCGAAAGGCCATAACTACCGGACCGCCAAGGAAGCGGTGGAGAAGTCCCTTCTCTACGCCTACCGCGACCGGCGCAACAAGAAACGGGATTTCCGGCGCCTCTGGATCATCCGGGTCAAGGCCGCATCAGAGCAGAACGGGCTGAGCTACAGCCGTTTTATAAACGGCCTGAAGAGACTTCACGTCGAGCTTGACCGCAAAGTCCTGGCCGATATGGCCGTCAATGCTCCCCAAGCCTTCACCGCCATCGTTCAAAAGGTCAGGGAACCCGTGACCTGAGATGAAGAATTTCGAGAGCCGCATCGACGAGCTCAGGAAGAAATTCGAAGAGGCCCTGGCCGGAGTTAAAGACGCTAAAACGCTCGAGGACCTGCGCAATGAATTCCTGAGCCGGAAAAGGGGGCATCTCACCCTTCTGTTCGATGAGCTCAAATCGCTCCCGGACGAGAATAAGCCGCAGGCCGGCAAGATCGTCAACGACCTGAAAGTCTACGTCCAGGGCAACCTGGACAGCTTCGATAGAAGCGCCTTGGCTGCGCCGCCTCCCTCAAAGCCAAAGAGCGGAACAAAGAGCAGTCAGGCGATCACGGTGCCTGAAGGTCAGCTGGACCTTACGCTTCCCGGGGAAAGACTCACCTGGGGAGCTCCCCATCCGTTGATGCTCTTCCAGGAGGAGATCGAGAATATATTCCTGGCGATGGGGTTCTCCATCGCCGAAGGCCCTGAGATCGAGACGGACTACTACAATTTTGGGGCCCTGAACTTTCCGCCCCACCATCCCGCCAGGGACAGCTGGGACACTCTTTACCTGGAGGACGACCTCCTGCTCCGGACCCACACGTCGCCGATGCAGATCCGGGTGATGGAAAAGACCAAGCCTCCCATCCGCATCATCATCCCCGGCAAGGTTTACAGGCGCGAGGCCATAGACCCCACTCATCTTCCCATGTTCTGTCAGGTGGAAGGGCTCCTGGTGGACGAAGGCGTTACCCTGGCCCATCTCAAGGGGACGCTGGAGTATTTTCTTCGGACCCTTCTCGGCGATAAAATCGAGACGCGGTTCCGGCCGAGCTTCTTCCCCTTCACCGAACCTTCGGCTGAAGTCGACATCGGCTGTATCATCTGCCACGGGAAAGATCCGGCCTGCCCTGTCTGCGGGGGCACCGGCTGGAAAGAACTCCTGGGAGCGGGGATGGTCGACCCCCAGGTGCTCAAAAACGTCAATATCGATCCCGAAAAGTATTCGGGCTGGGCGTTCGGGCTGGGCATCGAGCGGACGGCCATGTTCCGCTACCAGATCACGGACATGCGCATGTTTTACGAGAACGACCTGCGCTTCACCCGGCAGTTTAGCTTGAAATGAAGATCAGTGTGGATTGGCTGCGGGAGTATCTGAACGGGGATGTCCCTGTCCAGACCGCCGTTGAGGCGCTGGAGCGCATCGGCCTGATGGTGGAAGGCCGGGAAGAGAAGGACGGAGACGTCGTCCTCGAGGTCGAAACCTACTCGAACCGCCCCGACACCCTCGGCCACCTGGGCATGGCCCGGGAGTTGGCCGTCGCCCTGGGATTGCGCCTGAAGGAGAGGAACTGGCCGCTCTCCGATCTCGCCGTCCGCACGGCCGACCTGGTGGACGTCCAGATCCTGGACGCCGACCTCTGCCCCAGGTACTGCGGGGTCGTGGTCAAAGGAGTCAAGGTCGGGCCTTCCCCGGCCTGGCTGCAGAAGAGGATACAAGCCATGGGGCTCAACCCCATCAACAACGTCGTCGACGTCACCAACTACGTCCTCTTCTCGACCTCCCATCCGATCCACGCCTTCGACCTCGAAAAGATCGCCGGAGCCCGGGTGATCATCCGGAGGGCCAAGAAGGGGGAGAAACTCTTTTGCCTTGACGGAACGGACCTTAGCCTCACTCCAGACATGTTGGTTATCGCCGACGAGGCGAAACCGATCGCCCTGGCCGGAGTCATCGGCGGGCAGGCCTCGGCCGTGACCGAGGGAACCAAAGACATCTTTATCGAGAGCGCCTGTTTTAATCCTGTTTCTGTCCGGCTGACCCGGAAGGCGGCGGGACTCCAGACCGATGCGTCCTACCGTTTTGAGAGGGGCGCGGATATCGGCTTTCCGCCCCAGGCGGCCCTGATGGCGGCTTCGCTCCTGACCCAATTCGGCGGCCGGTCGAGCCGGGAGCCGGCCGATGTCTTTCCGCTTCCTCCCAAGAAAAAAGAGATCATCCTGCGCCATCGCCGGATCACCGATCTCCTCGGGGTCGCGGTCGAGGAGGCCTTTGTCCAAAATACACTCAACGGCCTGGAACTGGGAGCCGAGTTGCAGCAGCCCGGCGTATGGCGGGTTAAGGTGCCGAGCTGGCGGGTCGACCTGGACCGGGAAGCGGACCTGATCGAAGAGGTGGCGCGGTACTATGGATACGAGAAGATCCCCTCCGTGGTCCCGCCGCTCCAGGTTGTGGTGCCGATCCTGGACAAGAATCGGGAGAAAATCGGCCGGGTCCGGCCGCTCTTGTTCCATTACGGTTTTAACGAGGTCGTCAATTTCAGTTTTTCCGACGCCGACAAGGAGCAGCTTTTGGCGACCGGACTTGCCCCTGTGGAGATCCGTAATCCCATCTCCTCCAGGGCATCTCTTCTCAGGACGAGCATCCTGGGCGGGCTTCTGGAAACGGCGGCCTGGAACAAGAACCGCGGCCTGGACGCCGTTCAAATCTTCGAGACCGGCAATATTTATTTCCGCGACGAGCGCGGCTGCCGGGAGCGTTTGAGCCTGGGCATCTTGAGCATGGGGATGCGGGAAGAGCCGCACTGGCGGCAACAAGGCCGGGAAGCGGATTTCTTCTACCTCAAGGGCGCTTGTGAAGGTTTCCTCCAGCAGCTTCGTTATGAACAGTTCTCATTTGAAAGGACCGAGCATCCCTGCTTTGAGCCCGGCTCGGGCCTGGCCTTGGCCTACAAAGAGGAGAAAGTCGGTTGCCTCGGCCGGCTGGCCGTCCGGCTGAGGGACGCCTTTGACTTGAAGCAGCCGGTCTGGGCGGCCGAGGTCGACCTCGAGGTCCTGTTCGGAAAGCAGCCCAAGCCGTTCACCTACGAGGCCGTGGCCAAATATCCGCCGGTCATCCGTGACGTTTCCCTGCTCGTGCCGAAGGACGTAGCCTACCAAGATATCTGTAAAGCGCTCGAGAAGATCCCTCTTCCAACCCTGGAAGAGGCCCGGCTCATCGACCTTTACTCCGGGGAATCTGTACCCAAGGACAAGATTTCGCTGTCGTTCCGCTTTGTCTACCGTCACCTCCAGAGGACACTTTTGACCGAGGAAGTGGATCGGGCGGAGCAACAGGTTCTCATCCAACTCAAACGGGCTTTTGGAGCCCAGCTCAGGGAAGGAGGCAAAATTGACAACAGAACTGGAAAGAATTAAAATACTGGAAGGGAAGATTTCCCAAGTTATTGATTATGTCAACAAGCTGACCGCCGAAAACGATAAGCTAAAGCAGCAGGTCAAAGAGCTCAAGGCCGGCATCAAGGACTACGAAGAGCAGTCCAGAAAGACGGTCAAGTTTGAGGAGGACCTGAAACGCTACGAAAGCGAGAGGGAAGCCATTAAAGCCAAGATCGAGGCCATCATCGGCCAGATCGATAAGCTCGGGTTATGATCGACCGCATCATCGAAGTCGAGATTTACGGTCAGAAGTACCGTATTAGAGTCAGAGGAGAAGAGGATGAGAAATATATAAATCATCTGACTTCTTATGTTGATCAGAAGATGCACGAAGTCGCAGTCAAATCGAAGTCGGTGGACATGCTGAAGATCGCCGTGCTCGCGGCCATGAACATCGCCGACGAGTTTTTCCTCAGTCAGAAGAAACTGGATCAACTGAATGAAGTCATCGGGCAGATGGAGAGTGAAATCGGGAGCCTGGACGCTCACCTTTCGAAAGAGGACAAGGAATACGATGATCTGGAGAAAACTCCATAAAATGACCGGCGCCAAGACGGCGGCCGCGGCAGCTCGTCCTAACGCGCGTCTTTTCCATGTAGTCTCATAGGCTTTTCCCGTCTCCTCTCGTCCGCCCCTCCTCAAAGGAGGTAGAACGTGAAAATGGCACTTATCATCGGCGTTTCTGCCCTGGTCTTATGGGTCATTGCCGTCGTCTATTATTTTCTCCGGAAGCGGCACGTCGCCCAGGACCTGTTCCGGGCCCAGGAAGAAGCCAAGGTCCTGCTGGAGAAAGCCACGACGGAAGCGAACCAGATCACCCAGAAGGCCTCGGCTGAGGTCAGGGAGAAGTCCCGGAACCTGGAAGAGGAGGTCGAACGACAGACCCGGGACCGCCGGAAAAAGATCAACGAAATGGAGCGGCGGCTGGTCAACAAGGAGGAAAACCTCGACCGGAGGTTCCAGGCCATGGAGAGAAGAGAAAGAGAGTTCTCGGGCCGGGAACGCCGCGTCTTCCAGCGGGAAAAAGACCTGGAAGTCCAGGAAGAAAAGGCCGCCGGGCTGGTCAAGAACCAGATGGAGGAGCTGGAGCGTATCTCCGGACTCAGCCAGGAAGAGGCCAAGGGCCAGCTCATCAAGAAGATCGAGGACGAGGCCCGGCTTGAGGCGGTCCAGATAGTCCGGCGGATCGAGGAAGAGACCCGGGAGAAGAGCCAAGCCCTGGCCAAGGAAATCATCACCCAGGCCATCCAGAGGTCGGCGGCCGAGCACGTCGTCGAGACGACCGTCTCCGTCGTGGACCTTCCCTCGGAAGATATGAAAGGCCGGATCATCGGCCGGGAAGGCCGGAACATCAGAGCCCTGGAGCTGGCGACCGGCGTCGATATCATCGTCGACGATACGCCGGAGGCCGTGATCCTCTCCAGCTTCGACCCCATCCGCCGCGAGCTCGCCCGGCTGGCCATCGAGAAGCTCGTCATCGACGGCCGGATCCACCCGGCGCGGATCGAGGAAATCGTCGAAAACATCAAGGTGGAGCTCGAAAACAAGATCAAGCAGGAAGGCGAATCGGTCATCATCGAGCTCCGGGTTCAGAACATCCATCCCGAATTGGTCAAGCTTCTGGGCAAGTTAAAATACCGCACCAGTTACGGCCAGAACGTGCTCCAGCACTCCAAGGAAGTGGCCATGCTGTGCGCCCTGATGGCCAAAGAGCTGGGCTTGGACACCCAAGTAGCGCTTCGGGCGGGCCTGCTTCACGATATCGGCAAGGCCGTGGACAAGGACGTCGAGGGGACCCACACCGAGTTGAGCGTCGAGCTGGTCAAGAAGTACGGCGAGTCGGAAAAGGTGGCCCAGGCCATCGCCTCCCATCACCGGGACGTCGATTTTCCCTCGGTCGAGGCCGTCCTCGTCCAGGCAGCCGATACCCTTTCGGCGGCGCGGCCGGGGGCCCGGCGCGAGCTTCTCGAGACCTACATCAAGAGACTGGAGAAGCTTGAAGCGATCGCCCATTCTTTCGACGGCGTTTCCAAGGCCTTCGCCCTCCAGGCCGGCCGCGAGATCCGGATCATCGTCGAGAGCCAGAAGGTCTCCGACGACCGGGCGGCTCTGGCTGCGAAGGACATCGCCCAGAAGATCAAGAACGAGCTCGATTATCCGGGGCAGATCAAGGTCACCGTCATCCGGGAGATGAGGGCCGTGGAATATGCCAGATAAGCTGGGCTTTCTTTTCATCGGAGATATCATCGGCCATCCGGGACGCCGGGCGCTCCGCAGGTGCCTGCCCCGGCTCAGGGAAAAGCTTTCCCCGGATTTCGTCATCGCCAACGCCGAGAACGCGGCCGGCGGACTAGGGATCACCGAGGAGGTGGGATCGGAGCTCCTCGGGCTCGTGGATGTCCTAACCTCCGGCAATCATGTCTGGGACAAGAAAGAGGCGCTTCCCTACCTGGACCGCGAGCCACGGCTCATCCGGCCGGCCAACTACCCGCCCCCTAATCCCGGGAAAGGCTCCTATCTTCTGGAGAGCCCGCGCGGCTTCAAAGCGGGAGTCCTGAACCTCCAAGGGAGAGTTTTCATGGAGCCGCTCGACTGCCCTTTCCGGGTGGCGGACGGCGAGGTGGCCCGGCTCCGGGCCGTGACTCCCATCATCGTCGTTGATTTTCACGCCGAAGCAACTTCAGAGAAACAGGCCCTGGGCTGGTACCTTGACGGCAAGGTTTCGGCGGTCATCGGGACTCACACCCATGTCCCCACGGCCGACGAACGGATCCTGCCCCGGGGCACCGCCTATATCACGGACGTCGGCATGGTCGGAGGGTACCGCTCTGTCATCGGCATCCGGCCGGAACAGGCTGTGGCCCGTTTTCTCACGGCCCGGCCGCAGCGCTTCGAGCCGGAGAGAGAAGGATTCATCCTTTCGGCCCTCTATGTCGAACTGGAGGCCGCAACGGGCCGCGCCCTCTCGGTCCGGCGGGAGACGATCATCGAGGAGAGCGGTGATTAACGAAAGCCTGGTGAAACCCGACCGGATCTACACGGTCTCGGAGATCACCCGGCTGGTCAAACTCGAAGTCGAGAACGCCTTCCCCGTCCTCTGGGTCGAGGGGGAAATTTCCAATTTCCGGAGCTACCCGTCCGGGCATATCTATTTTACCTTGAAGGACGAGCAGTGCCAGCTCCAGGCCGTGATGTGGCGGAGCCATGTTCGGCTGCTCAAATTCGAACTCAAGGACGGCCTGAAAGTCGTTTGCCGGGGCAAGGTGAGTGTTTATGAAGCCCGCGGGCAATACCAGCTCATGGTCGATCTCATCGAACCCAAAGGCAAGGGAGCGCTCCATCTCGCTTTCGAACAGCTCAAGGAAAAGCTCCGGGCCGAAGGCCTCTTCGACCCCAAGCACAAGAAGCCTCTGCCGCTCCTTCCCAAGAAGGTCGGGATAGTCACCTCGCCGCGAGGGGCGGCCATCATCGATATCTTGAGAACCCTGGAGAGACGGTTCGCCCGGCTCCACATCCTCATTTACCCCGCCAAAGTCCAGGGAGAAGGCGCCGCCGACGAGATCGTTGAGGGCATCGACTTCCTGGGGCGCCAGCCGGACATCGATGTGCTCATCGTCGGCCGCGGGGGCGGGTCGATCGAAGACCTGTGGGCTTTCAACGAGGAAAAGGTCGCCCGGGCCATTTTCCGTTCGCCCGTCCCGGTCATCTCCGCGGTCGGCCACGAGGTCGATTACACCATCGCCGATTTCGTTGCCGATATCAGGGCTTCGACACCTTCCGTGGCCGCGGAGATCGTCATCAAGGAGGAACAGGCGCTCGTCGACCGGATCGACGGCCTGCACAGGCGGCTGACCCAGAACGTGCTCTATTTCCTGAAGGCCAGGAAGGAACTCGTCTCGGACCTCAGCCACCACCGTATCTTCCAGAATTTCCGGATCGCTCTCTTCGGCCTGGAACAGAGGCTCGATGAGCTCGAACAAAGGGCGAAGGATGTTTTCCGTCAGAAGAGGATGCGGCTCGCCGAGAACCGGGCCGCGACGGCCCTCTTTGAAGAGAAGATGGCCTCGCTCGTGCGCCGGCTCGTCCAGAATCTGACGGCGCGATGGGACAAGCTCTCCCTGGAGCTCGACAACCTCAGCCCGCTCAATGTCTTAAAAAAAGGCTACACCCTCTGCTGGAAGGACGACCTTCGGCTCATCCGGAGGATCGAAGATATCGAAGCCGGGAAGGACGTCACCGTATCCTTTTACAAGGGCGCGTTCACCTGCCGGGTGAAAGAGATCGATCCGGAAACACGGCTGGAGGAGCGCTTGATAAAGGAGAAAAAATGACCAGCCTGAGTTTTGAAAAAGCCCTGGCCGACCTGGAGGGCATCGTCCAGAAACTGGAAAAGGGAGGACTCTCCCTGAACGAGTCGCTGGCTCTTTTTGAGAAGGGAGTCAAGCTGGCCAAATACCTCCGGGAAGAGCTGGCAAAGGCCGAGAAGAAAGTCGAAATCCTCCTCAAGGATAAAAAGGGGGAGGTCCGGAAAGAACCCTTCGACCTCGATAGAGAAGTGGGCTATTCCTCGGAGAAAGAGGAAGAGGAGAAAGAGGAAGACAAGGAGGATGCGGACGAAGAGGAGGAGACCCCCTTCTAAGACCATGCGAGTCGAAGACGGCCTGGCGGCCAAAAAGCTCCTGATCGAGAGGGAGCTCGAGCGGGTTCTTTCGCGGGACGATTCGCCCCTTCTCCGGGTGATGCGCTATGCCGTCTTTCCCGGGGGGAAGAGGTTTCGACCGCTTCTGGTCCTCTCTTCCGGCGCCTGCTTCGGCGCCGCCCCGCGTCATCTCATAACCTTTGCGTGTGCCATCGAGCTCATCCACAACTATTCTCTTGTCCATGACGACCTGCCTTCCATGGACAACGACGACTTCCGGCGGGGCAAGCCGACCTGCCACCGGGCGTTCGGCGAGGACCTGGCGATACTGGCGGGGGACGGGCTTCTCACCCTGGCCTTTGAACTCATGTCCGGCGCCGCTGTTCCCGCGGGAGCGCTGGGACGGAAACAGGAGGCCATCCGGACGGTCAGCCGGAGCGCCGGGGTCGACGGGCTGATCGGAGGCCAGGTGCTGGACATCACTTTGAAGCCGAAGAGCCTGACCCGGCCAAAAATTGACGAGCTCATCCGCAAGAAGACGGGGGCGCTCATCTGCGCGGCCGTCGAAGTGGGGGCCATCTTCAGCGGGGCCCGTGCTGCCGAGAGACGCGCCCTTCTGGACTACGGAACGAATATCGGGCTGGCTTTCCAGGTCCGGGACGATATCCTGGATTCCCGCCGGAAAAAGAGAACGGACATTCCAGACCGCCCGGATTATGTGGTTCTTGCAGGGAAAGACGGGGCGGGCCGGAGGCTGAAGGGTTTGGTCCGCAAGGCCGTCGGTTCCCTGGAGGAGTTTTCTGCCCAGGCCGATGAACTCCGCTGGCTTGCCTCGTCCCTTCTCGAGCCGGAGAGGGAGGTCAGCTGTGCCTAAAATCCTCGAATCCATCCACAGCCCGCAGGACTTGAAGAAGATCCCGCCGGAAGACCTGCCCCAGGTCGCGCACGAAATCCGGGCCCTGATCCTGGACGTCGTCTCCAAAAACGGCGGCCATCTGGCCTCCAACCTGGGCGCCGTGGAGCTGACCATCGCCCTCCACTATGTCTTTGATTCTCCCAAGGATACGATCATCTGGGACGTCGGGCACCAGTGTTATACGCACAAGATCCTGACCGGACGCCGGGAGCGGTTTTGCACCCTGCGGCAGCACGGGGGGATCCTGGGGTTCCCCGACCGGCAGGAGAGTGAGCACGATATCTATAACACGGGCCATGCCTCGACCGCCCTGTCGGCCGCCCTGGGCATCACCGTCGCCAAGAACAAGCTCAAGGACGACCACAAAGTGATTGCCGTGGTCGGCGACGGCGGCTTGACCGGCGGCGTCGCCTGGGAGGCGCTCAATCAGATCGGTCATCTGCGTGAGCCGGTCGTCATCGTCCTCAATTTCAACGAGATGTCGATCTCGCCTAATGTGGGAGCCCTGTCAAAGTACCTGAGTTATTTGGTCTCCGGCCAGCACTACCTCAGGATCAAAGACCAAGCCAAGTCGATCCTCAAATCGATTCCGGCTATCGGCCAGCCGATGATCAAAGTGGGCCGGGCAATGGAGGACGCCGTTAAGAAGGTCTTCTTCCCCGGCCTGGTGTTCGAGGAGTTGGGCATCCGGTATGTCGGACCGGTCCAAGGCCACAGCTTGAACTCCCTGATCGAGGTCTTCGAGGACGCCAAGACCTATGACGGCCCCGTCCTTATCCATTGCGTGACCCAAAAGGGGCGTGGCTATGCTCCGGCCCGGACGAACCCGGAGCGGTTTCACGGCGCGGCGCCGTTCAACCGGGCGACGGGGGAGCCTCTCAGCCGGGCCACGACACCCACCTACTCGGAGGTGTTTGGCCGGACTATGCTTAAGCTCGCGCGTCGGGACGACAAGATCATTGCCATCACGGCCGCCATGCCCGAAGGCACGGGATTGAGCGGCTTCGCCCGGGAATTGCCCGGCCGGTTTTACGATGTCGGCATTGCCGAACAGCACGCCGTTAATTTCGCGGCCGGCCTGGCCCTGCGCGGTCTCAAGCCGGTCGTGGCCATTTATTCCACCTTCCTGCAGCGCGCCTACGACCAGCTATACCACGATGTCTCTCTTCAGGACCTGCCTGTTGTCTTTGCCCTGGACCGCGCCGGCGTCGTCTCGGATGACGGGCCGACCCACCAGGGGGTCAACGATATTATCTACCTGCGGCACATGCCGCACATGATCGTCATGGCGCCCAAGGACGAAAACGAGCTGCAGCGGATGCTGAAGTCGGCGCTCGCCTATAGTCATCCGACGGCCATCCGTTTTCCCAAGGGCAAGGGGCGGGGCGTGGCGCTCGTAGATGATCCCAGGGAAATCGTATTGGGACGGAGCGAACGGCTCAAGGAAGGGAAGAACCTGCTGCTTGCCTACGGCAGCATGGTCTACCCGGCGCTCGAAGCCGCCGCTGAGTTGGAGAAAGAGGGCCTCTCTCTGGCCGTCATCAACGCCCGGTTCGCCAAGCCCTTGGACGAGGAGGCGATCCTTCCCTATGCCAAAGCGGGGAATGCGGTGATCACCATCGAGGAAGGCGTCGTCAGCGGAGGGTTCGGAAGCGCCGTCCGTGAGCTCCTCGACCGGGAGCGCCGGTTCGACCTCCGGTTCCTCGCTATCGGCCTTCCCCCCGAAGTTTATCCTCTCGGGAAGGCGGACGAGATCCGCAGGATCTACGGGCTTGACTCCGCCGGACTGGCCGACCGGATCCGCCGGTTTTTCAGTGAGTAATCTCTAGTGGCGCGGC
Organism: uncultured Eubacteriales bacterium; assembly: GCA_964353705.1. Taxonomy (GTDB): domain Bacteria; phylum Acidobacteriota; class Aminicenantia; order Aminicenantales; family UBA8522; genus UBA8522. The sequence continues at coordinate 1,987 of CAYGXD010000099.1, read as the reverse complement.
TCACCAATAACTTGCCTTTAGAACGATCCATCATAGACGCGCCACCGCGGGGGAGTTTGAGGGGGACGGCGTCGTTCCCCTCAGGGGGTCAGCGGAGCAGAGCGAAGCGCCGAGGGGGGAGCGTGACTCCCCCCTGGAAGTGTCCCGTCTCTGCAGAGGACTTTGGAAAGAGATTGACGGGACGGGACACTTCTTTTCTCATAATAATAGTATGATTAAAAAGGAAAGGGCCGACCGGCTCATCCTGAGCCGGGGTTTGGCCGAGAGCCGCGAGAAAGCCCAGGCGCTCATCATGGCCGGTCTCGTCACCGCCGGCGGGCGCATAGTGGAGAAGCCGGGCGAATTCCTCGCTGTCGAAACCCGGATCGCCGTCGAGGAGGGCAACCCTTACGTGAGCCGCGGCGGCCTGAAGCTCTCCGGAGCCCTGGAAGCCTTCGCTGTCCAAGTCGCGGGGAAGGTGGCCGCCGATTTGGGCGCATCGACCGGCGGGTTTACGGACTGCCTCCTCCAGAGGGGAGCCCGCCTAGTTTATGCCGTAGACGTCTCCACCGGCCAGCTCGACTGGAAGCTGCGCCGCGATCCGCGAATATTCCTATTGGAAAAGAACGCCCGCACCCTCGAGGCCGGGGATTTTGCGGAACGGCCGGAGCTCGTGACCATGGACCTTTCTTTTATCTCCGTGCTCAAAGTGCTCCCTGCGGTCCGCCGATTCCTGGGCGGCGGGGACGTCCTTTGCCTGCTCAAGCCGCAGTTTGAGGTTGGCAGAGGACAGGTGGGAAAAAGGGGAGTCGTGCGGGACCCGGCGCTGCATGAAGCCGTCTTAAACCGGCTTCTGCAAGGCGCTCTTGAACTGGGCTTTCTCGCCCGCGGGCTTCATGGATGCCGGGTACGCGGACAGCGGGGGAACAGAGAATTCTTTGTTCACTGGACTTTGACAGGCCGGTCTTTGTCTGCGGAAGAGACTCGGGAGATGGTTAAGGAGGTGGTCTATGGAGAAAAAGATTAAAACGGCCGGCGTTGTGATCAAGCCTCACGCGCCCAATATCGAAGCGATCCTGCGCGAGCTGATGCGGGGCCTGGAGGAGAGAAATATCGCCTGTCTTCTCGAGGACGTGGCCGCGCGAAAGCTGCTCCTCAAGGACGGGATCCCGCGCGAGGAGCTTCCGGACCGGGTCGACCTGATAATCGTACTCGGCGGGGACGGCACCCTTCTCAGTATCGCTCACCTCGCCGCCCAGAGGGATGTCCCGGTTCTGGGAGTCAATCTTGGACGCCTGGGTTTCCTGACGGAGGTGCCGACCGATGAAATCTTTGTCACGTTGGATTCCTTTCTCGGCGGCCACAAGGAGATCATCAGTCCCCGCCTGCTCCTCGAAGCCCGGTGCCGGGGAAAGAGCTTCTATTGCCTGAACGATGTGGTCATCAACAAAGGGGCGGTCGCCCGCATGATCCAGATCGGCATCTGGATCGACGACAAGGAGATCACCGCCCTGAAAGCTGACGGGCTGATCGTCTCTACTCCGACAGGGTCGACCGCCTATTCTCTGTCTGCCGGCGGGCCCATCGTCCAGCCATATGTCCCGGCCTTAGTGCTTTCGCCCATCTGCCCTCACACCCTGTCCTTCCGGCCGATGGTCATAGCCTCGGGCTCCAGGGTCAGGCTCCAGATCCTGACGGCCGGCGAGGAGGTCTATCTCACGCTGGACGGCCAGAGGGGGATCACTTTGGGGAAGAGCGACGTCATCGACATCAATAGGGCTGAATTCGCGCTCAAGCTTCTTTCCTCGCCGAAAAGAAACTATTTCGACCTGCTCAAGGAGAAGCTGGCCTGGGCCACCTTTCCATAAATTGGCTCGGGGCAATGGCCTCGAAACCACGCCCGTTTTCCCCAGCGAGGAAAACGGGCTCGATTCGTCATTCGCTCTTCTCTCCCTTCGGTCGAGAAACCGTGCCCGCTCACTCCTCATACGGGTTTCTCGTCCACTGC
>CAYGXD010000098.1:0-13282 GCA_964353705.1 uncultured Eubacteriales bacterium | reverse complement strand
GTCGCTCCGCTTCCTCCGGCGGTGGAATCAATCGAGGGCTACGCCACCTTCCGGCTGTCCAGAGGGGGAGGAACGGCCAAGTCCAAACTTTCGTTTCTCTTGCGCCTCCCCGGGCAGGGCCGGATCGAGGTCCTTGACCCCCTCGGCCGGACGGCTTCGATTCTTTTCCTGGATAGTGAAGAGGCCTATCTCGTCCTGCCGGGCCGGCACGCCTATTGGAAGTCCGGCCGCGAAGAGGTCATGTCCAAATTGCTGGGATTCGCCCTGGGACCCGAGGACCTGACCCATATCCTGACGGGACGCGGAGACCGTCTAAGCGGCTGGACTTTGGAGAAAGACAGCCAGGGCCGGGTCATCCGCGGCCGCTCGGAGGACGTGCGGTTCGAGGTCCGCCAGTTCTTCGAGCAGAGCCCGGTGCCCCAGCTTGTCGTCTTCATCCGGGCCGAAGACAAGGGGAGCCTCAGAGTCCTGAAGATGAGCTTCAACCAGCCTTTGAAAGCGGGGGCTTTCCATCATTTCTTTCTCGATGAGGGCGGCTACCGGCCGGCCGACTGGCCGGAAGTCGAGAGTTGGCTCCGGGAGACGGCCGAACGATGAAATGCCGATCCTTGGCCAAGATCAATTTGGGGATCGAAGTCCTGCGGAAGCGGGAGGATGGCTATCACGAGATCCGGACCCTTTTCCAGTCCATCGATTTCGGCGACGTCCTCGAATTCCGCCCCCTGGCCGGACGGGATATCCGTCTCAGCGGGACCGACCCTTCCATCCCCTGGGATGATACGAACCTTGTCTACCGGGCGGCCCGGCTGTTGCAGCAGGATTTTCCGGAGGCCGGCGGAGTGGAAATCCTAGTCACCAAGAATGTCCCGGCAGGCAAGGGACTGGGCGGAGGGAGCAGCAACGCCGCGATGACGATCTTCGCTTTGGACAGGCTGTGGGAGCTGGGGCTCCCTCCGAGCCGCCTCCAAGACTATGGCCGCCGGCTCGGCGCCGACGTCCCCTATTTCCTGGAGGGCGGTCTCTGCCTGGGGGAAGGCCGGGGCGACGAGATCACTCCCCTCCCGGACCTGCCCGTCCATTACTGCGTCCTGGCCCTGCCCTCCTTCTCCATCCTGACCTCTGATATCTACGGCCGGATGCGCTTGACTTCACCCGCTGAAGACAGTAAAATGAACCGGTTTCTAGCGCGAAGAGAGTTCGGGCTATTAGAGAATAACCTCGAAGAAACCGTCTTTAGCCTGTATCCTCGATTAAAAACGCTTAAGAGTTCTTTTCTTCAAGCAGGAGCAGTCCTCTCCCTGGTGAGCGGGACGGGGTCGGCTGTGTTCGGTCTGTTCGAGGACCGCGAGAAAGCCGCTCGGTCCTTCTCCGAAACCGGGAGGACGGAGGAGGCGCTTCTCGTGGAGACCCTGTCCAGGGAGCGCTATTGGATAAGAGCCACGGCTGGGGTGTAGCCAAGCGGTAAGGCAACGGACTTTGGATCCGTCATCCGGAGGTTCGAATCCTCCCGCCCCAGTTTAACGATGAATGGAGTTCGGACAAGGATAAGCCGATGAAAGTATTTGCCGGATCGTCGAACCAGGCCCTCGCCCGGGAGATTGGCTCTTACCTCGGGACCGGATTGGGGAACATCGCCCTCAGCCGGTTCAGCGATGGAGAGATCCACATCTACATCGACGAGAACGTCCGAGGGGAGCACGTGTTCATCATCCAGACGGGATCGGCCGACGCCAACTTCCATCTGATGGAACTCTTCCTGATGATCGACGCCGCCAAGCGCGCCTCCGCCGAGCGGATCAGCGCGGTCATCCCCTATTTCTGCTACGCGCGGCAGGATTGGAAGGACCGGCCCCGGGTGCCCATCTCGGCCCGCCTGATCGCCGACCTTCTGGAGAAGTCCGGCGCCGACCGGATTCTGGCCATGGACCTCCACTCGCCGCAGATCCAGGGGTTCTTTTCCGTCCCCATGGACAACCTGACGTCGGTGCCGGTCCTGGCGCGGTACATCGCTGACCTTAAGCTGGATAACCTGACCATCGTCTCGCCGGATGCGGGAGGCGTCGGCCGGGCCAGGTATTTCGCCCGGCGGATGCACGCGGGCCTGGCCATCATCGACAAGAGGCGGCCCGCCCCCAATGTCGCCCAGATCCTCCATGTCATCGGTGACGTTGAGGGACGCGACGTCGTCATCTTTGACGACATAGTGGACACGGCTGGAACGCTCGCGTTGAGCGCCGAAGCCCTGAAGAAAGAGGGCGCCCGGCGGATTCTCGCCGCCTGCACTCATCCCGTTCTCTCCGGCCAGGCCATCGAGAGGATCGAGAAATCCCCGCTCGAGCACCTGATCGTCACGGACACCATACCCCTCAACGCGGCCGCGCAGGGCTGCCGGAAAATCATCGTTCTTTCGGTGGCCGAGCTCTTCGGCGAGGCGATCCGGAGGATCAACGAGGGGAGCTCAGTGAGCTCCCTGTTTGTCTAAGGAGGAGATGATGAGCTTCACTGTTAAAGCGGAAAAAAGAGACGCCTTCGGCAAAAACGCTTCCCGCAGGTTGAGGAAGCAGGGCTTTATCCCCGCCGTCCTGTACGGGGAGGGAAAGGAAACCGTCTCCCTTGTCCTGGAGAAAAAAGACGTCATCCTCATCTTGAAATCGGATTCGGGGGAGAACACCATCTTCAAAGTGGCCTTCGACTCCAAAGCCCAAGACGCGATGTTCAAGGATATCCAGATCGACGTCGTCACGGATGAGCTCATCCATGCGGATCTCGTCCAGATCTCCATGGACAAGGCCATCCGCGTGAATGTGTCCGTCTTGCTCCAGGGAGACGCGGTAGGTGTCAAGACCGAGGGCGGGTTCGTCGATTTCATGACCCGGGAAATCGAGGTGGAATGCCTGCCCAGCTATATCCCCGAAAGCATCAAGGTCGATATCAGCCCGCTGCATCTGCACCAGTCCCTCAAGGTCGGCGATATCGCCGCCCCGGAAGGCGTCCGTCTGATCAACGATCCCTCCTCCGTTGTCGTGGTCATCAGCATGCCGCACAAGGAAGAGGAAGTCGCCAAGCCGGCCGAGGAAGGCGTTGTGGCCGCTGAGCCTGTCGAGCCCGAGCTGATCAAGAAGGAGCGGGCTGAAAAGACGGAAGAAGAAGAGAAGCCGGAGAAGAAAGAGAAGAAGGAGAAGAAGGAGTAGTCATTGTGGGTCGTGGTTGGCCTGGGGAATCCCGGCCGGCGATATGCCGGGACGCGGCACAACGTCGGCTTCTCCGTCGTCCAGCGCCTGGCCGGGCGCTGGGGAGTGAAGCTCCGGCGGAGGAAATACGCGGCCAAGGTCGCGGAAGTGGTCCGGAATGAGGAACGGCTGGTCCTGGCCCAGCCTCAAACATACATGAACATGAGCGGAACGGCCGTTAGACAGCTCGCGGACCGGTACCGGGTGCCGGTCGCGAACTTCGTCATCATCGCCGACGACCTGGACATCGCGCTCGGCCAGATCCGGGTCCGCAAGGGCGGCAGCGGCGGTACTCACAACGGTCTGCGCTCCGTCGTCGCGGAGTTGGGGACGCCCTCGATCCCGCGCCTTCGGGTCGGGATAGGCCCTCTTCCCGAGCGCAGGGACGCCGTGGAGTACGTCTTGTCGCCCTTCGCCCGGGGAGAGATACCGGCCCTGGAAGAGGGTTTGGCCAAGGCCGCGGAAGCCCTGGAGATGATCCTCGACGGCCGGATCGATGCGGCTATGAATGAGTTCAATCAGAGAGGAATGACTTAGCCGGAAACACGCTCCTTGTTCCTTCTCATAAGAAGAGGGAGCTTTAATATCCATAAGGAGGTCGCATGAAGATTTACGAAACGGGTTTTTTGCTCGCCCCCAACCTTTCCGAAGACGACACCGACAAGCTCATCAACCAGATGGCCGATGTCATTTCCCAGAGAGACGGGAAGCTCATCAGGCAGGAGAGGTGGGGAAAGCACCGGATGGCTTATTCGATCAAGCGGTGGAGCGAGGCCTTCTATGTCTTTTTCCACTATGAGGGAAGGCCCGATATCCCGCTAGAGCTGGCGAGGCGGTTCAAGCAGACCGACTCTGTCCTTCGCTACCTGACATTGCAGAAGGAAGCCAGAGAGGCCACCCGCCGCAAACGGAAGAAAAGCGCCGCGGCGGAGCCGAAAGAGGCAGCGCCCGAAGCAGCCGGAGAGAGGGGCGGCGCCGAGCCGCGGCCGGCCGGCCAGGAACCGGGAGATGAGGTGAAGTAACATGGCCAGAGAAGAGAGAATGGAAAGACCGTCCTACCGGAAGTTCTTTCCCCCGAAGAGGAAGTTCTGCCGTTTTTGCCAAAGGAACATCCGGGATATCGACTACAAGAACGTGGATATTTTGAAAAAGTACATCCCCGAACGCGGTAAGATCGCGCCACGGCGGGTGACGGGGACCTGCTCTTACCATCAGCGTAAGCTGGCCACGGCGATCAAGCGGGCGCGCCTAATGGCGATGATCCCCTATTTGGAAGACTGATCCCGGGGGGATCGCGGGAGGAACGATGAAGGTCATCCTGAAGAACGATGTGGAGAACGTGGGCCGGAAGGGCGATATTGTCAATGTCTCGCCGGGCTACGGCCGTAACTATCTCATTCCCAGGAAGCTGGCGATCCAAGTCACGCCCTCGAACCTGAAGATGATCGAGATCGAACGCCAAGCCCTGAAAAAGAAGGTCGAGACCGAGCGGCAGTCCTTCCAGGACCTTATCCAGCGGCTCAACGAAGTGACCCTGACCTTTTCCAGAAAGGCGGGGGAGAAAGACATGATCTTCGGCAGCGTCAGCGCGGCCGACATCAAGGAAGCCCTGGACCGGCTGGGCTTCGAGGTGGAGAAAAAGAAGATCGGTCTTGACGAGCCGATCAAGAGGCTGGGGAACTACTCGATCCCGGTCAAGGTGTTCCATGACGACAGGGCCACCCTGCGGGTCGAAGTCCGCAAGGACGAGAAGGCGGGCGGCGAAGGCGAGGCCGAAAAAAGCTAGGACCGAGGGATGATGGGAGCGGGGTGGGGCCGGCCCCTTCGCTCCGGAGGAGAGGTGGGCGATGGAACTCGACCTCATGTTTTTGAAGAAGACGCCTCCCCATAGTCTGGAGGCGGAGAAGACGGTGCTCGGGGGGATCCTGGTCAACAACGAAAACCTCAACACGGTTCTTTCGGTCATCTCGCCCGAGGATTTCTACAAGGACTCGAACCGGAAGATCATTGAACAGATTGCCGTCCTCGTGGACAAAGGGCTCCCGGTCGACCTGCTCACTCTGAGCGAACAGCTGCAACGGTCGGGATCTCTGGACGAGGTGGGCGGAGCGGCCTACCTGTCTTCGCTGATGGACGGAGTGCCGAAGAGCCCGAACGTCGAGTACTACGCCAAGATCATCAAGGAGAAAGCGCTCCTCCGCATGCTCATCCTCTCCTCGGCCAAGATCATCAGCTCGAGCTACGAGCAGAAAGAGGATGCCGACGAGCTGCTCAACGAAGCCCAGGCGGCCATCGTCGAGGTGGCCGAACAGAGGGTCAAGCCGGGGTTTGTGTCGGTCGGCCAGCTGACGGCCCCGACCCTGGATATGATCGCTAAGCTGGCCGAGAGGCGCGAAGCGATCACCGGGGTTCCCTCGGGCTTTCGCGACCTCGACAACCTGACGTCGGGATTCCACAAGTCCGAGTTCGTCGTGGTCGCCGCCCGTCCGTCCATGGGCAAGACCGCCCTCTGCCTGAACATATCCCAGCACGTCGGCTTGAACACCCATTATGCGGTCGGCTTCTTCTCCATGGAAATGGCCAAGGAGCAGATCCTCATCCGGTTCCTCTGCGCCGACAGCCAGCTCGACATCAAGCGGGTCCGGACCGGGTTCATCAGCGAGCGGGAGTTTGAAAAGCTCAAGCTCAGCGGCGAAGCCCTCTCTCACGCCCGGATCTTCCTCGATGAGACCGCCGGCTTGACGGTGATGGAAATGAAGGCCAAGTGCCGGCGGCTGAAGATGGAAAACAACCTGGACATCGTCTTCATCGATTATATCCAGCTGATGAGGCCCGGCAGCCGGTTCGAGAACCGCAACCAGGAGATGGCCTTCATCTCGCGTTCCTTGAAGGAGTTGGCCAAAGAGCTTCAGATCCCGGTGGTCGGCATCTCCCAGCTCAGCCGCGCTCCCGAGAAGGGCCGGCGCGAGCCGCGTCCCCTGCTGAGCGATCTCCGGGAATCGGGGGCCATCGAGCAGGACGCCGACGTGGTCATTTTCATCTACCGGCCCGAGTTTTATCAGCCCCAGGATGAGACCCTGCGCGGCCTCGCCGAGGTCAACGTCGCCAAGCAGCGCAACGGCCCGACCGACATGCTCAAGCTTGCCTTCTTCAACAAGTACGCCCGGTTCGCCAACGCCGACCTCGATTTTGCCCATCCGGAGGCCTGAGATGACCGGCCTGTCCCCGAACGCTCTCCTGCTCGGCGCGCTCGAGCAGCTCGGCTCCTTCGGATTGCTGTTCTTCAGGACGATGAAGAACCTCTTCCGGAAGCCGCGCGAACACCAGACCCTTCTTCAGGAGATCGAGGAGGTCGGAGTGCGCTCGCTACCGGTCGTCTCCCTGACCGCCGCCTTCGGGGGGCTGGTCTTCGGCTTCCAAATGTATATAGGTTTTCATCGCTATATCGGCCCCGGTTCGGAGGCCTATGGAGGTCCGATCATCACCCTCTCCCTGGCCAAGGAACTGATCCCGATCCTGGTCGGTTTGATGATTTCGGGGCGCGTCGGGTCGTCGATGGCGGCGGAGATCGGGACGATGAAGATCACCGAACAGATCGACGCCCTGCACAGCCTCGGGGCCAATCCTATCCGCTACCTTGTCGTTCCCCGGACACTGGCCGCATTTTTCATGATGCCCTGTTTGGTCCTCTACGGGGACGTCATCGGCATCCTCACCGCGTATTTCTACAATGTGATCCTGATGGGGGTGAACGGCGTTATCTACGTCCAGAACACCTTGATGTACCTGGAGATCTGGGATATCGCCACGGGACTGATCAAGGCCTGTGTTTTCGGAGTCGTCATCGCCACCGTCGGCTGCTGGCAGGGCATGGAGACCGAGGGCGGCGCCGAAGGGGTCGGCCGGGCGACGACGCGGACGGTCGTCATCGCCAGCATCTCGATCCTGATCCTCAATTTTTTCATCAGCAAGCTGCTCCCGGCGACACTTAAAGGCGGCTGATATGATCCGCATCAGCGACGTTCAGAAGTCCTTCGGACCAAAGAAAGTCTTGCGCGGAGTCAACCTGACTATCGAGAAAGGCGAGACGATGGTCGTCATCGGCCAGAGCGGGTCGGGAAAGAGCGTCCTCCTCAAGCACCTGATCGGCCTGCTCAAGCCTGATTCCGGGAAGATCTATGTCGGCGATATCGAAATCACCCATCTCCGCGACGATGAGCTGATGCAGGTCACCCGGAAATTCGGCCTGCTGTTCCAGGGAGCGGCCCTTTTCGATTCCCTGACCGTGGCCGGGAACGTCCGTTTCGGCCTGGAGCGGTACGCCCGTCTGAGCGAGGAGGAGATGCAGGAACGGGTGGCGGAGAGCCTGGGGTTGGTCGGGCTCAGCGGTGCCGAATGCCTCATGCCCTTCGAACTCAGCGGAGGCATGAAGAAGAGGGTCGGCCTGGCCCGGGCCATCGCCTACCGGCCGGAGATCATGCTTTACGACGAGCCGTCCACCGGCATCGACCCCATCCGGGCGGACGCCATCAACGAGCTGATCAACAAGCTTAAGCGCGACCTGGGGATCACCTCCGTGGTGATCACCCATGATATGGTCAGCTCGTACAAGATCGCCGACCGGATCGCCATGCTGTACGACGGCCGGATCATCGAGGTCGGGACGCCCGAAGAGATCAGGGGTTCGAAGAACGCGTTCATCCAGCAGTTCATCCACGGGCTGGCCGATGGGCCGATCAAGGATTGGTAGCCGGTGAGGTTATAAAATGAGACGAGAAATCAAGATTGGAATCTTCTTGGCGGGGGCGTTCCTGCTCCTGGCTGTCTTCATCTTTATCGCCGGGGATCTGTCCACCTGGTTTCAGAAGCCCGGCTACGAGCTCTCCGTGCTTTTTCCTTCGGCCACCGGGCTGGAGAAGCGCGCGGCGGCACGGCTGGCCGGCGTCAAGATCGGCTACGTCAAGGATATCCGCCTGGACGAGCGCAAGGCCCGGGTCGTCCTAGCCGTCTGGCCCAAATACCAGGTCCCCAGGGGATCCCGGGCGACGCTGGCTTCGATCGGGCTCGTCGGGGAGAGGTACATCGAGATCAGCCCCAGCGACCAGGCCGATTTTCTGAAGCCGGGAGAGATGATTGAGGCCGGCATAACCGTCGGCCTCGACCAGATCGGCGGACTGGCCGCCTCGATCGGGGATGAGCTCAAGGCGGTTACCCGGTCGATCCGGGAGATGACCGACGAGGAGGCGAAGCAAAACCTTTCCGCCATCCTGAAAAACCTGAACGCCTTCAGCCTGGAGCTGAGCGAATTCATGGCCGCGAACAAGGGCGAACTCGAGACCGGAATCCAGAGCGCTTCCCAGGCGGCCAAGGGATTCGACCAGAAACTGGGCGAAATCTCCAGGAACCTCAACGAGACCATAGCGGCGGTCAAGACGATCGCCACTGAGAACGAGGACAGCATAAAGTCGAGTCTTCAAAAGCTCGAGGAGGTGCTCGACGAACTTCAGGAGTCCGTCCGTCTGCTCAAGAATTCTCTCGAGAAAATAGACAAGGGCGAGGGGACAGTGGGCAAGCTCGTCCAGGACCCGGCGCTCTACGATGAGGCCCGGGAGACCCTCGGCCAGGTCAAGGGGACGATGGAGCCGCTGAGGCAGATGCGGGCGACGGGCCATTTCCGGGCCGACTACCTCAACGAGACACAGAAGTACAGAGCTGCGATCAGCGGCGGCTTCTATCTGACTCCGCGCAGCTTTTTACTGGGACAGATCGTTGACGACCCCCGGCAGGACGGCTTCGTTTACTCCGCACAGGCCGGAACGCGCTTCGGGGCCCTGGCGCCGCGAGCCGGGATCATCGAATCGGAATTCGGGGCCGGCGTCGACCTCCTGACCCTTGGAGACCGGCTGATGTTCAGCCTGGACGGGTTCGATTTCAGACGTGACGGGGGTCCCCATCTCCGCCTCACCGGCCAGTTTGCCCTTCTCCGATATCTGCACTTGGTGTTCGGTGTCGACGACTTCGGGTCGGATTCCCGACGGGAAGTCTATTTCGGCCTCGGCTTAGGTACCCGGTGAAGGACAGGCTGAAGTCGGTTTTCATCTGCCAGACCTGCGGGACCCGGTCGCCGAAATGGCTGGGCCGCTGTCCGGGCTGCGGCGAATGGAACACGATGGTCGAGGAGGCCGAGGAAACGGCCCCCGCGGCCGAATATTCCTTTCCGCCTTCGGAGGCGCTTCTCTACCGGGATATCAAGGAATTCGCCAAGCCGAGGATCCGGATCCCGACCGATGAATTCAACAAGGTCCTGGGCGGGGGTGTCGTCCTCGGCTCCTTGGTTCTTATCGGCGGTGAGCCGGGGATCGGAAAATCCACCCTGCTTCTCCAGGTCTGCCGGGATTTCGCGGTCCAGGGAGAGCGGGTTCTGTATGTTTCCGGAGAGGAGTCGCTGGAGCAGATCAAGATCCGGGGCGACCGGCTGGGGGTCCGGGACGGTGAGCTGTATCTCTTGGCCGAGACCAACATGGAGCGGATCATCTCCCAGGCTGAGAAAATCCGGCCCCGGGTGCTCGTCGTGGATTCGGTCCAGACGGTTTTCTCGGCCAAGCTCTCTTCGAGTCCCGGGACCATCAGCCAGGTGCGCGAGACGGCGAACGTGATCTTCCGCTTCTCCAAGAAAAACAATGTCTCTTCTTTTCTCATCGGGCACATCACCAAGGAGGGTTCGCTGGCCGGCCCCAAATCGCTCGAGCATATGGTCGACGTCGTCCTCCTTTTCGAAGGAGAGCGGGACCACAGCCATCGCGTGCTCCGGGCTCTCAAGAACCGGTTCGGGCCGGTCTCCGAGCTGGCCATCTTCGAGATGACGGCCTCGGGACTCCAAGCCATCCCCAACCCGTCGGCCTTCTTCCTCAAGGAACGGCCGGCCGAAGAAGCGGGGAGTGTGGTCATCTCAACGGTCAAGGGCTCGAGGCCGCTGCTCGCGGAGGTCCAGGCGCTGGTCTCGCCGACCCTTTTCGCCGGCAACCCGCGGCGGATGACCATCGGGCTCGATCACTTCCGGACATCCCTGCTCCTGGCCGTCATCGAGAGGAAGATGCGGGCGAGCTTTGGGGGGCAGGACATTTACCTCAACGTTGCCGGAGGCCTCCAGGTCGAGGAGCCCGCGGCCGACCTGGGAGTCGTCCTGGCCGTTATCTCCTCCCTCAAGAACAAGGCTCTTCCTCGCGACGTCGTCGTCTTCGGGGAAGTCGGCTTGAGCGGCGAGGTCCGTTCGGTTTCGAGCCCCCTGGCCCGGATCAAAGAGGCCCTCTCCCTCGGCTTTGAGACCGTCCTCCTGCCCAAGGGCAACCTGGCCATGCTGGAGAGGGAGGATCTTTCGAAGGCACGGCTTCTAGGAGTCCAGAACATCAGGGAAGCAGGACCGATCATATTTTCACAATAAGGATTAATATAATGGGTATTCATCTTTTCCGGGTTTTCATCATCGCCTGCATTACGACCGCCGGGTATTTCTTTCCGCTCTTCCGGCTGCCCCGGCCGGCCGGCGCGGCCATCGCTTTCATCCTCGGGGCCATCCTCATGTATCTCGAGACTCGGATCCGGCGGACCCAGTTCAAGATCATCTGGAGCTCGACCATCGGGACCTACGCCGGCGTTTTTCTGGGCTGGTCCCTGGGAGCGGTTTACAGGAACATCACCGACGACGCCCCGACCGCTCTCTTCATCCGCATCTTTTTCCTCATCATCATGCCCTACATCGGGTTCCTGGTGGGGGTGCAGAAGTCGGAGTGGCTCAATCCCGCCCACCTCTTCCGCTTCTTCAAGGAGAAGAGCGCGGGCCGCAGCTACAAGCTTCTGGATACGAGTGTCATCATCGATGGCCGGATCACCGACATCTGTGACACGGGGTTCATCGAGGGGACCCTGGTCATCCCCCAGTTCGTCCTCAAGGAGCTGCAGTTCATAGCGGATTCCTCGGACGGTTTGAAGAGGCAGCGGGGCCGGCGCGGGCTCGACGTCCTCAACCATCTCCAGAAGTCCTCGCAGATATCGGTGGTCATCTGGGAGATGGACTTCCCCGAGATCCGGGACGTCGATTCCAAGCTCATCGAGCTGGCCCGGCAGCTGGACGCCAAGATCGTCACCAACGACGTCAACCTGAACAAGGTGGCCAAGCTCCGGGGCATCTCCGTCCTCAACATCAACGAGCTGGCCAACGCCCTGCGTCCGGTCGTCTTGCCGGGCGAGTCGATGCGGGTTTTCATCCTCAAGGAGGGGAAGGAGAAGGACCAGGGAGTCGGCTATCTGGACGACGGCACCATGGTCGTCGTCGATAACTCGCGGCGGATGATCGGCCAGAACGTCGATATCACCGTGACCTCGGTGCTCCAAACGACCGTGGGAAAGATGATCTTCGGGCGGTATAACGAAGAGGCGCGATGAGGAAGGTCTCGGCCATCGTCGTCGCCGCCGGAGCCGGCCGGCGCTTCGGCTCCGCCAAGCAGTTCGCCCTCCTGCGGGGGAAAACTGTGCTCGAAGCGTGCCTGGAAGCGATCGCCGGCCATCCGGAAGTGGATGAGATCGTTCTCGTCCTTCCGGCCGGGGAAAGCGGGGCCCAGTACCGGGAGCGCTGGAGTAAGATCGTCGCCGTCGTCCGCGGCGGAGAAAAAAGACAGGATTCCGTCGCCCACGGATTTGCCCGGCTGGGATCCGGGCCGGCCGACCTCGTTCTGGTCCATGACGGAGTCCGGCCGCTGGTCAGCCGGGAGGTCATCTCCCGCGTAATTTCCAGGGCGGGAGAGACCGGAGCCGCCGTCGCGGCGGTCCCGGTTGAGGACACCATCAAGGAGGCGGCCGGAGGGTTCGTCGTCCGGACCCTGGAGCGCGATAACCTGCAGCACATACAGACGCCGCAGGCCTTCCGTTACAAGGTTCTCGACGGGGCCCTGCGGCGGGCCCGCGAGGACGGGTTTTACGGGACGGATGAAGCGGCGCTCGTGGAGAGGACCGGTCACCCCGTGGCCGTCGTCCCGGGCGACCGCCGAAATATCAAGATCACGACGGCCGCCGACCTCAAGATCGCGGAGGCCTGGCTTGAAGATTAAGATCGGCCTCGGCTATGACATCCATCGTCTGTCCAAGGGGAGAGGCCTCTATCTGGGGGGAGTCAAAATTTCCCACCCTTCCGGCCTCCTTGGACATTCCGACGGCGACTGTCTGGTCCATGCGCTCATCGACGCCCTGCTCGGGGCGGCCGGAGAGCCCGATATCGGTCGGCTTTTTCCCGACACCGACACGAAATACAAAGGGATCCGGAGCACCGCGCTTCTGGCCGATGTTGTTTCACGGCTGAGGCGCCGCGGGAGGCGGATCTCAAACGCCGACGTGGTCGTCGTCGCTCAAGGGCCCAAGCTGGCTCCCCACATCGAGGCGATGAAAGACTGCCTCTGTCCGATTCTCAGGGTGGGGCATGACGACCTGGGGATAAAGGCGAAGACCAACGAAGGCCTGGGCCTTATCGGACGGGAGAGGGCCATAGCCTGCGCGGCTGTTGTAGTGGTGGAAGAAAAAGCGGGGAAAAAGGCATAAAAAAAGGCGATCCGCCTCACCATCTTTTGTCCCTGGACTCAGGACGGATCGGCGGGCGGGTTCGCGTTGGCCAGCACGTTGGCGATGATGTCATAACCGGCCCTCTTCCCGATCTTGAGCATATCGAGAGCGGAAGAGGATACGATGAGGTTGAAACCGGTCAGGGTGATCAACGTGGCCAGCAGGAAGATGGCGATTTTCGCTTTGAAGCCCATTTTAATCTCCTTGTCGAGCTGCTTTCATTATTTATTCTCACACCATTTAGACGTTGCCGGCCCGCCAAAGGTTCCCTAAGAAGCGCTCTTTTTGAAAATATCCTATATTTCTTATCGGGATAGGGGAGAATTGCCTTTAGGATTCAGGGGCGTAATCGTTCCACTCGGGTTTTTCACGCCGTTCCCGAAACGTTTTTCTCGGCGCTGCGGAACTCCGCGTGCTAGATTAGCATCATAAGCTCATGTCCT
>CAYGXD010000097.1:8588-13283 GCA_964353705.1 uncultured Eubacteriales bacterium | reverse complement strand
TCAACCTGGGCCAGCTCATGGACGTTTACCGCAAGAGCCATCCCCGGTCGTAACGAATTGTCCCAATTCGAATCCAAGAAATAGCAGTCGGAAATGATCGGAGTCTTGACTTAAAGTTCAATTGTAATTACAGTAATAACAACGGGCTTGATGAAGAGATAAATAAGGAGGCTCGTCGATGAAAACCCAAGAACTGAAAGTCGCCCGGATCGGTAACTCCCGGGGGGTCCGGTTGCCGGCCTCGTCCTTGAAACGCTATGGCATTGGCTCGGTGATGATCATGGAAGAACGAACCGAGGGAATTCTTCTCCGCCCCGCGGGTCCCGCCGTCGAGAAACTCACCTGGGAAGACACGTCCCGGGAGATGGCGGCCGTGGGCGAAGATTGGAGCCTTTGGGATGCGGTGGATACGGATGGATTGGATGCCATCCCTTGGGAGATGCCGAAGGGGAGCCGAGTCGGGGAGAAGAAAGCCAAGTATGGAAATAAACCCCGCTCCCTCCAGGCCGCCATAAAACGTTACGAACTGCGTTGGGCTGTTCTGGACCCATCCCGGGGCGCGGAAATGGCCAAGACCAGACCGGTGGTTATCGTGAGCTTGGATGAATTGAACGCGCAACTGCAGACCGTGACGGTCTGCCCGACGACCAGCCAGCTTCATCCGGCTTGGCGCTGCCGCTTGCAGGTTCGCTGCGGAGGTCGGGCAGCGGAGATCGCGGTCGACCAGATCCGGACGATCAGCAGGGTCCGTTTGGGACCAAGGATGGGTTCTCTCTCTGAAGATGAGGCCTCAGCTCTCCGGCGACTCATCACGGAGATGTACGGCGAGTGAAGTCGCCTGTCATATTCACGAGTTATACACTAATATAGTAATTCGGCCACAAAGCTTAGCTTGGGGTGGCCGATGATGCGATCCAGTACGGCATAGTCGGTGAGGAAAGCGATGATCTTCGTCGTGCCGCTGCATGGAGGGCAGACCAGCGGATCGACTTCATAGA
The DNA here is from genome assembly GCA_964353705.1 of uncultured Eubacteriales bacterium. Taxonomy (GTDB): domain Bacteria; phylum Acidobacteriota; class Aminicenantia; order Aminicenantales; family UBA8522; genus UBA8522. Next base: position 12,285 of record CAYGXD010000097.1, on the reverse strand, counting down.
CTTGCCGCGAGTCGTCTATCCGGGGGATCTTGTGAAAGGCACCCACCTCATCCACTCCTCCTTCGGTCACCAGGAAATGGAGGTGGGGGTGGAGATTCATCCGATTGCCAAATGTCTGAATGGTCGCGATAACCCCGGGCATGAGTTCGCTCCCCGTGACAGCTTCAAGCCAGAGACCAACACTAGGGAAGGACTGGAGAGTGAATGGGCGTTTACGGAGGTCAGGCGTGTGCATAAACAGAGGTTCACGTGATTCTTTTTAGCGTTTTTTCATATTATTGATAATAAACATATTGCGCTGATAACCGTGTTTGGCCCGGGGCTTGCATAAGCAAGGAGCGAAAGGAGGTTATCATGAAACGCCTGACGGCGAAAGCATTGCTAATCGGTCTCGCGCTCGGCCTCATCGTCTCTCCTATCGTTTCCGCTCAAACGGCGGCGAAGGCGGGCGATAAGGTCAACATCAACACGGCCTCTCTGGCGGAGTTGGAGAAACTCCCGCGGATCGGGCCGCAGATCGCCCAGCGGATCCTCGACTACAGGAAGGAGAACGGCAACTTCAAAAAAGTCGAGGATATCCTGAAGGTCCGCGGGATCGGGGAGAAGGTTTTTGAACAGCTAAAAGACCTGATCACCGTGGGCGCGGAGGCGGCTAGCAAATGAAGGCCTGAAGGGGGCTTCGGCCCCCTTCCTTATTTTCTAAGTTCCCTTTCCGGAAATCCCCAAATAGCGAAGGAGAAATGTCCTCATTTTTTTGAGGGCCCGGCCGCGATGGCTGACCGCGTTTTTCAGGTCCGGCGGGAGTTCTCCGAAGGTCCGGCCGAACGGACGGTAGAAAAAGATCGGGTCATATCCGAACCCGTGATGCCCCTTCTTCTCCTCAGCGATGACTCCTCTGACTTGCCCGCGGCATGTCTTGAGCACGCGCCCTCCTTGAGATAGGACAAGCCGGCAGACGAACTGCGCCCCGCGCCGGGGACGGGGCACGCCCTTCATCAGCCGCAGCACCTTGCGGATGTTCTTCTCGTCGGTGGCACCGGGGTCGGAAAAGCGGGCCGAAAAGACTCCCGGTGCGCCGTCGAGCGCATCCACTTCGAGACCGGAGTCCTCGGCCAAAGTCAGATGATCGCTCAAGAGACTATAGGACAGGCTTTTATGACGGGCGTTCTCCAGGAAGGTCTTTCCCTTTTCCTCGACCTCGCCCGTTCGCCGGATGTCGCGGAGGGACAGCAGCTCGAGGGGAAGACCTTTTAGGCAGCGCCGAATCTCCCGTACCTTGCCCGGGTTGGAGGTCGCCAGGACGATTTTTTTTCTAATCGATCTTGATCTCAAGGATCTCGCCCATGTCGAACAGGCTCTGGTTGAACTGGCGCTCCTTCTCTTCGGAGGAGGAGAAGGAAAGCGTGACGACGGAGACATTCCTTTCCTTCTTGAGGTTGAGCTCGGCCAGTTTGAGTCCAAGGTGAAAGATCAGCTTCCTCAGGTTGACGAGGATGTCGGGGCTGTCCTTGATCTTGAGGTGGTAGTGGTAGAGGGATTTCTTCAGGTGGGTCTCCTCAACACGCCTGAAAAGGACGAGGGCCGCGATAACCAGCAGTGAAAAGAGGAGGGCGACGAGGTAATAACCTGCGCCCACGACCAGGCCGAGGCCGGCCACCGTCCAAAGGGTTGAGGCCGTCGTCAGGCCGTGGACCGTTCCCTGGGACTGGATGATCGTGCCCGCGCCGATGAAGCCCATGCCCGTGATGATGGCCGCCGCCACCCGGAGCGTCTCCCCGCCCGCGGCATCCTTACCAGCCAGCATAAGTTGGGGGAGGATCATCATCATGGCCGCGCTGACGCTGATCAGGATGTGGGTCCTCAGCCCGGCCGGCTTCTGGCTGGCCTCTCTCTCCAAGCCGATGATGCCGCCCAGGGCGATGGCCAGAAGAAGTTTCAGCATGATATCCAGCAGGCTCATCTTCTTCCTCTTTTTCCCGGAAAGGATGGAATTTTCATAATCTATCACAAGAAAACGGAAAGGGCAAAAAGGCCGCCCAGGACGAGTGTCAGCAGGGCGATCAGGGGGTTGAGGAGCAGGCTTTCCGGCTCCTCCATGACCTCCCTTTCATTCAGGGTCTTGCGGAAGAAGAGAAAAAGATAGAGGAAGAGAAGGGGAAAGACGGCAAGAAAACGGTAGAACCGGAGAGAGAGAATGAAGACCAAGAAACTCGCCAGGAAAACCGCGGCGCTGACGAACATTCCCAGGAGCAGCAAGCTTCGGGAGTATCTCTTATGGGAAAGCCTGTAGTCGGCGGCCTTGTCCCGGAGGAGCCGGAACTCGGACAGGCGTTTGGCCGTCATCAGGAAATTGCCGAAAGACCACCAGGCCAGGAGGAGGGCGATGGGAGGGAAGAGATGCCGAGGCGCGAACGCATACCAGCCGATGAGGAAGCGGATCGGGTTGTTGGCCGATTCGGAGATGGCGTCCAGAAATGGGATGTCCTTGGTCCGGACCGGCTTGACGTTATAGGCAAAGCCCGCGACCAAGAGAGCGAGCAGGGAAAGGACGAAGGAGCGGGAGAAGAAGATCATGGCCAAGGCGAAACCGGCGGCCGTTAGGCCGATCCCGAGTAGTATGAAGGGGCTCTTCCTGATCTCCCCCTGGATGAGAGGGCGGTTCCGCTTGGCGGGGTGATGGATATCATAGGGGGCATCGACGATCTCGTTGAGGATATAGTTCGACGTGGATATAGCCCAGGTCAGGAGGAAGGCCAGGCCGAGAAGACCGGCGATCGCGAGAGGCCGGAAGGAGGACAAAAACTCGGGGTTGAGGAAGAAAAAAGCGGCGCTTCCCAGGACGATGACCGCGCTGCGGGGCCACCTCTCGAGACGAAGCGCGCGCAGGTAGGCAGTCAACCTCGGCTATCCTTCACTGCATAGACCTCAAATGAATCACCGAGCGCCAATTTTATCGGAATTCCCTTTAAAAAAGAAGACGCCCTGGTTTTTTTCAATCGGGCCTGAAAGGCCGGCTTCCTGGAAAGGAGGTAGTGCAGGCTGAAGGTCCAGGAGTAGCGGCGTTCGGCGACGATGGAAAAGCCGGCTCGCCGGAGCAGGACGGTGAGCGACCTCCGGGAAAAGAAGGCCACATGACCAGGCCGCAGATGCCACCATCTCCGGCCGGCCAGCCGGGCCGCCCGGCTGTGGATGTCCGGCGTGACCAGGACGAGGACCCCGGATGGCCTGAGGATCGAATGAGCCCTTCTCAGCACTTCGTAGGGAAGGGGAGTGTGCTCGATGAAATCGACCATCGTCACGGCGGCATAGCGGTCCTCCGGAAGGGAGGCCGTCTCCAGCGCCCCCTCGACGAGCGTGAGCCGGTACTTGTCCGAGGCCGCTTTAACCGCCCAGGAGCTGGGCTCGATGCCGGCCGGCTCCCAGCCGCGGCGCCGGGCGAGGTCGAGCAGGATTCCGGTGGCGGCGCCGACATCGAAGAGCGCGCCCCTTTCCGGGAGGAGCTTTTCGAGACGGCGCAGGATGCGCAGGAAATTCCTGGATCGTCCGGCTGCCTCGTCTTCATAAAGAGGATCTTCGACCTGACCGTAGAGAAATGCCAGATACGCCGGGGTCGGGCTGGGGTTGGCGAAAATGTGCCCGCAATCGGCGCAGATGCTGAGGTCCCAAGTCTTGCCATACTGGCTGTCGGTGATCTTGA